>JAFTOB010000139.1 GCA_017451545.1 Clostridia bacterium | reverse complement strand
ACAAGCCAAAAATTAGGTATTGCGCTTCGCTCCATACCCAATTTTTCGCTTCTTTTTTCCGAGACGCAAAAAGGGGTATTTCGCGCGTTGCGACGCGCGACCGGCGTTTCGGCGCCGGCTCCCGAAAAACTTTTGAAAAAGTTTTATCAAAACTTTCAAAAATGAGTTTAGCTTAAATTTCAAACTCCGATTTTTCGGACTGTCAATTTAATGAAAATAATTAAAACCGCTTTTTCCATTGTTGATAGAAAAAGCGGTTTGTGCTTTAATGCTTGCTGTTATTTCACTCCGATGCCGTAGGAGCTTATTTCGTTTCCGTTCTCGTCGTATTCTGTGACCCAGCACGTCTCACCGGCGCGGCTGAAGGAGTAGTCGTTTTTCAGCATTGAAAGATAGGTTTTAGCGTTGCCCGAGCCGTCGGTTACGGTGGTGTAATATTCCATACGGCAACGCTGACCGTGAATATTGATATACTTCCGGGTAATTTCGTGCCCTTCGGTGTCTGCATAGCTGACCGAAGTTTCGTCCTCCTCGGTGCGAGATACCGTCTTCCCGTCCTCGGGCGGATAGGTGCGCCTCTCACATATGCTTTCGAGTCTCACTCTTCCGCTTTCGTAATAATGGACGGTGGATTCGAGAGTTCCATTATGATCTTCGGCCTTGAAAACGCATCTTGTCTCCTCCCACGTCAGGCGGCCGTTTGAATCGAAGCTGCGGATAAGGGTTTCTGTGCGGTCAGCGGTCTGCAATATGACCGTTTCCTCTATACGGGCGAGATCTACGGTGCCATCGGGCTCGGTGACTTGCGGTGTGCCGTTCTGCGAATGACAGGCGCAAAGCGTCAAAGCGGACGTGAGCGCGGCGGCGCAGAGCAGGGAGGTTAAAAGCTTTTTCATTTGGTGCTTCCTTTCTTATTTTGTGATCTCATTATAGCACCGTGAAAACAAAAAAGCAAGCAAAGATCGCTTGCTTCTTTGTCAAGTATTGCTTGCTTTTTTACTTTCCGTAGTAATCCTCGAGGTATTCCTCGAGAGTTATGCCGAGAGCGGTGATTCGCTCGGCGTGGTAGCGGCCCACGTATCTGAAGTGCCAGGACTCGTAAGAGTATCCCGTGATATCCTCGGCACCCTCGGGATAGCGCAGGATAAATCCGAACTTCCATGCGTTCTCGGCCAGCCACTCCATACCCAGCTTCTTGGTGAAGGGGTTCTCAAGAGTGTTGTAGCGGTCGTCGATCAGGTCGATGCAAAGGCCGGTCTGATGCTCGGAGGTGCCGGGCTTGGCGGAGTAGGTCAGAACGATCTCCTCGGCCTCGGCGCGGGTCAGGGAGCTGTCCTTTTCCATTTCCTCGGCCACGTATTTTTCAAAGAGATTTTCCTGATATTCATAGGTTCTGTATCCGCTCTGGGCGAAGATGTTGACGTATTCCTCGGAGCGGAGCTGGAGGATCATTGCCTTCAGCGCGTTGGCGGCGTAAAGGCGCATTTGGGAGTTGGGGGCGCCGTCGTTGACTATCTGCTCGTCGCCGTAGCCCTCCATTGATTTGAGATCCACAAGATCGTCGGGAGCATAGGAGGAGCCGAGAGGGTTCTCTTTGTTTGCGAGGATCAGGAAAGCGTCGCGGTCTGCGGGATTGAGAAATTTTTCGTACTGTTCCATAATAGGTGTGAGCTCAAGCACCATACTGAGGGGGTCCGAGCTCTTGGCGCGGATCTCCACCTTCTCGTACTTGGTGGTGCTTCCTGTAACAAGTCTTCTGTTGATGGAGATGCTCGGTCCGTCCACGGTCACGCTGATGCCGCTGAAGATGGCGGACACGGTATCGAGGGGCACGAGGCAGGTCTCGCGGTTGGCGGTTACGGCGGCGGGCAGGTTGACCTTCATCTCGGATGCCGAGAATGCATCTCGCACGTAGGCGTAGCTTTCGCCGTTGACAAACTTAACGTAATCTCCAAGGGAGTTGGAATATTTGGGAGTGGCGGCCTCGCCCGATTTTGTCAGATCGAGGAGTTCGGTGAGCTTGTCGATATTTACCATAACGGTGCCGTTCTCGTTCTTCAGCGCGTCGGTCTCCTCGCCGTTGATCTTGAGAGAGTATTCGGTGGGGTTGACACCCGTATTCAGTGTGCCAATGACAATGGCGGCGACGATGCATCCTACGATGAGGACGGTAAGTACGGCCACGGCGATATAGCAGAGGGTGTATGCCTTGCTTCTTTTCTTTATTACGTTCTGATTATTCATTTTCCTGTTCCTTTATTTGCTTTCTATAATAAAAAAGTATGGGGACGTGGGTGAATTTATGATCTTTATTTTGGTCACGCAGTAGCGGTATTTGCTGAGCGTGCTCAGATATTCTTCCACCATTTTGCCCTCAAGGTCTCCCTCCTCGTGCCCGGGATAGATGGCCACGGTGATGACGCCGTCGTGATCAAGGAGCGAGATGGCCGTCTCAATGGCGGGCAGGGTGGTGGCGCGCATCGTGGTAATGGTATGGTCGCCTCCCGGCATCCAGCCGAGGTTGAACATACCTGCCTTGATCTTCCCCTCAACGTACTCGGCGGCGCGGTGGTGGGAATCGCAGATCAGGGTGTAATTTTCGGGGCAGCCCGTGTCCTTCAGGCGGCGTGAGGTGGAATCCACGGCCTGCTGCTGGATGTCGAATGCCCAGAGCCTGCCGTTCTCTCCCACGGTCTTTGAGAGAAACTCGGTGTCGTAGCCGTTGCCCATTGTGAAGTCGCAGGCCGCGTCGCCTGCCTTCAGGTGGGTTAGTATAAAATGCTTTTGAAGGTCAAGTAGATCTAACATTATTTTTTCTTCTCCGGTGGGTGATGGAGGTCTGAGCAGAGGAACTTCATCGCGCGCTCAACGGCGTCCTTTGAGTTATACCAGGGCTCTTCCTCGTAGCGGTAATCGAACTTTTTGCAGAACCAGCTCACGTCCTCGCGCAGGGTATCGAAATACTCCTCAACGATCTCGGCCGATTGCTTGATGAAGGGGGACAGCGCCTTTTTGCCCATTTTGGCGCGCGCGGTCTCAATGAGGCGGCGGTAGTGGGGCAGGCAGAAGTAGGGCTGCTGTGCGTATTTTATGCGGAACTCGGGATCGGTCTCCCAAAGATAGACCACCGTGTTGAGCATACGGCTGAAATTGTACTCGATGCGGCCGCATATGTAGCAGGACTCTTCAAGCTTTGCGATGCGCGAAGCCGTCTTTTCGCCCGGCTTGCCCATGAGACCGCCCTTGATCTCGCCGCGAAGCTCGTCAAGGTGGGATTCAAGTGTCAGCGCCATGCTCAGGCGGTTCTTGCGCACGAACATCATATCGTAATGTGTCTTGCAGAAGCCGGTCTTGTTGGTCTGGATGCGCACGTCGGGCTCCATCATGGAGGCACCGAGGATCAGATCCAGCTCGTTCTCCTCAAGCATCCGCCAAAGGGTGCAAAGGGGGCAACCGCAGGCTTGGTCGTCGCGGGATTTTTCAAAGGCCTCATTGACCGGTATTGTATAGATCTGCTCCATTTACGGCTTCCTTTCAAAAATTACTTGCAAAAATCGACATTTAGGTGTACAATATATATTATAACATACTTCTATACCTTCTTGCAAGGGTAAAAATAATATTTTTTGAGGATTTTATGCAGACTTTTGAAAAACAGAAGAATTTTGTCAAAATAAAGCTCGAGGGCGAGCTGTCGGTGGAAAAGACCTTCGATTGCGGACAGTGCTTCCGCTTTGACCGCGTTCGGGACAGCGACCACGAAGCCGAGTTCGGCGGCGTGGCTTACGGTCGGGCTGTGTCATTTGCCGTGGAGGGCGATGAGCTTTACATATACGGCTCGGATCTTGAGGATTACGAGCGGATCTGGAAAAGATATCTGGGGCTTGACGTGGACTATTCTGCCGTCAACGCCGATATTCTGTCGCGCTCGGACAACCCTGCGCTGAAAAACGCCATTGAGTTCGGCCGCGGTATCCGCATTTTGCGCCAGGAGCCCTGGGAGGCCGTTTGCTCCTTTATCGTTTCGCAGAACAACAACATTCCGCGCATAAAGAAGATAATCGCCGCTATGTCCGAAAGGTACGGCGAGCATCTGGGCGGCGGCAATTACGCCTTCCCCACGGCGCAGGCTGTTGCCGAGGCGGGAGAGCGAGGAATGTTCGAGCTCAAGACCGGCTTCCGCGCCAAGTATCTTGCCGATGCGGCGGCGCGCGTTCTTGACGGGCGGCTTGATCTGTCGGCCGTTGAGGAGCTCGACAGCACCGCAGACTGTGCCAAAAAGCTCTGCGAGGTCAAGGGCATCGGCCCCAAGGTGGCGGCCTGCTCGCTGCTTTTCGGCTTCGGAAAGTACGATGCCTTCCCCGTGGACGTGTGGATCCGTCGGGTCATGGAAAAATATTTTGCTCCCGGCTTTGAGCCTGCGGAGCTTGGCCCGTATGCGGGCATTGCACAGCAATATTTGTTTTACTACGAGAGATATCTCGGGGGCGAGTCATAAAGACGCGCCCTTTTTCATAGATTTTACCGAAAGAATTTTGAAAGGATGAGATCTATGGATATCAATAACAACGAAATGATTTTTGCCCGCGCCGTCGACAAAATACGCGTACCCGTGTGCGATAAAACCCTGCTTACCGAGCTTTCGGACGATTTTACTCTGCCCGATTACCGCGCCGAGATACGCAGACTTCTGAAGATCACGGCCTCTCTCCCCGCTCCCGCGGTCTACACGGGCGGCGGCAGTGCCGAGTTTTCGGGCGATGCGGTCTATCACGTGCTCTACGTGGGCGGGGACGGGAAGCTTTACTCGGTGGATCTGACCTCGATGTACGAGGCGGCGGCCGAGCTTGAGGGGGATGAGCGCGACGGTCTTCGCGCCTTCGACGAGGCTGAGATCGAGAGCATCGTGGGGCGGGTGACTGCTCCGAGAAAGCTGAATATCCGCTGTCGGCTTCGTCACCGCATAACCGCCACCGCCGAGAGGGACGTTGACGTGGAGACTGTCGGTGCGGCGGAGGAGGGAATAGTCAGGCTCACCGAGACCTGCCCCGTGGCCGAGACCGTCTATGCCGACGATGATCCGGGCGAGATCACAGAAATGCTGAACGGTGTTATCGATCCGCGTGTCGCGCTGGCCGACGCCACGGTGCTGATGTCGCAAGTCGCGCCGCGCGAGGGTGGCATCCTTTGCTCGGGTAATCTGCTTTTGAGCATTTTCAGCGAAAGCGAGGATGGCGAGCTCCATAAAACCGAGCGCAAGCTTCCCTTTGAGTCGGTCATCCCCGCGGATATTTCGGGCGACGGCTGGGATTGCCGCGCCTGGGGCTGTGTGCCCGAAATACGCACCGAGCCTGCGGCAAACGGGCTTGAATGTCGCATACGTCTCTCGCTTTTCGGCGAGGCGCAGAGAAATCTGCCCGTAAAGCTGACGCGAGACGTTTACTCCACCCGTCAGTGCTGTGAGGTCGAGAGTGAGCAGATAGAGACGGCAGTGGCCGAGTATTGCGGTATCGGTAACTTTACGGTCAGCGGCTCGGTCGAGCTGTCGGGTCTGCCCGAAAATTACGGGATCGTTTACGCCACCGCAACCGCCGAGCCCGAGGAGCTGATGGCCGAGAACGGGCGGTATATTCTGACGGGAAAATGCCGTTTTTCCGCTCTGCTCGGCGGGGAAGAGTATTCTTGCCGCGAGTTTGAGCTCCCCTTCAGATACGAGTTCGGCAGCGTGGAGGGCAACGAGGCCGGCGACCACAGTGCGAAGCTTTCCTGCCACGCTGTGCGTGTTCGCGGCGACGGGAACACTCTGATGGCCGATGCCGAGATCTCGGCGGCCGTGAGAATACAGAGCGAGAGCAAGCTTGAGGCCGTGACCCGTGCAGGCTTTGGCGATCCTCTTGACGCGGAGCACCCCCTTTACTCGGTGGTCTACGTGCCGCGGGGTGAGAGCCTTTGGAGCATCTCGAAAAAATACGCCGCCGACCCCACCGCCGTTGCCGAGGCCAACGGCCTGCGCATCGGCGCACTCTCCTCGCCCGAAGCCCTTGAGGGCGTCAATTTTCTTATAATATAAAGAAAAAGGAGCGGATCGGCATTTCCGATCCGCTCTATGTATTTTATCTGGTACAACCTTCAATAATAATTTTTCCGCTTTTATCCAATACGAAAATTTTTTGACTATGCATATCGTATGCTGTTGCGTATCCGCCAGAGAACGGTTCACACTGGGTGTAAATCGGGGATACTATCCAATTTCCGGATGTGTCAATATATCCCCATTTATACGTTTCGGGATCCTGCGCGGGTGCGATGCCGTCAACAAATTTTTTGATTACATCGAATTGTGCAGAGATTGCCCAATTACCTTTGGTATCTATAAATCCAACGAAGTTGGTTGCAGGATCTTTGGCATAGCAATGATCCATGAGAAGAGTATTAAAATTTTGATTTTCGGTGTTATTTCCTGTATAAACCTGTTCCAAGCTAAATTTCTTGCTGACCGGATGCATTATGATATTTCCGTCACGGTCGGTCAGGGCGTAAAATCTCACGTCGCTTTGGCTTGTTAATATGACAAGTACGTATTTTCCGTCCGAGGAAATGCGGTGTTCTGAGTATTTGGCGTCTTTGAACTCCGGTACGGATTTAATATCGTAATTCAATATATTATTTTGTGGTTCCGAGTATACTTTAAGGCTTTGATAATCTAAATAGACTCGTTCTGTATAACTTTGATTGGAATTTATTTCTCTCAAAATTATGATATTACCGGCTTGCGTAAAACTCCGATCGGCTACAGATACGATTGAATATTTTACAGAATCGCTGTCATTGTAAAACTTGCGGATCTCCGAAAAATCTGCTTCTATTTCGTTGCCGTTGCCATCTATAAGATATGCTTTGTCATCCATTTGAAGGATAGTACGACCATAATAGAATGGGAAAATTTTGTAGGATTTGATGTTGCTGTGCGAGAATTTCTTCGTTCCAAATTCATCGTAGCAGGTAATCTTATAAATGTTTCCGGAAAGATGTTCTTCGCTTTCTACAGTCCAATAATATCCGTCATCGTTCTCAATAAGCTCGTGATAATCTTGGACGGCCGCCATAAGCTCTCCCTTCGCATTATATAGGCCGTCGGGTGTGTCGTCGTCGAATGACACGAAATTGGTGTAACTGCCCCACGTGACGTCTTTCCATATGGAATAGTCTACATTGTCAAGAACAATTTTTCCATTAACATCTATCCAAGCGCGCTTTGATGTGAAATATCCGTATTTGCCTGATGGTTCTCCGTATTCACAATAAGCAAGCCCGCTCGTAAAGGCTCCGACAAGTTCAATTCTAGGCTTCTGCTCAATCTCTTTGATCGCCGGTGTGTCCTCCGTTCCGGGATCGGTAGGATAATTGGGATCCTGTACTGTCGGTTGCTTTGTTGTGATGCTGGGATTTGAATCGGTGATTGTTGATTCAATATCGATTGTGAGATCGCTATTCATGCCCGTTTCAACGGTACAGGCTGCGAGGGATAGCACGGTCGAGAGGGCCAGTGCGGCGCACAGAGGTTTTAAAAGCTTCATTTTTTTCATCCTTTCTTGCCATTTTTTAAAAATTGATCGTATTGAGATGGCAAATATCCCAAAACGGTATATTTGTATTATACCAAATTGGTATAATAATGTCAAGAGGTGATGATAATTTTGCGACTGAAAGAATTGAGAAAAAAGAGAAATATCTCACAGCTCAAGCTGGCAATGGATCTCAATATGAATCAGAACAGCGTCAGCCGCTACGAGACGGGAGAAAGGGAAGCCGATTACGCGACCCTGATCCGATTTGCCGACTACTTTGGAGTCTCTATTGATTATCTTCTTGAGCGAACCGACAACCCTGAAATGAACAAATAAGAGGGACTGCGCCGACGGTGCAGTCCCTTGAGTTTTATTTATTGAGATCGAAAATATAGGGGTTGGCCGTGCCCTCGCGGAGGAGGTCGGGCTGACCTTCTTTTTCGTAGATGCGGCGGTACTCGAGGTAGGGCTCACGGCCGAGGCCGAAGGCCGAGCCGCCGAGGACGAGGGTATTCGACGTGGCATCGTCGGCGAAAAGGGGATTCGTTGCCGCCGCGTTGCCGATGGCCGAGGAGTTATTGTAAATACGGGTTACGCCGCCGTTTATTGTTTTCGCGGCCGTGCCCGGGCCCTCGGTCTTGAGGCAGTAGGCCGTCAGATCGCCGCCGTCGTTGAGTACCTCAATATCGGCACGCTCGGGGTTCATATTGTACGCCAGCATTCGCTGACCGTGAAGCTCGAAGGGGATCTCGGTGTAGTAATCGTCGGGCTCACCCTCGCGCGCGAGGATGGTGCTCATGGAATAAGAGCCTGTGGTGCAGACGCAGTTGTCCGAATACACGGTGGCGTTGTTTTTACCGCCCAGATAGAGCGCCGCCGCCTGAGTGTGCAGGTCGCGCATACGGAGATCGCGGGCACAATCGTGACCGATGAACCTGAAATGTCCGCAAAGCTGCTCAAAGGAGTAAAGCTGCTCAAGGCAAAGGGGTTCGTCGCTGTATTCGTCGATGACGAGGAATGTAGGATATTTGCCGGCCTTGAGATCCTTGCCCGCGAAGAAGTCGCAGAACATAAAATCGATGAGCTTTACGTGGGCGGGGACGTGCACCTGACCGTTGACGAGGTAGTGTCGGCCGCCGAAGAAAACGCAGGGCTTGCCGCTGTCAAGGGCGCGTTGGATCGCCGCCGTGTCGTCGGTCTCGCCGTCGCCAACAGCTCCGAAATCGTCGACCCGTGCGCAGTTTTCGGGGGTCAGAGCGAAATCATAGCGGGGAATGTCGCCGTCTCGGGGCTCTTTCTCGAGATAGATTTTGCCGTTTGCAGAGCCTATATTTTCGGCCTCGCCAAAGAAGATATGCGTGCCGCCGTATCCCGGGTCGTTCAGCTTTTTCGCGGTATCGTCCAGCTTGCTCATATCGAGATCGAGCTTCTCGGCGGCAAAGAAGGGAGCCGTGCCCGAGGTGCATTTTCTGAAAACGGTCTTGGATTTTGTGACTTTTACGCCGCACTCACTGACGTTGAGGTTCAAGCCGTCGAACACGCACATAGAGGTGGAGTGTGCGTACACGCCGATGCCGAAGCCCTCGGCCGAGATGTTGCGGAACACGCCCTCGGTGGAGGCTACGAGCTCCAGCGCGGCCACTCCGCTCTCGGCGCGGAAGGTCATATTTTCAACACGTCCTGCGTTATTTGCCACGAAACGCAGGCCCACGGCGTCGGGATTGCCGTGTCCGCAATCAATAGTCAGATCCACGCAGGTGTTCATTTGTGAGATGTTACTGCGCTCGATCTCACAGGCGCGCTCGTCCATGGTGAAGGCCAGCACAGGCTTGGTCTTGCCCTTGCTGAAGCCCTCGGCGTTGTCGGCAAGGCGAATGACCGTGCCCTCGCGGCTCTCGCCCATTACGTGGATGCCGCGCGTGAGGGTGTAGAATGGCTGGGACTTATAAATATTGTAGAGATCGGTGGCGCGGTAGCTTACGGTGTCGCTGACCAGATACTCGCCGTCGGGGAAGTAAATTATCCGTGCGGGAGGCGTGACCTCCGGGAAGATTACGTTGACAAAGCCCTTACGGACGCGGGCCTCAAAGCCGATGTAGCACTCCTTTTCGCAGTTGTTGCTCAATCGGATCAGATCGTTTTTCGTTTTTTCAACGCCCTCGCGCTCGCGTGCCAGCAGGTCGTCAAAAACGCGGCAAAGGGCGGCGGTGCAGTCGGTCTTGCCCGTATTGTCGGCAAAATAGGGCGCCTTTGTGACGTCGATTATATTCTCGGTTTCAAAGGGATATCTCATTGAATTCCTTCTCCTTTTTTGGTTTTTCTGAGGATATTTTACTCTGCTTGGTGGCAAAAGTCAACCCGAAAATGATTTTTTCTTAATATTTTGGTAAAAATGTGATAAAACTGCACAAAAATATTCGGTTTGATAATGGAAAATGTAGATTTTTAACCAAACCCCTTGAAAAAAAGACGGAATTGGTATATAATATATAATAAATAAGTATAAATATACGGACGGGCATCGGCTTCGGACATACTTATTACGGGAGTTTTTATGAGACAACAAAGATATGAGCTTGCGCCCTATCTCTTTCACCGAGGGACGAACTATCGCGTTTATGAATACCTCGGTGTGCATCGATCGGGTGATCACTTCGTCTTTCGAGTCTGGGCTCCGAGAGCTGCTGCCGCCTTTGCGGTTGGGGACTTCAATTCATGGAGCGAGTCGCTCCCCATGACGAGGATAACTCCCGGCGGTATCTGGCAATGCGAGATGCACTCGGATATTTTCGGGTATGGCTCGCTTTACAAGTTCAAGCTTGTCTCGGATGGCGAGGAGCTCTACCGCACCGATCCCTTCGGTGTTTGGTTTGAGCGTGCAGAGCAGGGAGCCGCAAGGTTCTTTGAGAATCGCCACGTCTGGCAGGACGGCGGCTGGACCGCATACCGCGCGTCGTCAAATACCGCCCCCGTCAGTATTTACAGTGCCGATATTTCTGCTTGGTGCAGGCGACCGGACGGCTCTTGCCGAGCCTATACGGAGGTCGCGCCCCTTATCGTTTCGCAGGCCAAGTCTGAGGGTCACACCCACGTGGCGCTACACTCTGTGTTTGAGTCGGCACCCTGCGATGATACGGGTCTTGCCGTGACCGGGTTTTTTGCGCCCTCCTGCCAATATGGCGATCCCGACGATTTCTGCGCCCTCGTTGATTATATGCACCGTGCGGGGGTCGGGGTAATACTCGATTGGTCTCCCGTCTGCTTTTCACGCCACGAAAGAGGACTTGCTCTTTATGACGGCTCACTTCTATACGAGGACAGAGTCGCCCGCCGCGGAGGGGACACGCGATTTTCGCGCTTTGATCTGGCACGGGACGGAGTGAGATCCTTTCTGATTTCAAACGCCTGCTTTTGGGCTGACAGATATCACATAGACGGCCTGCGCGTGTGCAGACCCGAAGGGTGGTCGCGCACCGAAAGCGAAAAAAAGTTTTACGGCAAGCTTGCGGCAGAGCTTAAAAAAAGCTTTCCGCACACTCTGCTTATTACCGATGACGAATAATGCGCCCGAATGTCACGCCGAGTGACAGGGCATAATTATAGGTGACATTTCTCATATCCCGCACCGGGGGTGCACAATTTTTCAAAAAACTGAGCAAAATATTATATATGGAGGTCATCATGGTCAAGAAAAAAGAATGCGTTGCCATGCTGCTGGCCGGAGGTCAGGGAAGCCGACTTTATGCACTGACAACAAAAACCGCAAAGCCTGCGGTATCCTTCGGAGGAAAGTACAAAATCATTGATTTTCCTCTCTCCAACTGCGTCAACTCGGGTTTTGATACCGTCGGAGTGCTGACACAGTACCAACCCCTTGTGCTTAACGAATACATCGGAAACGGTCTGCCTTGGGATCTCGACCGCACCTATGGAGGTGTTAAGATCCTACCGCCCTATCAGGGTCATACCCGCTCCGACTGGTATATGGGTACGGCCAATGCAATTTACCAGAACCTCGAGTTTATTGAGCGATACGATCCCGAGTACGTTCTTATTCTCTCGGGTGACCATATCTATAAGATGGACTATGCAAAGATGCTTGCTTACCATAAGGAAAAGCAGGCCGACTGCACTATCGCCGTCATTGACGTGCCGATCGAGGAGGCAAGCCGCTTCGGTATTATGACTACCGACGAGGATGCCCGTATCACCAAGTTTGCCGAAAAACCCAAGAACCCCGAAAGCACCAACGCTTCCATGGGTATCTATATCTTCAATGCAGACAAGCTGAAGAAATATCTCATCGCCGACGAGGCCGACCCCGAGTCCTCCAAGGACTTCGGAAAGAACATCATCCCCGCAATGCTTGCGGCTAAGGAGAGAATGTTCGCATATCCTTTCGAGGGTTATTGGAAGGACGTTGGAACCATCTCCAGCCTTTGGGAGGCCAATATGGATCTTCTCGGCAAGAAGCCCGAGCTTGAGCTGAACGATGAGGCATGGCGCATTTATTCCCGTCACTACGCTTCCTCTCCCCAGTACGTGGGAAGCGAGGCCGTTATCGACAACTCTCTTATCATTGAGGGCTGTGAGATCGAAGGAACAGTCAAGAACTCGGTCATCGGATCGGGCGTTAAGATTGGTCGCGGTGCCACGGTCATCGACTCGGTGATCATGGAGGACGCCGTCATTGAGGAGGGCGCAACCGTAGTTTATTCCATCGTTGACAGCGAGACTGTCATCGGCAAGGGTGCCACAGTGGGTGAGGATCGCGCCACCGCTTCGGGCATTGCCGTGCTCGGACGCGGAGTCCGCGTTGCCGACGGTGATAAGATCGCCGCAGGCGCAATGGTCTCGGTAGACTGATAGAAGGAGGAACAGAAAATGACTGCAGCCGGTTTGATTTTTTCCAATATTCATGACGCAACAATCCCCGAGCTTACGAGAATGCGTACCATCGCAAGCGTACCCTTCGGATGCAAGTACCGTTTGATCGACTTTCCTCTTTCAAATATGGTAAACGCAGGTATCGACAAGGTCGGTATCGTCACTCATAACAACTATCAGTCCCTGCTCGACCACATCGGCACGGGTAAGGACTGGGATCTGGCTCGCCGCTCGGGCGGTATCAAGATCCTGCCCCCTTTTATCACCGCTTACGATAATGCGGCGGCAAACAAGCTCTACACCACCCGTCTTGAGGCACTTTTCGGCGTGCTCAACTTCATCAGACGTTGCACCGAGGAGTACATCGTTATGTCGGATTGCGACATTATCTGCAATATCGACATCGCCGACGTGCTGAAGACCCACAGAAAGACAAAATCCGATATCACTATCGTTACAAAGAAGATCAATCCCGCATACTATCCTCTGTCCAAGGACATCGAGACGGTCACCGCGGACTGCGACGGCAATATTACCGACGTTTGCGAGTATATGGCCTCCGAGGAGCAGGGACAGATCGAGATCAGCATGAACGTTATGGTCATGCAGAGACAGCTGCTTTACAAGATGTTGCTTGACGCGGCGGCTCACGGATACAATTCCTTCTACCGCGATATCGTGGTCAAGAACATCGGCAAGCTGAAGGTCACGGCTTACAGATACGCGGGATATTACTCCCTCGTCGGCTCGCTTGCCAGCTATTTCTCGGCAAGCATGAAGCTGCTTGAGCCCGACGTCCGCGCCGGTCTCTTCGCCGTTGATAACAGACCCATATACACCAAGGTCCGCAACTCGCCTCCCACAAAGTATATTGAGGGCGCATCGGTCAAGAACTCCATCGTGGCCGACGGATGCGTTATCGAGGGAACAGTTGAGAATTCCATTCTCTTTCGCGGCGTACGCGTAGGCAAGGGAACCGTTGTTCGCAACTGTATTCTGATGCAGGACACCTGCGTTGGCGACGACGCTTCGCTTAACTGCGTGATCTCGGACAAGAACGTAATGATCAAGGACGGCCGTAACCTTTCGGGTCACGAGACTATGCCGTTCTTCCTCGGGAAAGGAGTTATGATCTGATAATGTCAGCAAAGAATATACTGTTTGTCGGTGCTGAAATAATGCCCTTTGCCGCCACCGGCGGCCTTGGCGACGTTCTCGGCTCGCTCCCCGCGGCTATCAAGGCCGAGCTGGGCGAGGAGGGAGACGTTCGCGCGGTTATGCCCCTTTACAGCGCAGTGTCGGATGCCTGGCGCGCCAAAATGACCAAGGTCATGGAGTTCGATATGTGGCTCTCCTGGCGCAACCAGTATTGCGGCGTTTATTCGCTGGTAAAGGACGGTGTCACCTTCTATTTTATCGACAACGAGTATTATTTCCGCCGCAAGGCACTTTACGGAGAGTATGACGACGGCGAGAGATATGCGTATTTCTGCAAGGCCGTTCTCGAGATGCTCTGCCGTATGGATTGGAAGCCCGACGTGCTCCACGCCCACGATTGGCAGGGAGCTATGTCCATCGTTTACCTTTGCCGCAAGTACAGACTTGTGGAGGGCTTTTACGGCATCAAGACCGTATACACCATCCACAATATCGAGTATCAGGGCAAGTACGATACCAACATCCTCAGCGACGTGTTCGAGATGGATTGGGCGGATATGGGACTTATGGAGTACGGCGGTTGCATCAACCTTATGAAGGCGGCAATCGTTTGCGCTGACCGCGTCAACACCGTCAGCCCCCGTTACGCCGAGGAGCTTCTGGGCGGCGAGAACGCCCACGGGCTTTCCCATATTCTCAACGTTTATGCGTACAAGTTCAGCGGAATACTCAACGGTATCGACTATGAGTATTATAATCCCCACAGCGATCCCGCAATCGTGGAGAAGTACAACAGCACCACCGCAGTCGAGGGCAAGACAGTGAACAAGCTGGCTCTGCAGAAGGCGACGGGTCTGCCCGAGAGGGGAGACGTTCCCATGGTGGCTCTCATCACCCGCCTTGCCACCCACAAGGGTCTGGATCTGGTGGCCGAGGTGGCCGCATCCCTCCTGCGCGAGGATATCCAGCTCGTTGTTCTCGGCAAGGGCGAGGAAAAGTACGAAAGATTTTTCCTCGAGCTTGAGGCTCGCTTCCCCGATAAGATGAAAGCGCTGATCCAGTACGACCGCGATCTGTCCAAGCGTATTTACGCGGCGGCCGACGTGTTTATGATGCCCTCCAAGAGCGAGCCCTGCGGACTCGCGCAGATGATCGCCTCCCACTACGGCACCTTCCCCGTCGTCCGTGAGACCGGCGGACTTTACGATTCCATCAAGGGATATTGGTACCACGACGGAATCATCGAAGGCAACGGCTTCACCTTTGCCAACTACTCGGCAGACGAGCTCTACGAGCGCACTCTCGCGGCGGTGGCCGTTTGGAGAGACGCGGATATCAGAGCCCGCTTCACTGAAAAAATTATGACCACGGACTTTTCGTGGAACGCATCGGCTAACAGGTACATCGACCTGTACGCCGGCATATGAATCTCTATTTATACAAAGGATACACAAAACAAATGAATTTCAAACCTAACGCACAGCAAATCAAGGAAAACATCAAGATCAAGCTCTCGCGCTCTCTGGGCTGCACGCCCGCCGAGGCATCCCGTGAGCAAATGTACAAGGCGGTGGCAATGACCGTCCGCGACCTGCTTACCGAAAAGCGAGTCAACTTCAGAAACGAGACCAACCGCTACGGCGGAAAGCGCGTGTACTATATGTGCATGGAATTTCTGCTCGGCAGATCGCTCAAGACAAGTCTTTGCAATCTCGGCCTCGCCGAGGAATATAAGTCGGTCCTCACCGAAATGGGCTACGAGCTCGAGGATCTTTACGAGTGCGAGCCCGATGCAGGTCTCGGAAACGGCGGTCTCGGCAGACTTGCCGCCTGCTATATGGACTCTCTCGCCTCTCTCGACTATCCCGCCATCGGATTTTCCATCTGCTACGAGTACGGACTCTTCAAGCAGAAGATAATCGACGGCATTCAGGTCGAAATGCCCGACGTATGGCTCCCCGGCGGCGAGGTCTGGCTGGTTCCGAGAACCGACCGTACCTTCAACGTCCGATTCGGAGGAAAGGTACGTGAATATTGGCGCGAGGACGGCCGCTGTGACATCGTTTACGAGGACGCAGAGGTCGTTGAGGCTGTGCCTTACGATATGATGATCTCGGGTGCCGAGAGCAGCGGCGTCGGCCAGCTCAGACTTTGGAAGGCACGCGATATTGTCAACTTCAATATGGGTCTGTTCACTCAGGGTCAGTACGCAAAGGCAGTTGAGGAGAGCACCAACGCCGAGATAATCTCCAAGGTGCTTTATCCCTCGGATAATCACTATCAGGGTAAGCTGCTCCGCCTGACTCAGCAGTATTTCCTGGTTTCCGCATCGGTGCAGAGCATCATCCGCGACCATATGGCCGTTTACGGAACACTTGATAACCTGCCCGAAAAGGTTGCAATTCATATTAACGATACCCATCCCGCACTCTGCATTCCCGAGCTTATGAGAATACTTATCGACGAGTATTTCTTCACTTGGGAGCGCGCGTGGGACTACGTTGTAAAGATCACCTCTTATACCAACCACACCATTATGCCCGAGGCTCTCGAGACATGGAACGAGGATTTGTTCAGACTCCGTCTGCCCAGAATCTATCAGATCATTCACGAGATCAACGAGCGCTTCTGCCGCGAGGCTTGGGAGGCTTTCCCCGGCAACTGGCAGAGGATCTCCAAAATGGCCGTCCTCGGTTACGGTCAGGTCAGAATGGCCAACCTTTCGGTCATCGGCTCGCACTCTATCAACGGTGTTTCCAAGCTCCACTCGGACATCCTGACCGATACGGTCTTCAAGGATTTCTACCGTATGTATCCCGACCGCTTCCTGAACGTTACAAACGGCATCGCTCACCGCCGTTGGCTCTGCTATTCCAACCCGCGCCTGGCAGGTCTGCTTGACGATACCATCGGCTCGGGCTATCGCAAGAACCCCGTAGAGCTTGCCGAGTTCGCAAAGTACGCCGACGATAAAACGGTTCTCGAGGAGCTTCGCGCCATCAAGAACGAAAACAAGAAGAATTTCTCCAACCTGCTTTATAAGAAGACGGGTATCCTGCTTGACTCCCACTCCATCTTCGACGTTCAGGTCAAGAGACTGCACGAGTACAAGCGCCAGCTTCTCAACGCCCTCAATATCATCGGCACTTACCTCGATCTGAAGGATAATCCCGATCTGGATATCTATCCTCAGACCTATATCTTCGGCGCAAAGGCCGCATCGGGCTATCAGCTGGCAAAGGATATTATCCGCCTTATCTGCTATATCAGCAAGGATATCGAGCAGAATCCCCGCATCCGCGAAAAGCTGCGCGTGGTCTTCCTTGAGGACTACAACGTCAGCATGGCGGAGGCTCTCATTCCCTCGGCCGAGATCTCTGAGCAGATCTCTCTGGCAGGCAAGGAGGCCAGCGGAACGGGCTGCATGAAGTTTATGATGAACGGCGCTATGACCATCGGTACTCTTGACGGTGCAAACGTTGAGATGCTTGCCGCCGCAGGCGAGGAAAATATGTATATCTTCGGTCTCACCTGCTCGGAGGTCGACGATCTTTGGCTTCATGGCTACAACTCTGCCGCTTACTGTGTAAAGAGCGAGAAGCTGACGAGGATCGTCAACTACCTCAACACCGGCTTTGCGGGTCAGTCCTTCTCCAACATCGCAACCTATCTGCTTTCGGGTCACGGCATTGCCGATCCTTATATGTGCCTTGCGGACTTTGAGTCCTACAATATGACTCACGACCGCGCCATCCGCGATTATCAGGATCGCGACGCTTGGTGCCGCAAGTCGCTCATCAACATTGCATCCTCCGGCTTCTTTGCCGCAGACCGCAGTATCGGTGAGTACGCAGACAAGATCTGGGGCCTCAAGACCCTCGGACAGCTTAAAAAATGACTGTAAATATTAAAATTTCCTTCAACGGGGAGGATGCGCCGCGCCGCGGCGCATTCCCCTCGGGCGGGGAGCTCGGCTTTACGCTTGAGATCCCCCGCACCCTCGGCATCGGAGTGCCGAAAATGCATATCTGCCCCGACGGCGGCGCTGATCGTGAGCTTGAGCCCGCGTTTGCCTCCACCGACGGTGAGAAAGATACTTATAAGATTAAAATTGACCCGGCGGAGCTTATCGGCACCGACGGGCTGCTCTATTATTGCTTCCTTTTGCCGCAGGGAGAGCGGATGCTCTATACCCACTCGGTGAATAACGTGGATTGCATCCTCTCCGAGCAGGACGACGCGCGCTTCAGGCTGCTTATCTACGAGCAGGGCTTTGATACGCCCGAGTGGTTCCGCGGCGGCACGATGTATCAGATCTTTCCCGACCGCTTTTTCCGAGGTGTGGGAGAGGTGCATTACCGCGAGGACAGCGAGCAGAATGACGATTGGTACGGCGGCGTGCCGCAGTACGGTGAATATCCCGGTGCGCCCGTCAAGAACAACGTCTTTTTCGGCGGAAATCTTTGGGGCGTGGCGCAAAAGTTAGATAGACTTTCGGAGCTCGGAGTCAGTGTGATCTATCTGAACCCTATTTTTGAGGCGGCCTCAAACCACAAGTACGATATCGGCGATTATATGAAGATCGACGGCGGCTTTGGCGGCGAGGCGGCTTTTGCCGAGCTTATACGCGCGGCGAAGGAGCGGGGGATCCGCGTGATCCTTGACGGTGTTTTCAACCACACGGGCGACGACAGCCTGTTTTTCGACCGCTACGGTAGGTACGGCAGCGGTGACCGCTACCGCGACCGCTATTGCAGAAACGCGGCGGGCGAGGTCGAATGTTGGTGGGGAATTGAGATAATGCCCCGACTGAACCATAAAAACGAGGAATGCCGCCGCTACTTTACGGGAGATGACGGCGTTGCGCGCAAATATATCCGCGAGGGAATATCCGGCTGGCGACTTGACGTGGCCGATGAGCTTTGCGACGAGTTTCTCGATGAATTTCGCGCGGCGGTCAAGGATGAGTCTAAGGGCGAGGCTCTGATTATCGGCGAGGTCTGGGAAAACGCCGCCGACAAGGTGGCCTACGGTCAGCGCCGCCGCTATCTGCGCGGCCGACAGCTCGACTCGGTAATGAATTACCCGCTGAAAAACGGGCTCATCAATTTCGCCAAGTACGGCGACGGCGAGGGGCTTTACAACGTGCTGACCGAGCTTTATTCCTCCTATCCCCGTGCCGTTTGCGATTCGCTTATGAATATCGTCGGCACTCACGATACCGAGCGCATTATGACCGTGCTTGGCGGCGACGAGGATCGGGGCTTTTCAAACGATGAGCTGGCGCAGAAGAAAATGACGGCTGCCCAACGCGGAAAGGCGAAAAAGCTGCTGAAAATGATCAGCGCGCTACAGTATACGGCCTATGGCGTGCCCTCGCTCTACTACGGTGACGAGGCGGGTGTCGAGGGCTATCACGATCCCTTCTGCCGTCTGCCCTATCCCTGGGGCAGGGAGGACTTAGAGCTTCTTGACCATTACCGAAAGCTCGGTGAGATCCGCGCGTCGCATGAGGCCTTCGCCGGCGGCGAGTTTGGTTTTATAGACCACAGTGACAGCTTCATTGCTTACGAGCGCAAAAAGGCGGGCGATCGCGTGGTCGTGGCTTCAAACCGAGGCGGCACACATATTTTAGGTCTGCCCGGCCGCTGGCGCGACGAGCTGACGGGTGCGGAATTTGAAAACGAGATCCCCGTGTCACCCGAAACAACGGTTATCCTTTCGGAGGTGAAATGATGTTCTGGAAAAGAAAAAAAGACCCCAACAGCCTGAGCTTTCGCCGCGAAATGGCGGCAAAGATCGTGGGGCATCACGTTAAATACGTGACCGAGCGCATCGACAACGTGGACGAGGTCATAGGCCGAGAGGGCGCGCTTGCCCTGCGCAATGACGAGCTGATCGTCTTTGCCTCGCAGGACATTCTCTTCCGCACCAACGTGGCCACAATGAACGCGGCCGAGCTTCTCTCAAAGGACGGCGTGATCATCACGGGCCCCGATAAGGAGCACGGCGGCGTCGAGCGCACCATCATCGTTTATTACGTTTATTACAGATAACAAGAAAACCCCTCCGATGCGAGACTTCTCATAAGGAAGTCTCGCAGTTTTATTCGCCTGCGGCGAGATCTATTGCTTCGCAGTGATATTCGGCTTTCGCCGAGTGATATTTGCTTCGCAAGTTAAAGGGGCGAATAAAATATCACTGAAGCCGTCAGGCTTCAATATCACTATTGCGACAGCAATAATATCACTCCGACGCAGTCGGAATATAACTTGACGATTTTTCAGTTTTGTTGTATAATATCTTTAGAGGTGATGTTATGTCTAACAGTATTATGAGAGATAAAGCAAAGGAATTTGCTAAAAGTATTGTTTTCCTCTGCCGTAATATGAAAGCGGAACACAACGAAATGGTGCTTGTAAACCAATTGTTACGTTCCGGCACTTCTATCGGTGCCAATATTCACGAAGCACAATATGCGCAAGGTATAAGGGACTTTATATCTAAACTTGAAATTGCTCAAAAGGAATGCTATGAAACAGAATATTGGCTTGAGCTTTTGTATGAAACGGGTTGTATCGAAGAAGCAATATATAAGTCTATTCAGAACGATTGCGGTGCAATACGAAGGATGTTAATATCCTCATTAAAAACGATAAAAGCAAAACAAGAATAGGGGTATGGGCATAGCCCGATGCATTTGTAATACAAATGCGAAACTAGCGAGATAAAGGATTGATATATCAATGGCAAAAATTATATTATCATCATGCGACTTCAGGAATAGTGATTCTGCTAAATACATATATGACAATTTACCATGTCCGGTTGATCAATGCAAGGTATTGTACTTTCCAAATTAAAAAGCCACAGAAGAAGCAATAAAAAGCATAAAATTTTATCAGCGTCTTTCGAAATTTGGTTTTTCCAAAGAAAACATATATGTTTTTAATTATTTTTCTCCTGCTGAATTTGATGTAAATACTCATATAGATGTTATATACATCAGCGGTGGAAACACTTTTGGAACCTTGAAAAGAATTAAAGAATCAAGAGCGGAAAAGGTGATACTTGACTGCTTGTCTCGCGGAGCAATGTATATCGGCGGTAGTGCCGGTGCGCATATTGCTTCTCGCTCTATTCAACATGTAGCCAAGTATGATGTTGACACATATGGCTTAACGGATTTTTCCGGATTATGTTTATTTGACGGCATTTTAATATGTCATTATTCGGATTTGAGAGAAAAAGACTATAGGACTTTAATCGAGGCAGGAGAACAAAAAATTATTAAACTTCGAGATCAAGATTTTATGGTTTTTGAAATATAAGATAACCCCGACAGGTCTCTGAAATCTGTCGGGGTTATCTATTTGTTTCTGTAGATCAAATTTAACTCTTATGAGCAAACTTCCTTATGAGAACCAGCCTATCGGAGGGGTTTTCTGATTCAATTTAAGCTTATTCCGCGCCGCAGGCCTTCATAAAGGTCTTGAAGAGCGCGATCTCGTAGTCGTACGTATTGGGATTTTTCTTCTCGCCTCTTACGTACTCCGCAAAGGAGCGCATCATGGTGTCGTAGCGATCGTAAGGCTCGCTTTCAAGTCGGGTGGCCACGTCATTGGAGAAGGGCTTGCCGTTCTCCTCCTTATCGGTTGTCAGATATGCGATGCTCTTGAGAACACCGGGGCCTGCGTTGTACTCAATGGGGTGGAATTCGATGCTTCCCTTGGTGCCGCAGACGACGAGCTGGCGGCGGTCAAAGCCGCCGTATTCGGCCGAGCAGGTGCGGACGAAGGAGGCGTTGTTGCCGTATTTCAGCACGGCAAAGCCGTTGTCCTCAACGTCGACTCCGTTCTGCCAGGACGTACCGTTAAAGGGAAAGACCTCATCGGGCTGACGGCCCATAAACTGTACGACAAGGTCAACGTCGTGGCAGCCGAGGAAAAACATCATACCGCCCTTGAATTTGCGGAGCCACTCGTGGCGTTTTTTGTCGTGGTGAACGCTCATCTGCGCCTCGACGTAGCAGATCTCGCCGAGCTCGCCGTTTTTCACCATATCCAGAGCCTTCATAACGAGAGGATTGTAGCGATACATATAACCGAGGTGGAAGACGAGCCCCTTGGATTCGAGGGTTCTCGCCAACTTCTCAAAGGATTCCGAGCCGTGGCTGCCGGGCTTGTCAAGGTGAATGTGTACGCCCTTGTCTGCGAACATTTGCGCAAAGCGGGTGGCGTTCTCCTCCTCGCACTCCACGGTGACGGCATCGAGATCGTCCATTGCTAGAAGCTCTTCGAGAGTGTACTCCTTTACTCCGAGATCCGAGAAATCATAGTGATGCTCCTTGATAACGTGGTCAAAGCCGGGGTTGGGGATGCAGTAGCCGACAACATCGAAGATATCGGGCTGGCGGAGCAGGCTCTCCATAGTGGCCTTTGCGTGATCGTGTGCGGTGCCGACTTGGGCTATTCTGATCTTATTCATTTTATTTTTCCTCCAATTTTGTCCAATCGAACTGAACGATCGGGAATGCGGGGCTTTTTGCAAGTCTGTCGTAGATCGCGGGGGCATCGATGGGGGATGCTACCTCCTCCACAAGTACACTGAAATTGAGGCGGCCGAGCTCAATGAGCTTGATGATAGCCTCGGCATCGTCCTTTTCTGTCCACCAGCCGTTAGAGGACTCTTTCTTGGGGCGGGCATCGGTGTGAGCACCGACGAGCGTGATGCCCGGGCCGTGGACCTTTCTGTAATAATCTATGGAGAAATCCGAGCTTCGCGTACAACCGAGCAGGGCAACTCTGCCGAATCTCGCCATGCAGTCGAGCACCATATCGAGGCCCTGACCCTTGCCTGTCACCTCAATGGCAACCTTTACGCCGCCACCCGAAAGCTCTCTTGCTCGATCTGCAAAATCGGGTGCGAAGGGGTCGAGGGCGTAGTCCGCGCCCAGCTTCAACGCAAGCTCCCGCTTCTCGGGAACGGGATCGACGGCGATAATGGGTGCCGCGCCCGCCGCGTGAAGCAGCTCCACGGCAAGGATGCCGAGCACACCGAGTCCCATAACGATGGCCGACTCGCCTATTTCAAGGCGGCATTTGCGGATAGCCGCCATCGGGAAGGTGGCAATGTGAACGAGAGCGGCCTCTGCATCGCTGACGCTGTCGGGGAGCTTGTACGCACGAGACTCGCGCACTGCGAAGTATTCCGCGTGCTTAGTCCATGAGCAGGCAACACGGTCGCCGACCTTGTGGGAGGTCACATCGGCGCCGACGGCAACAACGGTTCCAGCCGCGCTGTATCCGCCCCGTCTGGGGAATTCGACCGATCCGGGCTTTGTGGAGTTGACGTTTGGATCTCCGATAAGGTTTGCTCTTTCAGTTCCCGCGCTGATGGTGGTGCGGTTGATCTTGACCAACACCTCGTCGGCGGCAGGTGTGGGAATTTCCTTGTCAAGGATCTCCACCACGCAGGGGGCGGTGAAATATATTGATCTGTTCATATTAATCTCCTATGTGTTTTTTTCTATTATAACATCTTGACAAGGGCGGCGCAATATGCTATACTGCACTCATAGTATACTATTCTGCAATTTTTTATCGTTTTTGCGAGGTTTTTTCGATGGATAATATAAATTTCTGCAATTCCTTCAAATTTCAGACCATAACTCACCGCACCCCTCGTCATACCGATAATTCGAGGGGCATCGATCTTTATTTCTTCGCCGAGATGAAAAGCGGAGCGGGCAGGATCGTTCCGCTGTCGGGCAGTGAGATAACCGTCGGGGCAGGGGATATTTTCTACCTGCCGCGGGGGCTGAAATACCACTCTTATTGGTCGCCCGACGAAAGCGGCAAGGTGGAATGGGAGTCTTACGGCTTTTCATATCTGCCCCTCGATCCGCCCATGCGCTTTGCTATGCAGAGGGTCGAGGCCGACGGCGAGGCTCGCGAGCTTTTGCGGAGTGTGGGGAAGGGAGCGGCGACCATAGAATCGGTGGGCAGATTCTACCTTTTTGCCGCCCGGGTGATCCCCAATATGGTAAGGGATTTCAAAAGCCCCGAGGACAAGCTCTTTGAGGCAGTACGGTCTTATATTACGGGGCATCTCGACTTCGGCGTGCCCGAGCTCTCTCGGCATCTCGGTATGAGCGAGTCCTCGCTTTACGGATTTTTCCGCAAGAACGTGGGCAAAACCCCGGTGGAGCTGAAGCAGGAGCTTCAAGCAGAGCGCGCGGCGGCTCTACTTTCGGAGACCGAGCTGTCGGTGGAGGAGATCGCCGCCGCCTGCGGCTTTCACACTGCCGCCTATTTCAGAAAGATCTTCCGCGCCCACAAGGGGCTCTCGCCAACACGTTATAGGCAAATAAGCCGACAGAGCAATTCGCTGTGAGAGAGGATGTCGCCGATAAATCGGAGTTTATTTGAAAGATTTTTTTCGAGAACCTTCTTGCAAGAAGGTTCTCGAGCTCTCCAAGAAACTTTAATGCATTGGTTAATTTAAGTGGGATGTTTATCCTTCAAAATTCGCTCGGTCGCGAATTTT
>JAFTOB010000138.1 GCA_017451545.1 Clostridia bacterium | reverse complement strand
GTAGGGCTCGCGCTCGATGTGGTGGTCGATCTTGACGGTCTCGCGGCAGAGTGCGTACTTTTTATTGAAGATGCGGTCCTCGCTGCCCGTATCGAGAATGATACCGAGGGCATCGGCGAAGAGCGACTCATCGGGGTTATCGGTGTCCTCGCCGAGGAAGGAGAGGAAGTCGGAATGCTGACCGTCCACGATATAGATCTCCTTCTCGGGGAAGGAGGCGCGGAGCAGGGCCTTCATACCCTTGGTCGCGCCCACGCAGTCGCCGTCGGTGCGGACGTGGCGGAAGAGCATAATGCGATCGTATTCCTTTATTTTCTGCAGGATGAGCTGCATAGTTTCAAAATTATTCATCTGTTCAGTCTCCTATAAGTGCTTCGAGGTCGGAGAGAAGTGCCATTGCCTCCTCACGGTTCTTGAGTGTTGCGCCGCTGGCCTTGGCGTGTCCGCCGCCGCCGTATTTCACGGCCACGGGATTGATGTTATAAAGGCTTGAGCGGATCTCGCAGAGCACGCCCTCGTCGGTCTCGGTGAAGTTGACCCAGATATCCACTCCGCGGATCTCGCCCATTGTATTGACCATTCCTCGGGAGAGGGTGAAGTTATCGAAGCCGAAGGACTTTGCCTCCTCGCGGTCGGTGTAGATGTACGCCACCTTCTTTTCGGTGAACTTGATCTTCAACACGTACTGCGCGCGCAGGCGGATGAAGGCGAAATCGTCGGTGTAAAGGTTGCGGTAGATGTCACCCGTGTCGAATTTCCGCTCCATCAGGTATGCGGCGAGGCGGAAGGTCTGGGAGGTGGTGGAATCGTATCGGAAGCGGCCCGAATCGGTGATCATACCCGTATAAAGTGCCTTTGCGGCGGCGGCCGACAGAGTCCAGCCGCTCTCCATCGCGAGGGCGGTGACAAGGCCGCAGCAGCTCTCATAGGAGGTATCGGTGACCTCGATATCTGCGATCTTCTCGCAGAAGATGTGGTGATCCATACGGACGGTGGTCTTGGCCAGCTTATAGCGGTCGTCGCTGATCAGCGCCGAGGCCGAGGTGTCGAGGATGATGGCAAGAGCGCCCTCATAGGTGCTGTCATCGATCTCGTCCATAGTCGAGCCCTCGATGAAGGCGTAGCGGCGGGCGGCGTCGCCCACGGTGTAGACCTTCTTTTCGGGGAAGGTATCGCGGATCATATGCGCAAGTCCGATCTGACAGCCCAGCGCGTCGCCGTCGGGATTGGTGTGGCGGTGGATTATCACCGTTTCGTGGTCACGGACGGCGGCAATTATATTTTCAAACATACGGAAAAACCCTTTCTCAGTCAAAATATCCCTTGTATTCCACGGTCAGCCCGCTGCCCGGGAAGAGGTAGCGGTGGAGGTCGATGAGGTAATCGTCGGTCATACTTGCTATGTAGTCGACCACGATCTGATTGGGCTCGGTCTTTTCGTAAGCCTCGGCACGCTTGTAGTGCGACTTGTTGACGAAATCTATATGGTGGGTAAAGACGGGCGAATATTTGTTGCCCGCACGCAGATCGTCCAGCATCTGACCGTATATCTCGGTCATCATGGGCTTTGCGGTGCTGTCGAGCAGGGCGCTTCGGTTCGGATCGTTGTAGATCATAAAATAATTATCGCGCTTGGAATCCTTGAGTGCCTTGAAATGGCGGGAATCCAGCTTGATGTAGGGCTTGCCGTAGCTGTTTTCGATGATATTGACCACCAGATTGTTGATGATCTCGGAGTTCATCGAGCCGATGTCGGGGTTATAGAAGGCGTCCTCATCCACCAGCTTTATGCGCGCGGCGTCCTGACGGTCGCGGCCAAGGTAGGCGATAATATCGGAAATACGCACCACGTTGCCCTCAAGTGTGGAGGGAATGATCTTTGCGGCGTAGCGATCGTCGGTATAGCAACGTTCGATCATAGCGTCGAACTCCTCGAAGCTATGGAGGGGCGTAGGCTCGTAGACCTCAAGCTCGCACTCGCCGTTGTGGCAGGCGATGCCGTCGAGGGTCTGGAGGCTTATATTCAGCGGGCACATCTTATCGAGCACGCGCACCGACTGAAGATTATGCATAAAGCGGCGACCCGTGTTGGCAAAATAAAGCTCGTTCAGGTAGACCTCGCCGATGTGGGCGAAGGGCGCGTGACCCATATCGTGACCGAGGGCGATGGCCTCGATCAGGTCAAGGTTCAGGTTCAGCGCACCGCCGATGGTCCTCGCGATGCGGGAAACAAGCTGGACGTGCAGACTGCGACGGGTGATATCGTCGTTCTTGATCAGCGAAAAGACCTGGGTCTTGTCAGTATATCTGTTGTAATACGGGGAATGTATGATGGTGTCTATATCGTGGGCGAAGGGCGGACGCCAGATGCTCTCGCGGTGGGCGTCTGCGTTGCTGCGGCGCACGATGTCGGTGTCGCGCACTCCCACCCGCTCAAAGGAGCCGTCGGCCCGCTCACGGGTTATGCGCTCGGTAAGTTCTTTGGAAAGCACTTCGTATTTTGGCATGGGGTACCTCCTTTTTATGTGTTCTTAAGTTGTTTGGATCAATGTGAAGCTGTGTTTTGTGACGGCGAAGTTGCAAATAAATTGGAGTTTAAAGTTATGATCGCCTGCGGCGAGTTTAGAGTTATGATTGGCTTCGCCAAGTTATGATGTGCCTCTGGCACAGTTTGAAACAACAGAGATATCATAACGTTTGCGAAGCAAACTCATAACGGTGAGCGTAAGCGAACCTCATCACTCATCACTCATAACTAAAAATCACTTCGAATTTCGATTTTAGATCAATCGGTCTCTCGTCTGATGGGTGCGATGATGACGGCGATGTAGGGGGTGGGGTTATAATCGTACTTGCTCGACAGCTTGCCACCGCCCGTCACGTTACCGAAAATGTTGCCCCAACCGCCATAATAGTTGAGATATTCCTGAAAATCGTTGTAGTGGTTGTAGGTGTAGAACAGGTGAAGCTCGCCCTGCTCGTAGACGCCGTTGCCGTTTTTGTCATCCTTGCCGTAAACTATACGCGCCGCGCCGCGAGTGACCGTCTTGCCGTCGTTGTAGGGGCGCACGATGTAGCCGGGATCGCAATCGGTGCCCGTGGTGCCAATATCAAGCTCCATATACTGAAGATCGCCGCCGCAACCGCTGATATTTGGCAGAATGGGCTGATAGGGGTACTTCGTAACGTTGCCGTTGAAGCGCGAGTGGTTAAGGCGCAGATACTCTCCCCAAGTATCCAAAAGAGTGGCCGTGGCCTTTTTGCCCGTGGAGTAGTTGGCGGGGATCTCTCCGAAGGCGTAGATGTAAGCCGCCACCTCCTCGAGAGTTATATACGCGCCGCCGCGGTAGACCCGCAGAACCTCAACGCCCGTCGAGTCGGTCACTATGTAGCCGTTGCCCGAATCGGTATAAAGAAAAGTATCGTTGCGGATGAGCACACCGTTTTCCGAGGGTCTGTTCTCTGCCACGGTGGGGGCCTGATCGGGGACGGTCAGATATCCCGACATAAAGCCGTACTCGCTTCGCAGGCAAGCATCGGAATAGCTTGTGGCCACCGTGTAATTTTCGTAAAACTCGTCGCATGTCAGCTCAGCGTAGGGGTCGAAGAGAGCGACCTTGACTGTGATCTCGTTGCTGACCGTGCCGCCGATCCGACCCACGATCTTAGCTTGTCCCGCGCTAATGGCGGTGATTCGGTTGCCCGCAATGCTGACAACACCCTCGCCCTCGGTCACGCTGAACACGATATTGCAGGAGGAAGCTCCGGGATAAATTTCAAATTCAAGGGTAGCCACGTCGCCCACGAAGAGCTCGGGGCGGTCAACCGTCAGAACGATCTCCTGCGGATCCTGTAGATTGGGCTCAAAGGAGGTGACGGTGATCTCGTTGCTCACCACGCCGTCGAGCTTGGCCCTGACGGTAACAGAGCCTGCGGCTACGGGGGTAAGGCGGTTGCCGTCGAGTGTGAAAGCGGCGGTGTCGCCCGAAAGCTCGAAGGCGGGCTCGCCGTCAAGCCCCTCTTCGGAGGTTACGTTCAAAGTTACCGAAACGCCGACCTCGGTGTAGTAGCTGTCGGCGGTGAGGCTCAGGCTGCGGGGATCGATCACCTTGATCTTAATACTGTCAGTGGCGTTGCCGCAGATGGCGGTGACGGTGGCCGTTCCCACCTGCTTGGCGGTGACCACACCGTCGGCTGAGACGGTAACGCAGGTATCCACGGTGGCGAAGCTTATGCCGGGCTCCGAGCTGTCGACGCTGAGCCGCAGACTTTGGCCTACAGCAAGCTCAAGGGTCTCGCCGTTTTTTATTTCGACGTAGGATTCGTCGGTGCCGATGGGCTCCGACGTAGTATCGGTGCTTCCCTGCCCCGTGGGCGCACAGCCGCAAAGGGCGGCGAGGACAATTACCGCGCAAAGCAAAAGCGCGATTGGTTTTTTTATAAAATTCATTTTTATCTCCGTCAAGCAAATTATCTGTAACATTATATTATATATCAAAAATCGAGAATTGTCAATATGCAAATGCGGAGTTGCAAGAGATTCTTTGCGGCTAAAAATCGGGTAATCGCGCACGGTACAAACCTAACACCGTAGGGGCGTCACTTCGTGCGCCCGTTTGATGGTGATAGGTTTATTTTATGGGTGTCGTCCCTGCCCCCTCCGGGTTCGGGGACGAGGGGTGCAGCAATCCTTCGGATAGCTGCGACCGCGTAAGTGGTGGGGGTAGGGGCGGGATCCCGCCGTAGGCGGCGATTTTACCTTGCCCATCCTGTTCGTTTGCGCGGCCTGAAAAACAAGCCAAATTTTAGGTATTTCATACCCAAAATTTCGCTTCTTTTTCACTGAAGCAAGGGCCGCCGTCGTTC
>JAFTOB010000137.1 GCA_017451545.1 Clostridia bacterium | reverse complement strand
CGCATTCGCTCGCCAGCTCCCTTTACACAAGGGAGCCTTTATTTGTGCAATTTGCTGCTTCACTTTTCTAAAAGGATGTTTGTCAGTGGTCTGCGGGAGGGGGAACCCCTCCCCTACAGATAAATTTGTTCGATGAACGGGCGCACAAAGTGCGCCCCTACGGTGTTAGGTTTGTACTATACGCAATTTCAAACGGTGAAGAGACCGATAAATCGGGATTTGAATGAGATTTTTAGTTATGAGTGATGAGGTTCGCTTACGCTCACCGTTATGAGTTTGCTTTGCAAACGTTATGATATGATCGCGCTGTCGCTTCAAACTGTGACATGGGCCATCATAACTTGGCGAAGCCAATCATAACTCTAAACTCGCCGCAGGCGATCATAACTTCAAACTCCGATTTATCGGGCTGTTTATTCCAAAAGCGCGGAGAACTGTCCCGCTGTGTTGCGGTTAAGTACGGCGGCTTTGTTGTTCACTAAATTCCGCCGTGTTCTGTCCGTCTCCCTCCCTCTTTTTGGCTTGATTTTTGCTTGATTTTTACAGTATTTTTGCATTAATCGAGAAATTTTTATGCTAATCGATAAAAATATAACGAAGTTTGAAAATTCTCTTGCAAAGTCGTACCGTTTGTGATATAATGGAAAAGTAAATCTATAATTATTTTTATTCGGAGGATTTTTGACATGGCAAAGACCAACATTGTCGATTGGACGACAATAACCAACTTCGTTATCGACTCTTTCGTGGGCTACGGTATTCCCCGCGAGGATGCCGAGATCTGCGCGGACGTTCTGCTTGAGTCCGACAAGCGCGGTATCGAGTCCCACGGCTGCAACCGCTTCAAGCCCGTCTACCTTGACAGAATCAAGGCAGGAATCCAGAACCCCGTTACCAATTTCGAGATCATTAAGGAGACCGAGACCACCGCAGTTGTCGACGGACACGACGGTATGGGTCAGGTCATCGGCTATAAGGCCATGAGCATGGCTATCGAAAAGGCCAAGAAGTACGGCATGGGTATGGTCGTTGTCCGCAACTCCTGCCACTACGGTATCGCCGGCTACTACACCTCTATGGCCGCTAAGGCAGGTTGCATCGGTCTGACCGGTACAAACGCCCGCCCCACCGTTGCCCCCACCTTTGGTGTTCAGGGTGCTTTCGGTACTAACCCCCTCACTCTCGGTGTTCCCACCGACGAGGCTTTCGACTTCAACTTTGACGCAGCTACCTCCACCTACCAGAACGGTAAGCTCGAGTACTACGCAAGAATCGGTAAGGATGCTCCTACCGGCGCACTTGTCGGCCTTGACGGTAAGGCTTACGAGGGCACTGCTGACGACGCTCTCAAGACCATGGCTCGCGGCGAGGCTGCTCTCTGCACTCTCGGCGGCCCCGGCGAGGAGCAGTGCGGCTATAAGGGCTACGGCTTCGCTATGTTCGTTGAGCTCCTTTCCGCAGTTCTTTCGAACGGTCACTACGGTCAGTACCTGACCGGCAAGGACGAGAACGGCAACAAGCGTCCCTTCGGTCTCGGCCACTTCTTCATCGCTATCGACACCGATCACTTCCTCGGCGAGGATGCCTGCCGCAAGAACGCCGGCAACATCATCCGCGAGGTCAGATCCGTACAGAAGGCTCCCGATGCAGAGCGCATCTACACCGCAGGTGAGAAGGAGTACGAGATCCGTCTCGCTCGCCACGCAGGCGTTGCCATCAACGAGTCTGTTCAGAAGGAGTTCATCGCCGTCCGCGACGAGCTCGGTCTGCCCTACAAGTTCCCCTTTGAGGACTAATTGAGAGTTTAATATCTTTTCGAGAAACTTTTTGCAAAAAGTTTCTCGAGCTCTTCAAAAAACTTTGATGCATCAGTCAGCTTGAGTGGGTAGTTTTCCACTTCAAAATTTGCTCGGTCGCAAATTTTGAGGGCTTCTGCCGGCTAAGCTCATTGCGCTGCCGCAGACCTTAGTCCGCGCTTACGCGCTCCTAACGGTCACGTCTCACCGTTTGATCGGCGAGGCTTGAAGTTTTTTGAAGAAGGCTTTCACAAAAAAACAAAAACACATACGGGGCTGTCGTTTCTGCCGAATACGGCAGTCCCCTTTTTGATGAAATGAATTACAGAACAGAGCACGACAGCATGGGTGAGGTGAAAGTGCCTGCCGACGCGCTATACGGCGCGCAGACCCAGAGGTCTGTCAACAATTTCAAGATCGGGTGCGAGCTGATGCCCACAGAGATCGTTCACGCCCTTGTACGCGTCAAGCGCGCCTGCGCAGAGGTGAATTTCCGCGCCGGGAAGCTTGATGCCGAGCGTCGGTCGGCCATAATTGCCGCCTGCGACGAGATACTTACGGGAGTTCACGACGCCCACTTCCCTCTCCGCGTCTGGCAGACGGGAAGCGGAACGCAAACCAATATGAACGTCAACGAGGTGATCGCCCATGTTGCCGCGAAGAGCGGCGTCGAGCTTCACCCCAACGATCACGTAAATATGTCCCAGAGCACCAACGATGCCTTTCCCGCCGCCCTTCACGTTGCGGCGCTGGCCGCCATTGAGGATCGCCTTCTCCCTGCCCTTGCGGGGATGTGCGACACGCTCGGTCGGCTGTCCGAAGCCAATACGGGCGTTGTCAAGTGCGGGCGCACTCATATGCAGGATGCCGTTCCCCTGACCTTCGGCCAGGAGGTGTCGGGCTGGCTTGCCGCCCTCTCGGCGTCCCGTGATATGCTCTGCGACTCGCTGGCCTATCTGCGCCGCCTTCCTTTGGGCGGAACGGCCGTGGGCACGGGGCTGAATGCTCCCGTCGGATTCGGTGAGGAGACGGCCGCCGAGCTTTCTCGCATCTGCGGTCACGAATTTTCATCCGACCCCAACAAATTTGCCGCTCTCGGCTCGAAAAACGCGCTTTGCTTCGTTCACGGCGCGCTCAAGACCCTTGCGGCCGATCTTTTCAAGATCGCATCCGACGTGCGCTTCCTCGCCTCGGGTCCGCGTTGCGGGATCGGCGAGATCTCGCTCCCCGAAAACGAGCCCGGCTCGTCCATTATGCCCGGCAAGGTCAACCCCACTCAGTGCGAGATGGTGACTATGGTGGCCGCGCGGGTCATGGGCAACGATGCCTCGGTGGGCTTTGCCGCCTCCCAAGGTCATCTTGAGCTCAACGTTTATATGCCGCTCATCGGATATTGCGTTATGCAGTCGGTGGGTCTGCTTGCCGACGCCGTAGAGTCCTTTGACAAGAACTGTCTTGCGGGGATCACGGTCAACGCCGAGCGGATGCGCGATTATCTTGAGCGGTCGCTTATGTGCGTCACCTGCCTGTCGCCCGTCATCGGCTACGAAAAGGCGGCAAAGATGGCGCAGACCGCCCACGCCGAGGGCTCGACCCTGCGTGAGGCCTGCCTATCCCTCGGTTATCTGACTGCCGAGGAGTTTGACAGATATTATAAACCCGAAAAAATGATCTAACATATTTTAGGAGAATAAAAATGAACATCAGAGAAGAATCCCTTCAGAAGCACTATGAGTGGAACGGCAAGATCGAGGTCGTTTCCCGCGTTCCCGTTGAGAACCGTCAGGATCTCTCCCTGGCATACACCCCCGGCGTTGCCGAGCCCTGCCTTGAGATCCAGAAGGACGTTAACAAGTCCTACGAGCTGACCCGCAGAAAGAATCTCGTTGCCGTTATTACCGACGGTACCGCAGTTCTCGGTCTCGGCGACATCGGCCCCGAGGCAGGTATGCCCGTTATGGAGGGCAAGTGCGTGCTCTTCAAGGAGTTTGCAGACGTTGACGCTTTCCCCCTTTGCATCCGCTCCAAGGACGTTGACACCATCGTCAACACCATTACCCTTCTTGCCGGCAGCTTCGGCGGAATCAACCTCGAGGACATCAGCGCACCCCGTTGCTTCGAGATCGAGCGCAGACTCAAGGAGACCTGCGACATTCCCGTTTTCCACGATGACCAGCACGGTACCGCTATCGTTGTTGCCGCCGCTCTTATCAACGCCCTCAAGGTAGTTGGCAAGAAGATCGGTGACGTCCGCGTTACTATGAGCGGCGCAGGCGCCGCAGGTATCTCCATTGCAAAGCACCTCATCAACATGGGTGTTGACGCAAAGAAGATGCTTATGTGCGACAGATTCGGCATCCTTTGCAAGGGTGACGAGAACATGAACCCCGCTCAGGCCGCTATGGCTGAGATCACCAACGCAGGCCGCGTTACCGGTACTCTCGCAGATGCCCTGAAGGGTGCTGACGTATTTATCGGCGTTTCTGCTCCCGGTATCGTATCCGAAGAGATGATCGCATCCATGGCTCCCGATTCCATCGTATTCCCCATGGCAAACCCCACTCCCGAGATCATGCCCGACCTTGCAAAGAAGGCAGGCGCTCGCATCGTCGGTACCGGACGCTCCGACTTCCCCAACCAGATCAACAACCTCCTCGCATTCCCCGGCATCTTCCGCGGTGCCCTTGATTGCCGCGCATCCTGCATCAACGAGGAGATGAAGGTCGCATCCTCCCACGCTCTCGCTTCCCTCATTCCCGAGGATCAGCTGAACGAGGAGAACATCATCGCTTCCGCTCTTGACAAGAAGGTCGCTCCCGTCGTTGCCGCCGCAGTTATCGAGGCCGCAAAGAAGACCGGCGTTGCAAGAATCTGATCAGAATAAAAGATCAAAAGCACCTGCGAAAGCAGGTGCATTTTGTTCGGTAGCAAACCCGGAATTCGGGTCACCGATAAATCGGGCCGTCGATCCGGGAATCGACATCGCCCCTGCGGGCAAGGATCGGGTGACGTAACCTTGTATCTGACGCGATCACCCGACGGTGAAACGCACCGATAACTCGGAATTTGAAGGGTTCAAACAGATTTTGCTGAAACCAGCCTCAAAAGCGGCTAAGACAATGGCTCTCCCTTTGGGAGAGCTGGCGCGAAGCGACTGAGAGGGTAAAAAAGCCCTCTCCGGCACGGCAAGCCGCGCCACCTCCCCCAAAGGGGGAGGCTTTGAGTGAGTCCCGTAACGATAGTTTAGTGTCTTAAATGTTTCAAATTGTTTCAAACAAACTCCGATTTATCGGTGTGTTAAAATACAATGTTTTAAATATATAACCCGTAGGGGCGTCACTTTGTGCGCCCGTCCGATGGGTTTGGATTTGTTTCGCGGGCGAACGCCGATTTGGCAAAGCCAATATCGTGCGCCCACCTACGTGATTATATTATACCGTTTGTAGTGCTTGCGGCGGTGGATCGAACCAATTTATCTGTAGGGGAGGGGTTTCCCCTCCCGCAAACCAAGGCATTCTCCACGGGAGGGGAGACCCCTCCCCTACAAGTGGTCGATGATGTTTTGCTTTCAAATTCCGATTTATCGGTGGGTTGATAATGCAAAAAGCCGCTCGTTGAGCGGCTTTTTTGTATTACAGCTTGGTTTTATACGCGTCGCGGAGCTTGAGCCGTTTGCCGTAATGCAGCACCGATGCGGTATAGATCCGCACCGACAGGGCGGTGACGGCGGCGATGCAGATGGTGAGGATCGCGGCCGAGATCAGAAGATCTGTCGGGCTTGCCATACCGTTTAGCAGGGCGAATGGCATTACGAAGGGCGCCGTAAAGGGCACGTAAAGCGCGATCTTGAAGAGAAATTCGTAATTGCTGCCCATCATTGCCGTGAAATATGAGAAATAGAAGGACAGCATTGAGATGATCATAACCGGCATCATTGCCGTGTTCAGATCCTCCACTCGGCTGACCGTCGCGCCGCAGACGGCGTTCATTACGGCGTAAAGCGCGTAGCCGAGAATGAAGAAGGCCACGGTCAGAAGTGCCACCTCGGGAGTAAAGACCTCAAAGGTGAAGGACTCGCCCATGAAGGTGAAATCCGCGGGAATGAGGAGCTTGATGCCGAGGATGGCCACGGCGAGGATGGCACCGAACTGGCAAAGTCCCAGCGTTCCCATACCGAGGCACTTACCGATGAGAATATTTGCGGGCTTGGTGGAGACCACCAGCGTTTCCATTACTCTTGAGGATTTCTCCACGGCGATGGACGAGGCCACGCCGTAGCCGTAATAATAGACGGCAAAAAACACGAGGGTTATGAGCAGGATGCCCATTGTATAGCCTGCCAGCGAGATGTTGCGCTCGGGGGCGAGGGTGTACTTAAGTGTGGACTGTGAAAACTCGATATCCTCTGCCGACACGCCCTTATCGGCCAGTGTCTTTGCAACGTACACGCGGCTGACGGCATCGGTGGCAATTTCTGCCGAGGTGCTCATATTGCTCATAAAATCGCGGGCGATGACGGTGACCTCGGGGTCTCCGTCGCTTCCCCGCTCTACTACGATAACCGAGAAGCTCGCGTCGTCGTTTATCTGCTTGCGATACTGATCCATTTCGGCACCGTTGCCCCGAAGGAGCTTTGTGGAGGGCAGAGCTTTCTGCAGCTCGGCACGGACGTCCTCATATGGAACGAGGTTTTCGTCATCCACGTAATAGCAGGTGTAAAAGACACCGTTGACGATGGAGTCGGGATCTCCGTCGGTGAAGCCGAGGAGCATCCGCGGCACCATACAAAGCAGGAGGATTCCGATGAGAATAACTGCGGTGGTGATGATAAAGCCGCGCTTACGGGCAGCTATTTTGAATGTGTATCCAAAGACGGTCAGAATGCTTTTCATTTCGCACCTCCCGCCCCAAGCTCCTCGCCGACCTTATCGATAAAGATCTCGTTGAGTGAGGGCTCGAGCATTTCGAATCTCGTGGGGACTATGGAATTTTGCGAGAGCATTGAGAGGAAGCGCAGGCTTGCGCTCTGCTCGGGGACGGCGAACTCAAGGTGATCGGCGTGCTTCTGGCGTAGCTTAAGTCCCGCCGACTCGGCAAAGGGCAAAACGTCGGTGTCGGCCGACACGGCCAGCCGCGTTACGCCGTAGCTTTCCTTGATCTGCCGCAGATTGCCCGAAACCAAGGCGTGACCGCGATGGAGCAGGATCAGATCCTCGCAGTAATTTTCCACCGTTTCCATCTGGTGGCTGCTCATAATTATATATTTTTTCTCGTCCACAAGGCCGTTTATAATGCGGCGCAGCGACTCTGCGTTAACGGGGTCGAGACCCGAAAAGGGCTCGTCGAGGATGATGAGCTCGGGATCGTGGATCATCGTGGCGGCCAGCTGAACCTTTTGCTGGTTGCCCTTTGAGAGCTTATCCGCCGTCATATCTGCGTATTCGGTGATCTCAAAGCGTTCAAGCAGGTCGCAGGCCGACTTTTTGGCCGCCGCGCCGCTCATTCCGCGAAGCTTGCCAAAGTATATAAGCTGCTCGAGGACGCGGTTCTTGGTATAAATTCCTCTTTCCTCGGGCAGGTAGCCGAAGCTGAGCACCTTGCGGGAAATGGGCTTGCCGTTCCATAGTGCCTCGCCGAAATCGGGGCGCATAATGCCGAGGATCATTCTTATTATGGTGGTCTTGCCCGCGCCGTTGGTGCCGATAAGGCCGAAAACGCCGGGCTCGCTCATCTCGAAGCTGATATTATCAACGGCGAGCTTTTCGCCGAAGGATTTTGTCAGATTTTTTACCTGAAGCGACATATTGACCTCCTTTTTTCGTTCTAACCTATTTATTTTATCACATTTCCCGCCGCTTGTCCACAGAAAAATGTAAATTATTCTGTTTTTCACCTTTTCCCCGCAATTTCATAGAATGGAAATGATAAGAACCGGCCCTGACGGGCGAAAGGAGATATATGGCAACGAAAATTTACATTGATCAGGGGCATAATCCCCAAAACCCCAACGCAGGGGCGGAGGGCAACGGCTACCGCGAGCAGGATCTGACCTACGCCATCGGTGTGGAGCTTGGGCAGATCCTCGGCGAGCTGGGCTTTGAGGTGCGGCTCTCGCGCAACAGCCCCACGGAGGTGCTGGGCACCAGCAATCAAAGCTCGCTGACGGCGCGGGTTCGGGATGCCAATGCGTGGGGGGCTGATTATTTTATCAGCCTGCACACCAACGCCGCCGCCAATCCAACCGCTACGGGAAGTGAGGCCTTGGTGTTCCGCACGGGAAGTGTGGCCTCCGCGCTGGCCGCCGACATTCTGCGCGGACTCAACCGAAGCACGGGACTTCGCAACCGCGGCGTTATGGCGCGGCCGGGGCTTTACGTTCTGCGCCGCACGCAGATGCCCGCGGTGCTGGTTGAGATGGGATTTATCTCCAACAGGGGTGACGCGTCCCTGATGGCAAACTCGCCCGAGCTTTTTGCCCAAGGCATTGCCGACGGCATCGTTGACTACGTGGGTCTGCCCGCCTCGGCCACGCCGACCTTCAACCCTGCGCCCGCACCCGAAATCGAGACACCGCAGCTCACCCTGCCCCTCGAAAACGAGTCGTCGGTCACCGATTCGGACGGTGCCGAGCCCTTTTACGCCGATTACGGGGCGTTTATTGCCGAGAACAGCTCGTCGGGGCTTTTGAAGATACAGGCGTTTCGCGGGGATCAGGTCTATCCCGTTGAGGGCGTTGAGGTGAAGCTTGCAAAGGGCTTTGCCGACGGGGAGTACATCTTTTTTGAGGACGCAACCGACGCCAATGGCATAATCGACGGCATCGAGCTCCCTGCCCCGCCCGCGAAAAATTCCCTGTCTCCCGGGCTACCCGACCGATACGCCACATATTCGCTCTACGTGTACCATCCGTCCTACGGTGAGAGCGAGCATACCGTTGATATTTTTGAAGGCATAAAAACAGTTCAGCCCCTACGGCTGACCGTGAATTGAGGTAAGCTATGGCAAGACCGACAATACCCGATTATATTACAGTTCACTTGGGCTCGCCCCGCGACCCGAACGCGCGCAACGTGAGAGTTCCCTTTATCGACTACGTAAAGAACGTGGCCTCCAGCGAGATCTATCCCACCTGGCCCGAGAACTCCCTGCGCGCCAATATGTACGCCCAGATCTCCTTTGCCCTCAACCGCGTGTACACCGAGTGGTACCGCAGCCGCGGCTATGATTTTGACATCACCTCCGACACGCAATACGATCAGAAATTCATATACGGTCGCGATATTTTCGACTCGGTATCAAAGATCGCCGACGAGATCTTCAACGATTACTTGGTGCGCGAGGGCGAAGTACAGCCCTATTTTTCCCAATACTGCGACGGGGTGCGCACAACCTGCCCCGGCCTTTCCCAATGGGGCACGGTGGATCTGGCCGAGGAGGGTCTGACACCCTACGAGATCCTGCAATACTATTACGGGGACGACATCGGCATCGTTTTCAACGCGCCCACCTCGCGGAACCTGCCATCCTATCCGGGGATCGCCCTCGGGGTCGGAGCGGCGAGCGAGGACGTGCGCACCATTCAACGTCAGCTCAACCGCATCGGGCAAAACTACCCTGCGGTGCGGCCTTATCTTGAGGCCGACGGGCTTTTCGGCACAGAGACCGAGGAGGCGGTGCGCAATTTTCAGCGGATCTTCAATCTGACCGAGGACGGCATCGTGGGAAAGGCGACCTGGTACAAGATCAAGGCCATTTTCACGGCGGTGAAGGGCTTGGCCGAGCTTCAGGGCGAGGGGCTTCGCTACGATGAGGTGGATAGGATCTACACCTCGGCCGTGGGCCCCGGCGACAGCGGCACGCCAACCGAGGTTGTTCAGTATTATCTCTCGTTGATCTCCTATTTCGATCCTTCCCTGCCTCAAGTCTACATTACAGGTAGCTACGATGCGGCCACCGAGGCGGCGGTAAGAGCCTTTCAGGAGCAGAATGGACTTACGGTTGACGGGATCGTGGGTCGCGCCACCTGGAATGCACTGACCGACGCCTACGGTCGGACGGTGCGCGACCTGCCGCCCGAGTATCTCGACGTGGCCGACGATATCTACCCCGGGCGCTTTCTCTCGGTCGGTCAGAGCGGCGAGGAGGTGCGCGATCTGCAGGCTCTCATCAACCGCGCGGCACGCAATTACCCCTATATCCCGACGGTTGCCGAGGACGGCGATTTCGGCCCTGCCACCGAGGCCGCCCTGCGTCGTGTACAGGAGAACAGCGGTCTGCCCGTCAGCGGCGTGGCGGGTCCCTTGACCTGGTACACCCTCAATCGGTTGGCCGAGGGAGAAAATTAAGCAGAGAGATAAATCGGAGTTTAAAGTTATGATCGCCTGCGGCGAGTTTAGAGTTATGATTGGCTTCGCCAAGTTGTGATGGCCCATGTCACAGTTTGAAGAAGCAGAGCGATCATATCATAACGTTTGCAAAGCAAACTCATAACGGTGAGCGCAAGCGAACCTCATCACTCATAACTCATAACTAAAAATCTCCTTCAAACTCCGATTTATCGTTACGTTGATAGTGCAAAAAGCCGCTCGGTTGGCGTGCCTGCGATAAAGCAGATTATATTAAAAAAGACATAGCTTATTATGCTATGCCTTTTTTGAATAGAAAAATACTACGGTTGGTAGAATTAAGTCTATGTTGCGGTTATTGATTTATAAGCTAAGACACTGTATAATATATTCAGACGCGTCGAAACAACTTGAATTTGGAGGTTAATACTATGGAACTTATGATTGGTGAAAAGCTGAAGAAATTGCGCCGTAACAGAGATTTGACCCAAGAGGAGTTGGCAACTCATATTGGCATTTCATATCAAGCCATCAGCAAATGGGAAAGAGGCGACGGATATCCTGACATCACGATGCTCCCCACACTTGCAAATTATTTTGGTGTATCTGTTGACGAGTTGATTGGCATGGAGGAAATATATTCAACCCAAAGGCTTGACGTTATTAATCAGAAATGGCAGGAAAACAGAGCAAGGGGATCCCACAAAGAAAATGTCGAGCTTATGCGAAACGCGTTGAAAACCTATCCCAATAATGCGTTGTTACTGATGCAATTGTCCTGTTCGCTCGAACGACTTGATGGTACTGAAAAGGAGAAAAAAGAGTATTTAAAAGAATCTATTATGCTTCATGAGCAAATCCTAAAATACTGTGACGATTCGGAAATCAGAGGTGCCGCACTTTGTAATCTTTCCGATGCATATTACAGATACGGTGATTATGAAAAGGCGGTAGAATACGCTACCAAATTGCCGAATCTTTATAAGACAAGAGAAACCGCGTTAGTTCGTATTTTAAAGGATGATGCACAAAAGAAGGAAGTAGCGAAATCGGCAATAGAACCGTTGGTTTGGCTTTTGTCCTATCATTTGACTGCGCTTTCTGAAACCGAAAATGACACTCATTATAAGGACAAAATAATTAAAATGCTGGATGCGCTTTTTGACGGTAATGAAAGCGACTTCATTGCCAAAATTCTCAAGAAAGCGTCCGAGTAATTACTTGCCCCGCCTCGCGCGGGGCTTTCGTTTTATCTCTTTGTGGGTATCCAGCAGGCGTAGCGCGAGCTTTCATCGTAGGTCTGACCCGCCGACATATAGTCGATAAAGGTGACCTTGGTGCCGTCCTTCTGCGGAGCCTCAAACTCACAAAGGCGCGGGAAGCCTGCATTATTGCTCCGCTCGAGCTTGATCACGTCGTTTTCATCGTAATCGAGATCGATGGGTGCGTCGGGATCGGTGACGCGCTTGTCGCAGGCGAGAGTCAACGGGCCGCGACGGATGGCTATGAAGTGCATCGCGTCCTCGGGCTCCTCGACCACAACCGGGGGCATATATGCCTCGTGACCCAGCCAATCGGTAAAGAGGACGTCCTTCGGGTTAGGAATGGGGTGGATGACCTCGGCGGTCATATCAAGCTCAAGCTCGATGCGGTCGCCGCTCTTCCATTCTCTGCTGACTGTGGTATATCCAACGTGTGCCGCGACAGCCTCGCCGTTTACGCAAAGCGAGGTGGATGCGCTCCACTCGGGGATACGGAGGTCGATCGAAAAGCTCTCCTCGCCCTCGAGCTCGAGAGTAATGGCAATCTTTCCGCACACGGGGTAGCCCGTTTCGGTGGTGAGGGTCAGCTTTTTGCCTGCGGGGGTGACGGTAATCAGGCGTCCGGGGTTATAGAGGTTGACGGCAAAGCCATTCTCCTTTGACATAAGCGAGATCTTGCCCACAAGGCCGATTCCCGCCGCACCGATGCAGGCACAGCAGCCGTAATAGGTGTGGTCGGACATTATCTTCAATCCGCCGATCTTGGCGCCGCGTGTACCCGAACGGAGCGCCGAGTAGCTGTCGAAGGGCAGAGCCTCGGGAATAGCCTTGTCACCGTCCTTGTGGCGGCGTCTTATGTAAGCGGTGGATTCGTCATTTATGAGCATATTGACGTTGACAGCACCGAGGTAGGCGTTATAGAGCGACTTTTCAAAGTGGTCGGCAAACTCAACGTCGCCCGTCAGCTCAAGCAGGCGGTAGCAGAACTTCATCCATGTCACGGTGACGCAGGTCTCCTGCATAATGCCGGGGTAGTACCAGGTCTGGCGTGCCGTCGAATGGTCGAAGAGCTCGTGGGTACAGCCTGCGGTGCCGATGATTGTAATATCGCTCTTTGCCACGCGGTGTGCGAAATTGATAACGGCAGTTTTATGCTTTTCGATACCCGTGACCTTATAGTATTCGAGCAGGCCCTCGAAGCAGGACATCATTTCGTATGCCTTGGTGATGGGGTACTGGTATGGGTCGGCTATGTTTTGATACGCGAGCTCGAAGATGTTGCCCACGTCGGTGCAGCCCTCGCTGACGATATAAGTGGCGAAATCGAGGTACTTCTGCTCACCTGTCAGGTTATAGAGGCGGACGATGGGCTCAAGCACCGAGGATGCGTTGAGGCCTCGCCAATACTTGGAGGTCTTGGTTATGCGCAGCTTACCTTCCTCCTCGCGGCCGATCTTGGAGATGAGATAGTCTACCTGCGCGCGCATGGAGGCGATGACTCGGGCCCTGAGCTCCTCATCCTCGCAATATTCGAGATAATACTGCATACCCAGCAGGACGTATTTGCGGCACCACATATCCCAGTTTCTGAACTCCTTTTCTCTGCTGTAAGAGGAGATACGACCCAGCTCATCGGCGGCGGTGAGCATATCCTCCACAGTTTCGGTCATGACGTGCCAAAGCTCGGGGTTGCGGGTGCAGGAATAAACGAAGGCCGCGCCGCGCATCATTTTGCCCCAATACTCGCCGCGCCAGCCCGTATCGTGATCGTCGCTTGAGAACTTAAACTGACCGACGAATTTTGCCCAACGCTCGGGGGAAAGAAGCTGATTTTTCTCGGCAAAATCGAGAGCGTTTTTTATAATACCGTCAAAATCGCAACGTGTGCGAGGATCAGTGAAAAGAATATCCTTGGTTGCCATAGCTTTCTCCTTAAATTTAATATTGTATAAATTATATCATCGCCGAAAATGGCTGTCAACCGCCAAAACGGCTTTTTTATGGTTGGATTTTACTTTTTTACACGGCCTTGCTTTTGAAAAACTCGATTATGCGGGACAGATTTCTGCTCATATCCGCCGAGCGGTAAAAGACGTACACGTCCTGTCGCTCGTCGAAATCGGTGACGTCCAGCTTGACGATATTGCCGCTTTGTGCGCCGTCGTAACCGATACCGATGCCGAGGTTATTGTCGAGGCAGAGCTGATAACAGCCCGTATCGTTGCAAAGGACTGTGATGTTTGGCGTAAAGCCTGCGCGGTGGCAGGCGTCGATGAGGATCTTGTGGGTCGTTGACCGTGAGCCGAGGGATATGAAGGGCTGATTGCACAGGCTGCTCATAGTGAGGCGGCGGCCGCAAAGTGGGTTGTGCGCCGAGGCTTGTATGCACATGGGCTGTGAAAAGAGGCAGAATTTACTGCGGTCGTCGAGGCGTTCGTCGAGGGAGGAAATTATGATATCATAGCCCGCAAGGTCGGGCTTTTCCACGTCGAACTCGGCTACCAGCTTCAGGTTCGGATACTTTGATTTGAGCTCGATTATGTAGGCGGTTATGCGATTTCTCGTGGTACGCACCAGCATTTTGACCTCGCGCTCGTCCTTTTCGGGGTTCAGCGCATCCACGGCGCGGTCGAGCTCGTCGAAGATCCTGCATACGCTCTGCTGAAATTTCTTTCCGTTTTCATTGAGGATTATGCGGTTGCCCGTGCGGTCGAAGAGCCGACAGCCCAGCTCCTGCTCCAGATGCTTGACCGATGCCGACACCGACGACGGCGGCACCATATATTTCTGCGCCGTTTTGGCAAAACTCTCATTCTTTGAGCTGTCGAAAAAATATCTTAATTGTAAAAGCTCCATAGCGGTTTCCTTTCTTTAAAAGCGGTAAATCAGGTCGGGGCCGCCCGACAGCGGAATCACGGGTAGCGTGACCTTGTGCCGCACGCGATCACCCGACGGTGAAGCGAGCGATAAATCGGAGTTTGAAGGGTTCAAACAAGTTTTATTGCAAGGGATTTTGAACAATATAATATAAATCCGTAGGGGCGAACAGTGTTCGCCCGCGGGCGTTCGTCCCCCTCGGCAACGCCGAGGGGCATCGCCCCTACAAAATCAAATAAAAAGTTGGACACATCACAAATCTTAAGCCCATCGCTTTTTGGGCTTTTAATTAAGCTATTGCATTTTACGAAGTGTGGACGGGGAGGCTCCATAGTGCTCCTTGAAGGCTGTTGAAAAATGTGCGGTGGTGGCAAACCCCGAGGCAACTGCGATCGTGTCTATTGACATATGCGTTGTTGTGACAAGATTATAGGCATATGTAAGCTTTTGCTTTAACGCATATTTGTGTATCGTCATACCCTCGTGCTTTTTGAACACCGCATTGATGTAAAAAGGATGATAGTGAAGTTTATGCGCAATCTCCGAATTTGAAAGAGTCGGTTCTTCGCTCAAAATGGTCTTGATTGATTTACACAGGCTGTGCTCCTCTCCGCCCAATATATGTCTATAAATATTTACGAGTATCATTCTCATTTGTGCGCTTTGCATTTCGACATATCCTTCATTTTTCGCAAGACTTTCGGAAAGGATCCGCCCAAGCTCATACTCACACCATGTTGAATTTTCCAAGTGCACAACGTCCTCGAAGTGATCACAGCATATAACACTCGAAGTGTTCAAAATTCCGTACTTCTTATCCGCTTGATAGATCTGCGGTGCCATTGGGAGAATGTCGGTAAAGTCACACGAAAAATCAAAGTTTACCGTATAAAAAAGAAACTTCTCGTTTTCCTCGGACCTTATTTTATATGGAGTTCCCGCGGGATAGTAGATCAGCGTGCCGGGTGAGAGCGAATAGACCTTATTTAATGTCTCAAAGCTTGCTTTTCCCGATACGGTATAAAGCATTCTGCAATCTGCGGCAATAAGAAATTTTCCCGGTATAAAATATGTGCTTTTCGCAATATAACGTATAAATGGGTCTATTTTGCAGTTCATAATGACAATTCCAATCTTTGTTTTTCGAAAAAGCCTCTTTGTTTTTCGTATTGATTATATCATGTTAGTTTGATAAAATCAATAGTGCAAGAAAAAAATTCTTATGCACTATTATATTTTTTGAGAGGTTTACCGTTATGAGAATCGGAGTTGTAAATTGGGACTGCTCGCTTCCCCCAAACACATTTTTTGGCAGTTATTTTGCCAAAACGTTAAGCTTTAAAAAATGGAGAACCCGTGTACCTTACTATGCGGATATTATTTCTGAGGATAATGTCTGCTGTCATCTGCGCACGGCAGACGAATTCGATGTGGAATTGCAATATGCTATTGATGCAAATATAGACTATTTTGCTTACGTTTGGCATACCGACGACAAAGCGGCCAAGCCTGACCCTGATGTAAAAACTTCTGTCACGTGGCCTCATGCATGGACTCAGGACTATGCAAGAAAGCTTCATCGAAAGAGCGCGCTGAATAAAAGGATCAAGCTTTGCGCCATCCTTCTTTGCAGTCAGCCTTACATAGAATCCGACTATGCAAGTCTTGCCGAAGAAATGAAGGAAGAATACTACGAAAAGGTTGACGGAAGACCTCTCGTTTATTTATTCGGAGGTTACAGAACCGACGTTATAGATATTCTCCGCGGATTTCGGGAGAAGTACAACACTGCCGAACCGTATATCGTATTTATGAACAACGGTGTCGAAAGCCCTGATGGAGATTACTCAAAAGCAGACGCCGTCAGCGCGTACAACTGCAGCGGAAATCGCAAAAATATAGCTACCTATGCAGAACTGCTTGACGAGCAGATAGCCGACAACGAAGACAGAAAAAAGTACGGCATCAATATAATTCCTTCGTTTACCGTCGGTTGGAATCCCCTTCCGAGAATAGAAACTGTAGTTCCTTGGGTGTCGTATCGTCAGTTAATATATTCCGAAAGAGCAAGTGCCTCGGAGCTTGAGGCGGGCATGAAAAAGCTTGCCGCATGGATACGAGAAAACAGAGTTCATGTCAAGGTGGATCACGTTCTGACATTTGCATGGAACGAATTTGAGGAGGGCGGGTACATTTGCCCGACTTACAGAGAAGACGGAAGCATAGACGGATCTTTGGTAGATGCGTTTGCTAAAGCCGCCGAGATCCTTCGTTCCGAATCGGGCGGGAAGTAAACCGTGGAAATACAGATAATCGCATTTATAGTTGGGGCGCTCGGAATTTGCGCAAACGTTGTTATTTATCAGCAAAAAAACGGCAAGTATTTATTGGTATACAAGCTTATATCTGACATGATATGGGCGATGCATTATTTTCTCCTCAGCGGATACAGCGCTATGGTGGTCGCATGTATCGGTATAGCCAGAGAGTGTGTTTTTCTCAACAAAAAGCACAAATGGGCACAAAGCGATCTTTGGCTTTTGCTATTCGTGCTGTTGAGCGTTGGAACAGCGGCTCTTACCTGGAAATCGCCTATGAACCTGCTTCCAGCAACGGCATCGGTGCTTTCGGTTTTCAGTTTTTGGAGGGCTAAGCCAAAGCTTTCCGGGATTCTCGCATATCCGATCTCCCTCTGTATGCTTACATACGATATTTTTATTTTTTCTTATATGGGTATCGCAAACGAGATCTTTACTCTTCTATCAACCACAGTCTCAATAGCGATCAACAAAAAGCGGAAAAGTAAACTCGACACAAATAATAATCTGTAATACGAAAGAATTTTCATAAAAAAAAAGAGGTCGAGAAATCGGCCTCTTTTTTCTATCCGTAGGGGCAAACAGTGTTCGCCCGCGGGCGTTCTCCCCTCCCCTACAAGGATTCGATGATGTCTTGCCTTCAAACTCCGATTTATCGGTTTCTTAACCATCGGGTGATTGCGTGCGGCATAAGATCACGTCACCCGTGCATCCGCTGTCGGGCGGCCCCGACCCGATTTATCGGTACATTTATTCCCTTTTTTCTTATTTTAGCATACATTTGAAAATATGGCAAGGGCTTTTTATCTTATTCTTTACAATTTGGTGAAATTGGGCTATAATATAGGCAAATTCAGATCTCAGGGAGAAAAATCATGGCATTCGGCATTAAAACCACAACGATGGATATGACACGCGGGCCGCTGTTTAAAAAGATAATTCTATTCACACTGCCCGTTATTGCAACCAATCTTTTGCAGGTCTTTTACAATATGGCCGACGTTATGGTGGCGGGACTTTCGGACAACCCCGACGCCATGGGTGCGGTGGGCTCCACTACCGCCTTCGTGAACATGATACTCTACATATTTATGGGCGTTTCCGCCGGCACCGACGTTGTGGTGGCGCGCTGTGTGGGCGCGGGTGACGACGAGGACACCTCCCGTGCCGTTCACACCTCGATCTGTATCAGTCTGCTATTCGGTCTGGCCGGCAGTGTTGTCGGTATTCTTCTGACCCGACCCGTCTACACCCTTATGGGCTACGGCGGCAATCTGCTGATTTTGGCCGAGCGCTACACCTGCATCCTATTCGGATGCCTGCCCTTTATTTCGCTCAACAACTTCCTTGCCGCCATTATGCGCTCCAAGGGAGACACCAAGACCCCGCTTTACGTTATGTCCTTCACGGGACTTCTCAACGTTCTGCTCAATCTTTTCTTCGTTCTCGTCCTTCACCTGACGGTCGAGGGCGTGGCTATTGCCACGGTGGCGGCCAACGCAGTTTCGGCGGTCCTTCTCTGGTATTTTCTCTCAAATGACACGGGACCCTGCCGCCTCTCCTTCAAAAAGCTGCGCATCAGCCTGCCCCATTTCCGTAGCATCTGCCTCATCGGCTTACCCGCAGGTATTCAGAACGCGCTGATATCGGTCTCCACTATGCTTCTGCAATCCTCGATCATGACCATGAACAAAAGGCTTGCCCCCGCAGGCAGTGCTTACGAGCCCGTTATCAAGGGCAACACGGCGGCCGAGAGCATTGAGGGCTTCGCCTATTCGGCCATAGGATCCATTGTTAACTCGTCCATCGTTTTCACGGGACAGAACGTGGGTGTGGGCGACTATCGGCGCGTGCGTCGGGTGCTTATTGACATATGCCTCTTCAGCGCGGCGGCGGCCGTGGTGATCGTTGGCGGTCTTATGCTCTTCCGCGAGCCCCTTCTTGCCCTTTACGGCGTTTCGTCAGGAGTTGACGAACTGTCCGATCTTGCCTTCTTCACGGCGAACAAGCGCATATTCTGCAAATGGTCCTTTATGGTGCTCTTTGCTTTGATGAACACGGCCTCGGGCGTTCTTCGCGGGCTCGGTCGGTCGCTGAGCTCGGCGATCATTGCCCTGATCGGTATGTGCGGTGTCCGAGTCGTCTGGATCCTCGGCGTGTTCAATAATTTCCCGTCTCTTGACGTTATCTATTTCTCTTTCCCCATTTCCTGGACGCTGACGGGCGTGGCTTTCTTTATCTACGTCATCGCCGTTTTGCGCAAAAAGATCAGAAATCAGGCCGTTGAGGAGCGAATCAAGTTGCGATAAAGGCTTGACAAATTTTTGTTAATCTTATATAATATAGGTATCAGATTACAAACACCGAAAGGATATAAAAATGGATCTTCAAAAAGTTCTTAAAACCCTTGAAAATTGCCCTTGCGGCAAAACGCACACCTTTGATACCGAGGTAGTCGAGATAGGCAGCGGAGTGACCGCTCGCGCAGGTGAGATCCTCGCCGCCGCGGGCTTCCCGAAGAAGCTCCTCATCGTCGGCGACGACAACACCATGAGAGTTTCGGCAGGGCTGACCGACTCGCTGGCCGCCGCAGGCTTTGATATCGCAAAAAAGCTTATATACGATAACATGAAATACGCCCGCGTGGAGCAGCTCCGCGAGGTCGAGGCTCTGGCAGGCGACGTTGACGGAATTATTTCCGTCGGCACCGGCTCGCTCAACGACCTTTGCCGCGTGGCGTCCTTTGAGCTGAACAAAAAGTTCTGTATTTTTGCCACCGCTCCCTCTATGGACGGCTTCGCATCCGACACCGCGCCCATTATTGAAAACGAGTTCAAGACCTCCTGGCAGGCACGCCAGCCCATGGTCATTCTGGCTGACACGAAGATCCTTGCAAAGGCTCCCGTTGAGCTCAAGTCCGCAGGCTTTGGCGATATGGTGGCAAAGTATCTCGGTATCCTCGAGTGGAGGATCGCCAATATGCTCATCGACGAGTATTACTGCCCCGCCGTTGCGCAGATCACTCTCGACGCTCTTGAGAAATGTTGCTCCCTTGCCAACAAGGTAACTGCCGACGACGAGGAGTCCGCAGGCGCGATCATGGAGGCTCTGGTGCTTTCGGGTCTCGCTATGAAGCTTGCAGGCTGCTCCCGCCCCGCATCGGGTGCCGAGCACGTGGTCTCCCACTTCTGGGAGTGCTACAAGCTGGCTCGCGGCATCTGGCCCGAGTTCCACGGCAAAAAGGTGGGCGTTGCCACCGTTTTCCTCAACCGCATTTATCAGAATCTTGCCGACCGCGTGCCGTCTGTCGAACCCACCGCCGATATGACCGATTGGGACACCGTTTACGCTCAGTTCAGCGAAAAGCAGCTCCCCGAGGTCAAGAAGCTCAACAACCCCACCATCACCGACAAGGTCGATCCCGCCCGTCTCAAGGCCATCTGGCCCGAGATCTGCCGCCTGATCAAGGAGACTCTGCCTACCGACGAGAAGCTTCTTTCCATGATGAAGGCCGCAGGTGCCGTCACCGAGCTTGAGGACATTCACGTGACCCCCGAGCTTTTTGCCACGGGTCTGCGCTACCACACCTATATGAGATACCGTCTGCTGATCCCCCGTCTCTTCCCCATGCTGGGCATTGACATTATGGATCTTGTAGACTGACACCCCGCTTCCCGAATACCAAAAAAACTGATTTTAAAATATGCCGTCACAAGACGGCGGAACGGAGATTATTATGCCCGGTGAAATGCTTTTAATGCCCTTAATTATTATTTTTGGTTTAGGTCTTTTTTATCTTCCCTTTGTCATTGTTCCCGTGTACGGTGCAAGATGGAAGAAAAAGGCGGTTCCCGGTAAACGTCCGTTTGCCATTGCGGCCGTATATGCTACCGTTTTGACCCTCTCGCAGCTTTTGTTTCAATTGATATACACCTCCGATTGGTTGAATCGTTTACACGATGCACAAGCTGCTACGTCCACATTCATCATTGGCTTGATTCTTAATATAGCTTTTGTAATCATACCGCTGCTCATAATAGCTATCGCCCTTTATGCAAAATCCGACTTGATGCTTGTGATCGGTAGCGGTGTGCGTACACTCGGATGCGTTGTATTTCTCGTAAAATATATTATTGACATACTGCCTTATATTGGCGGAGAATTTGGCACTTCTCATTATGCGTACAGCATGATACCGCAAATACTCATCAACTATGCTCCCGAGCTCTTGACTTGGACATTTACACTGGTGGGTTCCATCCTTTGTCTTAAGAAAAACGGCAGCGGTTTGTTCAGGAATCTTTGGCATATGCCTCTTCTGATCGTTATTATTCCGAAATTCCTTACAATTACAAGCGTTAGTGGACTTAACGAATTAACCGTCATATTCTATACAATAGCTTTTATTGCCGAAGTCGGATTTTGGTTTGCCCTCGGCTGGTGGATCGCTCACACCTCGGATCCCGAATGCAAGAAGATCAAAACTCGCGCTTACGTAAACGCGCAGCCTATGTATGCCCCCTTTGAGCCGACTCCCGCGAAGCCTTATTATGAGCCCGCTCAGCCGTATTATAATCCCGAGCCCGCTCCCGTACAGAACACCTACACAGCACCGGTGCAGAACACCTACACCGAGCCCGTGCAGAGCTATGCTACACCTGTCGCACCCGCTCAGGAGCAGAACACCTACACCGAGCCTGCGCAAAACTATGCGGCGCCTGTCGCACCCGCTCAGGAGCAGGATACCTACACCGAGCCCGTGCAGAGCTACCACGAGTACGCCTCCGAGCGCACCGCCGAGAAGCCCGTAGGTAATATTTCCGACAGCACCGTTGCCTCGCTCAAGAAATACAAGTCCCTGCTGGATGACGGAATTATCAGTCAAGCCGAGTTTGACGATATCAAAAAGCGTTTGCTTAACAATTAAAAAGATAAGACGAGCGACCGTTTGGTCGCTCGTCTTTTTCGTGCAAGGTCTTGACTTTTCCAATCGGTTGTGCTATCATTAATCAGACATCGGAAGGAGGGCTTCAAATGATCGCATCAAAAAGCAAATCGATCGATATGACACACGGGTCCATATTGCCCAAAATGATATTTTTTGTGCTCCCTATGATGGCCACGAATCTTCTGCAATTTCTGTATAACGCGGCAGACGTTATGGTTGCGGGACTTTCCTCAGATCCCAACGCCATCGGTGCCGTCGGATCAAGCGGAGCTTATCTTTCCCTCATAATTAACATATTTATCGGGTTTTCCGTAGGTGCTGACGTTGTCGTTGCCCGAAATATCGGAGCGAAGGACGGAGAAAGAGTCTCGAGATCGGCACACACAGCCATCTTTATGAGTGTTATTTTCGGAGTTCTCGGCAGCCTCGTCGGAATCCTGCTGGCGCGTCCCATGCTTTTGATAATGGGCTATCGCGGAAAGCTGCTTTCGCTTGCGCTCGTTTATACTTGTATTTATCTTCTCGGCCTGCCCTTTGCCTCGCTGACAAACTTTCTTTCGGCCATAATGCGCGCGAAGGGTGACACGAAGACCCCTATGTACGTTCTTGCCTTCACGGGACTTCTGAACGTACTGCTGAATCTTTTGTTCGTTCTCGCCCTTGATATGACCGTGGCGGGCGTTGCCATCGCCACCGCCGCGTCAAACCTTGTTTCGGCTGTGATCCTGTTCGTTCTTCTCACGAAAGAAACGGGAGACTGCAAAATATCCTTCGGCAAGCTCAGACCGAGCAGGGCCGAGTTTATTGAAATTTGTCATATAGGCTTCCCCTCGGGAATACAAAACGCCTTCTTTTCCATCTCGAATATGCTCATTCAGTCCTCTCTTGTGAGAGTGGACAATATGATCGCACCGCCCGGAAGCGAGTACGCCCCTGTTATAAAAGGAGATTCCGCCGCGTCCAGCATTGAAAATTTCGCCTTTGCTTTGATGAATCCCGTCTCTCAGGCGGCGAGCACCTTTGTGAGTCAGAACGTGGGCATCGGCGACTATCGCCGCGTGAAAAAGGTTTTCGGCATATCCTGCATCCTCGCGGCTGCCGTTGCTCTTTCAGTAAGCACGCTTATTATTATTTTTCACGCTCCTCTGCTGGAGCTCTACGGGGTCAAAAACGCATCCGATTTTCTGTCAAAGACCGCCTACAACACGGCACTGACACGTCTTTGGTTCAGGTGCGCGCCGTTTTTCCTCATTTCACTTATGAACACCACGGCGGGGATCCTTCGCGGGCTCGGGAGATCCGTTACCTCGGCCGTCATATCCTTCGCCGGCACCTGCATTTTTCGCGTGGTATGGATCGTTACTGTCTTTGAATATTTCAAAACGCTTGAATCCATTTACGTGTCATACAGCATCACGTGGATACTTACCACGTCCACCTTCCTTGCTTGCATTGCGTACGTGCTGAGAAAAGAGATAAAAAATCAAGACGGCAAGGCCGCCTGATCTAAAATACAAATAATGTTTTAAGGAGAATTTCTATGCCATTGGTTGATATGCCGCTCGAGCGGCTCTATACATACGAGGGTCGGAATCCCCGCCCCGCCGATTTTGACGAGTTCTGGGACAAGTCTCTCGCCGAGCTTGATCAGCTCGATCCCAAGGTCGCGCTCAAGCCCTACCCCTTCCCCTCTGCCTGCGCCGAGCTTTACGAGCTGACCTACACCTCCACCAAGGGTGCGCGGATCTACGCAAAATTTGCCAAGCCGAAGAACGTCGAGGGCAAAAAGCTCCCCGCGGTGCTGAAATTTCACGGCCTTTCGGGCAATTCGGGCTCTTGGGAGAGCCTGATGGTCTATGCCTCCCAGGGCTACTGCATGGCGGTGATGGACACTCGCGGTCAGGGCGGTCTTTCCGAGGACGTGGGCGGTTATGCCGGCACAACCCACACCACTCCCTTCACCCGCGGACTTGACGGTGCGCCCGAGGGTCTCGTGGTGCGCGACACCTTCCTTGACACGGCGCTTCTTGCCCGCATCGTCATGGGCTTTGATTTCGTTGACGAGACCCGTGTTGCCGTTTTCGGCGGCTCTCAGGGCGGAGGTCTTTCGGTAGCCTGCGCCGCACTGGTGCCCGAGATCAAGCTCTGCGCGCCTCTTTACCCCTACCTTTCCGACTATAAGCGCGTGTGGGAGATGGATCTCGCCAAGAGCGCATACGACGGAATCAAGTATTATTTCCGCTATTTCGATCCCATGCACGAGCGCGAGGATGAGATCTTCGAGAAGCTCGGATATATCGACATTCAGAACCTTGCGCCGAGGATCCGCGCCAAGGTGATGATGGGAACCGGACTTATGGACACCATCTGCCCGCCCTCCACTCAGTTTGCAATGTACAACAAGCTGACCTGTGAGAAGAGCGTGGTCATTTACCCCGACTACGGTCACGAGGGCATTTCGGTCCACTCGGACAAGACCTTTGAGTTTATTGCCGAGAACCTTTAAAATAAAAAGCGAGGCATACGCCTCGGCGAAAATTTCGGGAAAAGTATTGACAAACCTGAATAATCGGTATATAATAATGACAGTGGGACACCGGTAACGGTTTGCCCCCGATTAACGATTAAGATAACCGCTCACTCGGTCAAAAGCTGGGCGGTTATCTTTTTTTGTTATAAAAACAAGATAAAATGGCAAATACGAGAAAGGCAATCTGCAAAAGATCATTCCACGTTAAGTATCCCATTATATCACCTCCCCTCTCGGGAAGGCAAAAGACCTTTGCTTTCCCGAAGAAGGAAAGCAAACCGCCACCGTTGGTGTCCCAAAGGGCTTACGCCGCACATATTATATCGCAGAGGGTATTTATTTGTCAATACAAAACGAAAAAGCACTTCCGTGAGGAAGTGCTTTTTGGAGCTGCTGACCAGAGTCGAACTGGTGACCTCATGCTTACCAAGCATGTGCTCTACCAACTGAGCCACAGCAGCATTTGCGACAACGTTGATATTATAACAGAACCGTCGCATTTTGTCAAGCCTTTTTTGAAAAATTTTTAAAATTATTTTTTCGGCGGGCAAGCTTCGCTGCTTTCGGCGGCTTTTTGCTCCTTTTTTTCAAGTCTTTGCGTATGTTTTTTGTTTATCAGCATATAAATTAAATATCCCACGCAGCAAAGAAGCAGGGATGCCGCGTTGAGAATGATAATAGGCCAGATCTTACCCTTGCCGAGAAGAGAATCGTTGATCCAATCGCCCGACAGGGTGGACATAAGGATGGACGGGATACGCGCAAAGGTGGTCAGCACCACGTAGCGCAGGATGCCCATATCGGTGAGGCCCACGGCGTAGGTCAGCACGTCCTTTGGTGTTCCCGGCATAAAGAAGAGAGTGAAGGTCAGAAAATCCCGCTTTTTGGCATCGTGCAAGAAGGAAATGGAATCTATTTTTTCCTTGGGGCAGATGGCGTATATGAGATTTCTTCCGAATTTCTTGGCCAAAAAGAGCGCGAGGCAGCTACCGCATACGGTTCCCGCAAGGCAGATAAGCGTACCCCAGACGGGGCCGAAGAACATTCCCGTTGCCTGCTCCACAATCTCGCCGGGGATGAAGGCGACCACGACCTGAATGAAGTTCACAAGGATCATCACAAGCGCGCCGACCAGACTGTTTTCTTCGATCAGGCGGCTGAAATCGTCGTACCCCGCATCATTGAAGATATACTGTATGGCGAGATAGCCCACAAGCGAGAGGACACCGACTATACCGACGATCATAACGATCTTCAGTATGGCCTTGACTCTTGCGCTTTTTTCCTCTGGCGTCAGGACAGGCTTCGCCTTTTTTTCTTTGTTTTTGCTCACGGGCGAACCTCCCCTCGGCGAATTTGCTTTTTTATTTTAGCACATTTTTTTCTAAAAAGCAATATATTTATGTGATTTTTTGTTGAAGAAACGGAGATTTTATGATATACTTTATAAAGAAGGCGGCACTTCTGCTGCTTGCGTTTGGCCTTATCCTTTCGGCCTGCGGCTGTGCGCCGGGGCAGCTAAACTTGGCAGAAGACGACGAAAGTGAGGACGGTATGTTCAGACGGGCTTTGTGGATCTCCCAATACGATATGGTCGACGTTTATCTTGACGGCGGCCGTCAGCGCGAGCTCGGCGATTATACCGAGCTTTGCCAACGCATCGTCGAAAACTGCACCTCACTGGGCTTTGACACGCTGATAGTTCAGCTCCGACCCAATGGGGACAGCATTTACCCCTCCGAGCTTTTTCCGCCCTCGCGCTATGCGGTGGGGGCTTACGGGGGCGAGTTTGAGTACGATCCCTTCCCTCCTCTGCTTGAAGCGGCGCGGGCGCGCGGGCTTGAGGTCCACGGCTGGATCAATCCCTTCAGGCTTATGACGGCCGATGAGATCGAGCTCTTGGACAGGCAATATCTCATCAAAAAATGGTGGGATGACCCGAAGACCCGAGGACGCACGGTTGTCGAGCACTCGGGGCGGCTTTATCTTAACCCCGCCTACCCCGAGGTGCGCAGGCTTATTTCGGACGGGGCGGCCGAGATCATGGAAAAATACGCCCTTGACGGGCTTCACATCGACGATTATTTCTACCCCCACGGCATCGGCGCGGATTTTGACGCCGAGGCGTACGTCGAATTTTCGGGCGGTCTCAGTCTTGCCGATTGGCGGCGCGAGAACGTGACCGAAACTGTGAAAATGCTGTACGGTGCAGTCAAAAATGCCGACCCGTGTGCGCTTTTCGGGGTCAGCCCCGGCGGAAACATCGACACCGCCTTTAATACAGACTATGCCGATATTTACAAATGGTGCGGCGAGGCGGGATATATAGATTATATTTGTCCGCAAATATATTTCGGACTTGAGCACGGCACGTGGGATTTTGCCTCCACCTACGAAAAGTGGGAGGCGGCCGTCACCTGTCCCGAGGTAGAGCTTTTCGTTGGCATCACCCTCGGCAAAGCGGTGAACGGAGAGCTTGGCATTGCCGACCCGTATGCCGGGTCGGGCGGCCGCGAATGGATCGAAAACAAGGATATAATCAAACGCTGTCTTGAGCTTGTGCGGCGCGAAAAACGCGCAACGGGTGTGACTTTTTTCTGCTATCAGTATTTTTTTGACCCCGTCAGCGGCAAGCCGAACCCCGCATCGGCCCGCGAGCTTGAAAACTTTTTACCCGTTTGGAGAGAGATGGAATGACAAAATACGAGGTTGTATATTCCGACCGTCGGACTCTGGCACTTGAGATCACGCGAGATCTCAGGGTGCTTGTCCGCGCGCCTCGGAAAATGCCGAAAAAGGCCATCGCGCGCTTCGTTGAGAGCAACGAAGCCTGGATAGCCGATCATATGAAAAGGGCGGCGGACAGGCAGGCGGCTCACCCCGAGCCCAGCGAGACCGAGGCCGCGGCTCTCATTGCCGCGGCGCGGGAATATATACCGCCCCGTGTGAAATATTTTGCCGAGATCATGGGTGTGACCCATACGGGCATCACCATCACGGGTGCGCGGACGCGCCACGGCAGCTGCAGCGGCAAAAACCGTCTGAGCTTTTCCTGGCGCATTATGCAGTACGATCTGCGGCTTGTGGACTACGTTATCGTCCACGAGCTCGCCCACATAAAACACCACGATCACAGTGCGGCCTTTTACGCCATCATCGAGAGCGTAATGCCCGACCACAAGGAAAGAAGAAAAGAACTGAAAAAGTGAGGAAATACAAATGAAGCTTTTTATTGCATCCGACATTCACGGCTCGGCTTACTACTGCCGACTTATGCTTGAGGCCTACAAGTCCTCGAGCGCCGATTATCTCGTTCTGCTGGGCGATATCCTCTATCACGGCCCGCGCAACGATCTGCCCCGAGACTACGCGCCCAAGGAGGTCATCGCCATGCTCAACCCCCTCGGCGGCAGGATAATTGCCGTGCGCGGCAACTGCGACACCGAGGTGGATCAGATGGTGCTCTCCTTCCCCATTCTGCAGGAGCGAGGACTTATTGCCGACGGTGAGCGCAGGATCTATCTCATCCACGGTCACAAAGAGCTTGACTCGCTTGCCGATCTGCTCACCGAGGGCGACGTTCTGCTTTACGGCCACACCCACGTGCCGAGCGAGGCGCGCGGAAAGGGCGGCTGTCGCATCCTCAATCCCGGATCGGTGTCCATTCCGAAGGAAAACAGCGGACACGCCTATATGATCTACGAGCGCGGCGAGTTTTCCCGTCACACGCTCGACTGATCACATCTTCTCTCGCAGCTTTTTCAGCGCGGCGTTCTCGATGCGGCTGACGTAGGAGCGCGAGATGCCCATTTTTTCGGCGATCTGCCGCTGTGTCAGGGGCTTGATGCCGCCGAGGCCGAAGCGCAGGACGATGATCTGCCGCTCGCGCTCGGTCAGCGTGTTTTTCACAAGATTTATGGCGCGCTCGGTCTGCATCATGCGGTCGATATCCTCATCGGTGTTGTCGGTGACGCTTATGACGTCGATGTAGGTCAAGGGGTTGCCGTCGCGGTCCACGTCGATGGTCTCGTTGATGGAAACCTCGTTATTCAGCTTGCGGCAGGCGCGGAAGTGCATCAGTATTTCGTTCTGTATACACCGCGAAGCGTAGGTGGCAAAGCGGGCGCCGTTCTTAACGTCGAAGGAATCCACCGCCTTGACAAGTCCGATGGTGCCGATGGAGACCAGGTCGTCCTGATCCTTGGCCGTGGAATAATATTTCCGCACGATGTGGGAGACCAGGCGCAGATTGTGCAGGATCAGGTCGTTTCTCGCGCCCTCGTCACCCTTCGCCATTTTCTCAAAGCATTCGCGCTCGGCCTCGGGCTCAAGAGGCGGCGGAAAATTGTGCGGCGTGCCGATGCCGAGGATCAGATGGATCAGATTTGAAAACACCGAAAAAAGATAAGAAAACATATTTCGCCCCCACGTTTCGTTTTTTAAATGATATGCGGGGGCGGCGCGTTAAATGACGGTCGGGGATTTTTTGGTGCAAAGGGCTTGACAAAGCTCACGTTTTGTGTTATCATAATCGGTGATAACGCTGTGAAGCGGAGTAGTAGGTGTTCTTTTTCGTTACAGAGAGCAAACGGGTGGTGTGAGTTTGCACGAAAATGCACCGAAGTCGCCGCGGAGCGGCGGCGGTGAACGCATTTATGCCTCAGCCGCCGACGGATGCCCCGTTAAAAGCGTAAGAGAGCCGCCTCGGCGGTGAAAATTCAGGTGGTACCGCGTTCTCCACGCCCTGATCGGGTGGTGGGGATTTTTTATTTTGTAAAATATTTAAAAGGAGTTATATAAATGAACGAGCTTCCAAAGACATATGCCCCCTCGGAATTCGAGGAGCGCATATACAAGGATTGGTGTGACAAAAAGTATTTCACACCCGTAATCGACAAGACCAAGCCTTCCTATTCCATCGTTATCCCGCCTCCAAACATCACGGGTCAGCTCCATATGGGCCACGCCCTTGACAACACTCTGCAAGACATTCTCATCCGCTACAAGAGAATGAGCGGATACAGTACCCTCTGGCTCCCCGGAACCGACCACGCCTCCATTGCCACCGAAGCCAAGATCGTTGAGGCAATGCGCAAGGAGGGTCTGACCAAGGAGGATCTCGGCCGCGACAAGTTCCTTGAGCGCGCCTGGGATTGGAAGCGTCAGTACGGCGGCCGCATTATCGAGCAGCTCAAGAAGATGGGCTCCTCCTGCGACTGGTCCCGCGAGCGCTTTACCCTTGACGAGGGCTGCAGCCGCGCCGTCCGCGACGTTTTCGAGCGCCTTTACAAGAAGGGTCTGATCTACCGCGGCGAGCGCATCATCAACTGGTGTCCTCACTGCAAGACCTCCATTTCCAACGCCGAGGTCGACTACACCGAGCAGGACAGCCATTTCTGGCACATCCGCTATCCGCTGGTCGGCGGTGGCGGCTACGTTGAGGTCGCGACCACCCGTCCCGAGACCATGCTCGGCGATACTGCCGTTGCCGTCAACCCCGAGGACGAGAGATACAAGGATCTCATCGGCAAATACTGCGTTCTGCCTCTTGTCGGACGTCGCATCCCGATCGTTGCCGACGAGCACGCACAGCTTGACAAGGGTACGGGCTGCGTTAAGATCACCCCTGCCCACGACCCCAACGACTTTGAGGTCGGTCGCCGTCAGAAGCTGCCCATGGAGGTGGTTCTCACCGAGGATGCAAAGATCACCGAGAACTATCCGAAGTACGCCGGAATGGATCGCTACGAGGCACGCAAGGCTATCGTTCAGGATCTGAAGGACGGTGGCTACCTCTGCGAGATCGAGGATCTCAAGCACGAGGTCGGCACCTGCTACCGCTGCGGCACCACCATTGAGCCCATGATCAGCCTTCAGTGGTTCGTTAAGATGGAGCCTCTGGCAAAGCCCGCTATCGAGGCGGTGCGCGACGGACGCATCAAGTTCGTTCCCGAGCGCTTTGACAAGAACTATTTCCACTGGATGGAGAACACCCAGGACTGGTGCATTTCCCGTCAGCTCTGGTGGGGTCACAGAATCCCTGCCTACTACTGCGACGAGTGCGGCGAGACCGTGGTTTCGGCCGAGCACACCGAGGTCTGCCCCAAGTGCGGCGGTCATATGACTCAGGATCCCGACACCCTTGACACCTGGTTCTCCTCCGCTCTCTGGCCCTTCTCCACTATGGGATGGCCCGACGAGACCGAGGATCTTAAGTATTTCTACCCCACTAACACTCTCGTGACCGGCTACGATATCATCACCTTCTGGGTCTCGCGTATGATATTCTCGGCTCTCGAGTACACCGACAATATTCCCTTTGATACCGTTCTCATCCACGGTCTCGTCCGTGACGCACAGGGACGCAAGATGTCAAAGTCCCTCGGAAACGGAATCGACCCGCTGGAGATCATCGACAAGTACGGCGCCGACGCTCTGCGCTTTGCGCTGGCCACCGGTAACAGCCCCGGAAACGATATGCGCTTCTCGGACGAGAAGATCGAGGCGGCACGTAACTTTGCCAACAAGATCTGGAACGCTTCCCGCTTCGTCCGCATGAATCTGACCATCGACAAGGCCGAGCTGCCCGAGCTCTCCGAGCTCGCTCTCGAGGACAAGTGGATCCTTGACCGCTTCAACGCGCTCGCCGCTTCGGTCAACTCTGCACTGGGCCGTTACGAGATCGGCGTTGCTCTCTCCAATCTTTACGATTTCGCTTGGGACGTCTTCTGCGACTGGTACATCGAGCTT
>JAFTOB010000136.1 GCA_017451545.1 Clostridia bacterium | reverse complement strand
TCCCCCGACCGCGTTGCGGTCGACCCCTCGCGCCCCCCGAGGGGTAGGGCGAGATACCTGTGATGGGTAGTTTTGCGATTATGGTGAAATCTGTTTGAACCCTTCAAATTCCGATTTATCTGTGAGACGTATTTCATAAAACAAAACCGCTTTTTCTGTCGGGCTCGACGGAAAAAGCGGTTCATTTTTATTCGTCTATAGGATCTCCCCAGCGGTAGATCTTTGCTTCGGGCTTGCTCGTCGGCGTGATCTCGAGGATCTCGCTGACGGTGACGATATCGTAGCCCTGGGCGATCAGGCGGTCGGCGGCACGGGCGAAGATCTCGTATGAGCTCTCGCGCAGATCGTGCATCAGAATGATGTCGCCGTCCTCAACGGTGTTGACGATGTAGTTGACCTTCTCCTCAATGAAGGCGTCAAGATCGTCGGCCGAGGCGGCGCGCCAATCGTTGCTGTCCACGTACCAGCAGACGGTGTAAAGTCCCATGCTCGCGGCCAGCCCAAGCTGTGCGTCGCTGATCTCGCCGCCTACGGGGCGGAAAAGGCGGACCCTCTCACCGGTGGCCTCCTCGATGATCTCGCAGGATTTATCAAGCTGCTCCTTCGTGGCTGTGGCAGACAGCTCGTCGAAATTGTTCGGATGGTTCCAGGTGTGAGTTCCGATCTCGCACCCGAGCTTGACGGCGCGCTTCAGCAGCTCGTCGCCGTACTGTGACACGCGGTTGCCCACCACGAAAAAGGTGACCTCAACGTCCAGTTCCTCAATCTTGTCGAGAAACTTGTTGGTGATGCCGGGCGTGGGGCCGTCGTCAAAGGTGAAGGCCACCCGCTTCTTGGGCTCGCCCGACGCGGGCTTTTCCCCATCGGTTTTCTCGGCGGGTGCGCCGCAGGAGACGAGGGGCAGGGCTGTCAGGATCAGGGCGCAGAAGAGTGCTATGACCCTCAAAAATCCTTTTTTTCTTTTCATTTATGGTATTTTCCCCCAACACTTATGTTCATGCCCCGATAAAGCTGCTCGAGGAGCATAACACGCATAAGCTGGTGCGGGAAGGTCATTCTGGAGAAGGACACCCGCGCGCGGCTTGCCTGCTTCACTCGCTCGGACAGCCCGTAGGAGCTTCCGATTATAATACACATGGTTCCCGATTGCATCCGCACGTCGTCGATAAAGCCCGCAAATTGCTCCGACGTGTACTCTTTGCCCTCTACACAAAGAGTGACCGTGAAGGCTTTCTGCGGTATTTCGGCAAGAATTTTTCCTGCCTCCGATTCCAGTGCGGCGGCAATCTCGGCATCCGAGGGGCGCTCGGGCAAGCGGAATTCCTTCAGCTCGCAGAGGTTGACCTCGCAGTATGCCGACAGTCTTTTCAAATATTCGGCCGTGGCGGCGCGCAGGTATTCCTCCTTCAGCGAGCCGACGGCAATGATCTTTACCTTTAACATTTTAAATTATGACAGTTTCACAGTCCGGCCGCGCCACCGAGACCCGCACGCCGTCAAAGGCGGTGAGAGCGGAGGTGACGGTTTTGAGCGCGCACGCGGGGGCGTTATTTTCCTCGCTCAGGTGGCCGAGCATAAAGTTTCTCGTTCCGTAAATGGCCAGATCCACCGCCAGCGCGGCACAGTCCTCATTGGACAGGTGACCCGTCCGTCCGAGGATCCGTCGCTTGAGCTCGGCGGGGTAGGGGCCGCAGCGGAGCATTTCAACGTCGTGGTTTGACTCGATCAGCACCGAATGGCATCCGCGCAGACCGTTTTTGATCTCCTCGGTCACGCAGCCCGTGTCGGTGGCAAGGCCGAAGGCGTATTTTTTTCCGTCCTCCTCGATCTCCACGCGGTAGCCCACGCTCATTGCGCTGTCGTGGCTGGTGCAGAAGGAGCTGACGTGCATATTGCCCACCTCAACCTCAAAGTGGGGTGAGTGGCGCACGATGCGGGGGGCGAGGCGGGATTCGGGCAGAATATGAGCCCGATCGGCCGAGCCCTCGGTCATATGCACGGGGATGTTATGCTTTTTCTCCAACACCTCAAGGGCGCTGATGTGGTCGGTGTGCTCATGGGTGACGAACACGGCACTTATACGGTCGGCATCCACTCCGACGCCCTTGAGCGAGGTGCAAAGACTGCGCGCGCTCTTTCCCGCGTCGATAAGTATGGCCGAGCTTTTTGTTGCTATGAGGGTCGAGTTTCCTCCCGAGCCCGAATAAAGTGAGATTATTTTCAGGTTCATCGCGTTATATCTCCATTCCGATAGCCGACGCGATCTGCGGGAGCAAAAACAGGCTTATAGCCTCATACGCGTATACTATTACTAAGGGTATTATTACGAGGAGCATCCAGGATGAGCGCTCCAGACGGCGTCGCCCGTCCTCGATAAACTCGTGCTTTTCAGCCGTGGACCAAGACATGGGCAGATCCTCCATCTTCACGTTTTTCCGTGAAAAGCCGCGGTTATACACAACGTACGCGATGCTGAAGCCCGCAAGCGCTAAGGTATAAACCGTCAGCGTGAGCTCGGGGAAGGTCTGCACGCAGATTATGTAGGTGGCGAGGAAGAGAAGGGTTGCGCCAACCAGCAAAAGTGCCTTTTTTATATTTCTCGGCTGTTTTTCGCTCATACGATGCGGATAGCGCCGAGGGGACGGATGCAGAGCGGGATGCAGGCACCCTCGCCGAAGACGGCATCCATGATCTCGCGGTAGCCCTCAACGGCGGCCGCGGGAACGTAAGCCTGAATGGTGCCGGCAAAGCCGCCGCCGTGGACTCTCCAAGCACCGCCCTTGCTTGCAAGGTATCTTTCAGCAAGGTTGAGAGCCAAGGACAGACCCTGCTCCGACACGTTTACGCTGGTGTAGACGTTCTGCAGATAGCAGAAGCTGGAGCGACCCGAGGCGATAACGCCGTCAAAGTAACGGCGAAGGTCTCCGCTGCGGAGAGCATCGCTCTGCTCCTTGACTCTGCGGTTCTCGGCAAAGAAGTGAAGTGCGCGGAGAACGGCGCGGTCGCCAAACTGCTCTCGGAGAGACTTGATATTTGCAAGAACGGACTTCTCGTCGACGTCGCGAAGCACCTCGGCACCCATTGCGCGGGCGACAGACTTCATCTCGGCGGGAACGGCGGCGTAATCGGGGGTAAGGTCGGCGTGGTTGCCGCCCGTGTCAACGATACAGAGGCGGTAGCCTGCGGCGGTGACGTCAAAGTCAAGCTTTTCGATAACGGGAGCTGTCGTATCCTTAAAGTCGATGGCGACGATGCCGCCTGCGGCGCAAGCGACCTGATCCATCAGACCGCAGGGCTTGCCGAAGAACTTGTTCTCGGAGAACTGCGCCAGCTTTGCGATCTCCACGTTGTCGACCTTGCCGTCGTTGTAAAGGTGGTTGAGAATATTACCCACCATATCCTCAAATGCGGCGGAGGAGGAAAGTCCCGAGCCCTTGAGGACGTTTGAGGTGGTGCAGGCGTCAAAGCCGCCGATCTTGTAGCCCTTGGCGGTAAAGCCTGCGCACATACCTGCGATCAGGGATGCGGAGCTGCCGAACTTTGCCTCGTCGGGCGCGGTGTATACGGAAATATCCACAACGTCCTCGGGGAAGCCCGCGCTCTTGATGCGGATGATACCGTCCTCTCTGGGGGCGGCTACGGCGATGATATCAAGGTCGATGGATGCGGCAATAACTCTGCCGTGGTTGTGGTCGGTGTGATTTCCCGAGAGCTCACTGCGTCCGGGAACAGAGAAGACGGCGATGTCGCGTCCCTCTCCGTAGGTCTCCTCAAAGGTGTCGGCCAGAGCGAGGATCCTCTCGGTTCTGCTCTGTACGGCATCGCCGTAAATGGCCTCAAGAGTTTTTGCCACGTTGGCACTCTTCAGCGAGCTTTCAAGCATTTTTCTGTTCATTTTTATCTCCAATCTTCCGCCCCTCGGGGACGGCACAAAAATTTTCAATGTCAAACCGAAGGGTTATCGGTTATCTTTTTTATTATACCATTTCCTCTTCGCTGTGGCAAGTGTTTTTTTGTTCTTTTATGTAAAAATACTGTTACAAGTTGCCCTTCGGGTGTTGAAAAATCCGACGGCGTGTGTTATAATGAAGCTGTACGAAAGGATGTGATCTTCCGTGAAGAAAAAAACAGTTGACGTTTGCAAAAATTTCACCGACGGTGTGGCGCTGTTAGCCCTCGTTTTCGCTGCATTTTTGCTTTTCGTGGCCTACTCGGACTTTAAACCTACCGATACCGCCGCTCACTTTTATAATATTCCGGGTAATGCCGTTTTCGTCGGCGTGGCCGCGCTCTTTGCATTTTCCTTTGCCGTGTCGGTGTTCACCCGATTCAACCCACTGCCCGGGCTCATCGTTTCGGCGATCCTTATTTGGTATCTTATGGCCTGCTTTTCCGAGAAGCTGCTCGGCGAGTCGCCCATGGTCTATATAATACTTGGCGCAGTTCATTTTGCGGGGCAGATCATATACTTCTGCCGCTTTATGCCCGAGCACAGAAGTGAGCGCGACGGGCTGATTTGCGGGATCATCTCGGCTGTCAGCGCGCTTATGACCCTTGCGGCCTTCGCTCTTGAGAAGACGGTTGATATATTCGCGACGGGACTTTTCTGGCCCCGCGTGATCTTCATTGCCTTCGGAGCGGTATCTGCCCTGACAGGACTTTACGCCCATCCGCGTATTACGAAGGAAAGTCTGAAGAATCCCCCGCTCATCGCGATTCTTGCGGGCGGTGGGCTGACCGTCATATTTCTGATCCTTGAGGTTGCGGTCTTTTAAGCCTCAAGGGGTCTGACCGAAATGCGGATCTTGTTCCGCTCGGCTCCCGCGCCGCGAAGCTCAAGCACGTAATCGAGAAAAATATAGCCCTCGCTGTCAAGTCGGTTGACGACCTCCTTGGTGGCGATGCAGATCTCAAACGCCATTATCGGTGTGTTATACACACAGATGTGGCGTTTTCCGTTTTCAAAAACGAATGAAGTGAGGAAGGCACCGCCGCGCTCCATGGTCACGAAGCCGGGGTTATCCTCGGGGTAGGAGATCTCGGTGACTGCTCCCTCCATACCCGAGCCCTCGTTTTCCTCGTAGCGCAGGATGACCCGACCGTCGCGCCGCGAGAGCTCGCCCTCCGAGAAGACCTCGGTATGCTCGGTTGTTACCTCGCCGCTTTTGCCGTTCAAAAGGGAGTCCTCGGGCTCGTTGAGGGCGTTCATCAAAGGCTCGGTATTGTCGATCCTGTCGGAGATTATATTTATCATTACTTTTTCGATATTTTCCATTGCTTTGTCCGTCCGATTTAAAATATTATTACCTCTTATTATATTACAAGATTCGACTTTTGTCAACGGCAGAGCGGGGAATAAGACAAAAAAGAGAAATTCCTCCGCACGACGTGCCGACAAATCGGAGTTTGAAGGTCTAAGCCGAGCTCCTTTTTGAAAGTTTTGATAAAACTTTTTCAAAAGTTTTTTGCGATCCAACGGCAACCCGTTGGTCGCGCTCCGCAGAGCGCGAAATACTCCACGCGGCCCTTGCTTCAGTGAAAAAGAAGCGAAAATTTGGGTATGAAATACCTAAATTTTGGCTTGTTTTTCAGGCCGCGCAAGCAAATAGGTCGAGCAAAGCGATATTTCTGTTCGCGTATCTTCGCCGCTCATCCACCCGCGAACCCCCACCCCCTCCCCCGACCGCGTTGCGGTCGACCCCTCGCGCCCCCCGAGGGGTAGGGATGCGATACCTGTGGTTGATTGTTTAGCGGTTACGGTAAAATCCGTTTGAACCCTTCAAATTCCGATTTATCGCTCTCCCTGCCGACTGTGCCGTCAAAAATCCGCTTTGTCACTTTTGCACAAAAAAGCGCGATTTTTGGCGAAAAAAATTTACGTTGTATTTGTTTGCACGAATTTTCACGTCAAAAATCGTGCATTTTGCCAACTTTACAAAACGCGACGGCTGTGATATAATGGTTTCTGCGACGGGGTCATGGGCCAATAGATTCTCGCCGCACTCATAGACAGCAGTCACCGGTTCATAGCGGAATATCAAGCTTATGATATCACCTCGCATGGGCAGTCACCGCTGTCTTTTTTAATTTTTTTGAAAAAATTTTCGCAAAACCGTTGACAAACGAAAAAAAGTGTGGTACAATATGTCGGTCAATGAAGCAGAACGCTCTCCGTTCTCACCCTGCCGCAAGGCGAGCCGGGTATAATACGAGCTCCACCGAAGGTGGGGATTTTGTGCGCGGAGAAGTTTGCTTTCCGTGCATTTTTTATTTTAGTCTTGGAGGTGTATTCCCAATTAGCGCGGCAAAAGAAAAAGAAATGCTCATAAACGAGGACATTAAGTTTCCTCAGGTGAGAGTTATAGGCCCCGAGGGCGAAACGCTGGGTATCATGAAGAGCTCGGCCGCACTTGAGATCGCTTATGACAAGGGTCTTGATCTGGTCCTGATGGCGGCACAGTCAAACCCGCCCGTATGTAAGATCATAGACTACGGTAAGTTCCGCTTTGAAAAGGATAAGCGCGAAAAAGAGGCAAAGAAAAAGCAGACTGTCGTGGAGCTCAAGGAGATCCAGCTTTCCTGCCGTATCGATGTTCACGACTTTGAGACAAAGGCAAATCACGCAAAGAAATTCCTGTCGCAGGGCAACAAGGTTCGCGTTGTGCTCCGCTTCAGAGGCCGCGAGATGAGCCACCAGGAAATGGGAATGGAGGTCCTCGGCAAGTTCGAGGCTGCCATGGAGGGCTTTGGTACCGTTGAAAAGAGACCGGTGCTGGACGGCCGCTTCATGAGCATGGTAGTCGTTCCCGTCAGAAACAAATAAAACAGTTCATAAAAGAGAGCGCAAACGCGCCAATCTTATGATAATAAACGTTACAGAAAGGGAGTTTTCAAAATGGGAAAGGTCAAAACACATAAAGCGTCGGCCAAGAGATTTTCTGTTACCGGTACCGGTAAGGTCAAGATGAACCACGCTGAGCGTCGCCACAAGCTGGGCAAGAAGGATCAGAAGCGCAAGAGACATCTTCGCACTGCTACTTACGTCGAGGGTAAGATGGCTGACAATATCAAACGTCTCATTCAGAAATAATCAGGGAGGTAAAGAAAGATGGCCAGAATTAAGGGCGCGCTTATGACGCGCAAGAGAAGAAATAAAGTTCTGAAGGCTGCTAAGGGCTATTGGGGCTCCAAGAGCAAGCACTTCAAGATGGCAAAGCAGGCTGTTCTCAAGAGCGGTAACTACGCTTTCGCCGGACGCAAGATGAAGAAGAGAGACTTCAGACGTCTCTGGATCGCAAGAATCAATGCTCAGGCAAAGGTAAACGGAATGAACTATTCCACCTTCATGCACGGCCTGAAGCTTGCCGGCATCGCTCTGAACCGCAAGGTTCTCTCTGAGCTCGCAGTGTCGGACAAGGAGGCATTCGCAGCACTTTGCGCAAAGGCAAAGGAAGCTATCGGTGCTTAAGATCTAAGATAAAAACCCGGTCAACACCGGGTTTTTGTTGTATAAATTATGAGAATAGATAAAGATATCATAACCTCCAGGCAGAACCGCGACGTGGTCGAGGCCGTCAAGCTTCTTGACCGCAAGGGCCGCGAAAAGAGCCGACTTTTCCGCATCGACGGCATAAAGCTGGCCGCCGAGGCCGCCGAAAAGGGCGTGGAGCTCAGCCGTGTCTTTGTGCGCCGATCCTCCCTTGAGCGAGTGGAGTCGGAGCTGGGGGCTCTCCTTGGAGACCTGCGCTGTACGGTGGTCGAGGACGGCACTTTTGAGAAAATGTCGGAAGAAAAATCGCCCGAAGGCGTAATATGTATTGCAAAATATCTTGACAATTTAAAAAATCTTGTTAAAATAGATAGTGGGGATCCCCTGTTTGCCGACGGCAAAAGGGTGATGCTGGCAGAATCGCTCCGCGATCCCGGCAATCTCGGCACCGTGGTGCGCTCGGCCGCCGCTCTCGGCTGTGAAAGGCTCATAGCCGGTTCCGACTGTGCCGATCCCTACAATCCCCGTGCGCTGAGAGCATCCATGGGCGCGCTTTTTCGCCTTGAGGTGGTCTTCGTGCCGTCGGTGGTCGAGGCCGTCGCCGCCCTGCGCGAGAACGGAAGGCGGGTCTTTGCCGCCGCTCTTGACGCGAGCGCGAGGAAGCTTGGCTCTTTTGAGCTTACACGCACCGATTGCTTCGTTGTGGGCAACGAGGGTCACGGGCTTTCGCCCGAGACCGTCCGCTCTTGCACACACAGCGTATATATCCCCATGCGCGCCGGGTCGGAGTCGCTGAATGCGGCCGCCGCCGCCACCGTCCTGCTTTGGGAGCAGGAAAGAACGCTTATCTGATAAGGAGTGCTTATGTCGTCCGATCTGCTCTATTGGGTTTGGCTCTCGCAAAGGCTGGGACCCGGAAGCCGCAGGCTGCCGGGGCTTATGGCGCGCTTCGGAACGGCTTACGATGTATACCGTGCCACCGACGAGGAGCTGACCGGCTTTGATGCGGACGGCAACGAAAGACTGCACCCGCTTACCGATAAGAATCTTGACGAGGCCTGCCGCACCGTTGAGTTCTGCTCGGCTCGCAGGATCGATATACTGACCTACGCCGATCCGAGATATCCGTCGCGGCTCCGCAGCCTGCAGGATCCTCCTGCGGTGCTCTACTGCCGCGGTAGGCTGCCCGATCTTGAGAACCGTCTTTGCATCGCCGTAGTCGGAACTCGTAAAATGACCGAATACGGTCGCGATGCGGCGTACAAAATAGCTTATGAGCTGTCCGAAGCCGGCGCCCTTACCGTCAGCGGTATGGCCCTCGGCGTGGATGCGCTGGCCGCCTGCGGCGCGCTGTCCGCGGGTGCTCCCACCGTTGCCGTTCTCGGCTGCGGCGTTGACAGAGTCTATCCCGCCAAGCACCGCGCGCTGATGGACGCCATAATTGAAAAAGGCTGCGTCATAAGCGAATTTATGCCGGGCACCGAGCCACGCGGCTACCATTTTCCCATGCGAAACCGCATTATCAGCGGCCTTTGTCAGGGAACTCTGGTGGTCGAGGCCGACGAGTCCAGCGGCGCGCTCATAACCGCACGCGACGCCATTTTGCAGGGGCGGCAGATCTTCGCACTTCCCGGCAACGTTACGGCTCCGGGCTCAAAGGGTACAAACACCCTGATAATCGAGGGCGCACAGCCCGTCACCTGCGCCAACGGTATTCTTGAATGCTACCGCGAGCTTTACGGGGCAACGCTTTCGGAGCTTGACGGCCGCAGATCGAAATCCGATTTTTCGCCGAGGAACGCGAAAAAATATAAGCTTTACTACGCCGTGGAGGAGGTCGAAAGGACTCCGACTCCCGCAGAGGTGAAGCCGACACCTCCGTCAAAGACCGAAAAGCCGAAGAAGGCAGAAAAAGCCGTCGCAGAGCCCAAAAAGGTGGCGCCCGTGCCCGTGGCGGAGGCCGCGCTGAAGGACGATCCCCGCCTTGAAAAGCTTGATGAAAGCGGCAAAAGGATATACGCCGCCCTCAAGACCGACGCCGACACCCGACTTGAGGCTCTCATGTCCCTCGGCATACCCGTGCCGCAGGTAATGGCCACCCTTACGGTCCTTGAGATCATGGGACTCGCCGAGCAACGTCCCGGCAGCGCATACCGTAAAAAATAAGAAAAACACCGAAGATTCGGAAACATATACATATACCCCTGAAGAAAGGAAAAATCCATGGCAAACAATCTGGTAATACTTGAGTCGCCTACAAAGGCGCCCACCATAAAAGGCTTTCTCGGCTCGGGCTACCGTGTCGTGGCCTCCAAGGGTCACGTCCGCGATCTGCCCAAGAGCACCCTCGGCGTTGATATCGAGAACGGCTTTGCCGCTCACTACATCAACATCAGAGGTAAGGGAGAGCTTATAAAGGAGATCAAAAAAGAGGTTCAGAACGCCGATAAGGTCTTTCTGGCAACCGACCCCGACCGCGAGGGAGAGGCTATTTCCTGGCATCTCGCCGCGGCTCTCGACATCCCGCCCGAAAAGGCTTACCGCGTGACCTTCAACGAGATCACCAAAACGGCGGTCAAGACCGGCATCAAAAATCCCAGAAAGATCGATATGAATCTGGTCAACGCCCAGCAGGCGAGACGTATATACGACAGAATCGTGGGCTATAAGCTCAGCCCCTTCCTCTGGAAGAACGTAAAGAACGGTCTGTCGGCGGGTCGCGTTCAGTCTGTGGCCACCAGAATAATCGTTGACCGCGAGGAGGAGATCCGCGCCTTCGAGCCCGAGGAATACTGGACCATCGACGCTACCCTTTACACCGAGGACGGCAAGAGCTTCTCGGTCAAGTTCTACGGCGACGAGAACGGTAAGATTAAGCTGGCAAACGAATCCGAGGCACAGAAGGTGCTGCGGGCGGTTGCGGGCAAGCCCTTTACCGTCAAGAGCATCAAGCACGCCATCAAGCATAAATTCCCCGCACCCCCCTTCACCACCTCCACTCTGCAGCAGGAGGCCTCCAAAAAGCTGGGCTTCCAGTCGGCCCGCACCATGAAGGTGGCGCAGGAGCTCTACGAGGGTGTCAATATAGGCGCCGAGCGCGGCGGCTCTCAGGGTCTTATTACCTATATGCGTACCGATTCCCAGAGAGTTTCGACCGACGCACAGCCGGCCGCAAAGGCTCTCATTACCGAGAAGTACGGCGAGAAATACTGCCCCGCCACCTTCCGCAACTACAAGTCGAGAAGCGGCGCGCAGGATGCTCACGAGGCCATCCGCCCTGCCAAGCCCGAGTATGAGCCCCAGCTTATAAAATCCCATCTGACCCCCGACCAGTTCAAGCTCTATAAGCTTATCTGGGATCGCTTTATCGCAAGCCAGATGGAGTCTGCAACCCTTGCAACCGTCACCGCCGATTTTGATTCGGCAGGATATATCTTCCGCACCGGCGGCTATACCGTCACCTTCCCCGGCTATATGGCCGTTTACGAGGAGACCGACGACGAGACCGTCCGCAAGGCCGACGAGGCAAAGGAAGAGAAGGATATAAAGATGCCCGCACTGACCGAGGGCCAGCTCCTCGGCTGCGAGGAAGTGATCCCCGCAAAGCATTTCACCGAGGCACCGCCCAGATACACCGAGGCATCGCTGATCAAGTTCCTTGAAGAGAAGGGAATAGGACGCCCCAGCACCTATACCCCCATTATTACCACTATCATTTCCCGCGAGTACGTGGCGCGCGACGGCAAAATGCTCGTCCCCACCAAGCTTGGCGAGATCACCACAAAGCTTATGAAGGAGAGCTTTGCCGATATCGTCGACTACACCTTCACCGCAAATATGGAGGACAGACTCGACGGCATTGAAAACGGAAACGATACCCTTGAGGGTGTGCTCGGCAGCTTCTGGGCCGATTTCGAGCCCAAGCTGAAGGCCGCCGACGAAAAGACCGAAAAGGCAGAGCCCATGCCCGTCGTCGAGACCGACCTTATCTGCGATAAGTGCGGCGCCACCATGGTGGTAAAGAGCGGCCGTTACGGTAAGTTCGCCGCCTGCCCCAACTACCCCAAGTGCAAGAATACAAAGCCTCTTGAGGAGAAAAAGCCCAAGGCCGAGGCGGCAAAGCCCGAAAAGCCCGAGCCCGTCAAGACCGACATCAAGTGCGAGCTCTGCGGCGCCGATATGGTCATAAGAAGCGGTAAGTTCGGCAGCTTCTATGCTTGCTCAAACTTCCCCAAGTGCAAGAACACAAAGCAAATAGCAAAAGAGATAGACGTAAAATGCCCCAAGTGCGGCGCAAAGATCCTGCGCAAGCACGGCAGAAACAAATCCACCTTCTATAGCTGTGAGCGTTACCCCGAGTGCGATTTCTCCTCTTGGGATATGCCCACCGACAAGACCTGCCCCGACTGCGGCAAGATGCTGTTCGTCAAGAAGGGCAAAAATATGCTCGTGTGCGCCGACCGCAAGTGCGGATATAAGTGCGAGCACGAGGAAGCAAAGGATCAGGACTGATAATGTCAAACGAAAAAACAGTAACGGTCATAGGCGCGGGTCTTGCAGGCTGTGAGGCCGCGTGGCAGATCGCAAAGCGGGGCGTCAAGGTGCGCCTTTGCGAGATGAAGCCCGAAAAATATACCCCCGCCCACCATTCTCCCAAATTCTCAGAGCTCGTCTGCTCAAACTCCCTGCGCGCCGCGGCGGTATCCAACGCCATTGGCCTGCTCAAGGAGGAGATGCGACGTGCGGATTCGCTCATTATGCGCGCGGCGGATGCCACTCAGGTTCCCGCGGGCGGCGCGCTGGCCGTGGATCGGGAGAAGTTTTCGGATTATATAACGAAGGCTCTGACCGAGCACCCGAACGTTGAGATCGTCTCGGGCGAGGTATCGTCGGTGGATCCCGACAGCATTACCGTCATAGCCACGGGGCCTTTGACCTCCGACCCTATGGCGGAGTACATCGAAAAGGAGCTGGGCTGCCCCGGCCTCCACTTCTTCGATGCCGCCGCACCCATCGTGGATTTTGCGTCGGTAAATATGGACGTGGCCTTCTTCGCCTCACGCTATGATAAGGGCGATGCCGATTATATCAACTGCCCCATGGACCGCGAGCAGTACGACAGATTTTATACAGAGCTTGTGTCCGCGCGCGAGGCCGAGCTCAAGGAATTCGATAAAGAGGAGCAGGGCAAGAAGCTGACCGTTTTCGAGGGCTGTATGCCCATCGAGGTCATGGCTCGCCGCGGCTACGATACGATGCGCTACGGACCGCTGAAGCCCGTGGGCATCACCGATCCGAAAACGGGTCGCGAGCCCTACGCCGTCGTTCAGCTCCGCAAGGAAAACGTCGAGGGTACTATGTACAATATAGTGGGCTTCCAGACCCACCTGACCTTCCCCGAGCAGAAGCGGGTCTTCGGCCTAATCCCCGGGCTCGAGAACGCCACCTTCCTGCGCTACGGTGTCATGCACCGCAACACTTATATGAATTCGCCGGGCTTCCTCGCCGCCGATTATTCAACGGTGGCAAACCGTAAGCTTTTCTTCGCCGGTCAGATGACGGGCGTGGAGGGCTACGTGGAGTCGGCGGGTTCGGGACTTGTGGCCGGTATCAATGCCGCCGCCCGCGCCCTCGGCGAGGAGGGAGTCATTCTCCCCCGCACCACGATGCTCGGTGCTATGGCGGCATACGTCAGCGGCGGCGGTGTGTCCAAATTCACACCGATGAATGCCAATTTCGGCATAGTCGAGCCCCTGCCCGCAAGGGTCAAGGGCGGAAAGGCAGCAAAGAACGAGGCGCTGGCCGCACGGGCGCTCTCGGTGATAGATGAAATCTTCGGATGATCCTGATTTGGCGCAAAAGCGCCGGAAAGGTACAGCTTTTTTATGAGAATTATCGTTGACGCAATGAGCGGCGATAACGCCCCGCTCGAGATACTGCGCGGTGTTTTCAGCGCAGACAGCGAATACAACGCCAATTTCATACTTGTGGGTGACCGTGAGATAATTGAGAGGACGGCGCGAGACGAGGGCTACGATATCAGCCGCTTCAGCATCGTGCATACCGATACCGTTATCTCGATGGAGGACGATCCTATCTGCGTCGTCCGCGCCAAAAAGGACTCGTCAATGTCCACCGCTTTGCGCCTGCTCGCAGAGGGAGAGGGCGACGTGGCCGTCAGCGCGGGCAATACCGGCGCGCTCTTTACAGGCGCATCGCTGATAGTGCGTAAGATCCGCGGCGTGCAAAGAGCGGCCATCGGCTCCATTTTGCCCTTTTCGCCACCCGTTATGCTGCTGGATTCGGGCGCAAACCTCGTAGTCACCGAGGAAAATCTTATGCAGTTCGCCATTATGGGCTCGACCTATATGAGAAATTACTATAACGTGGAAAATCCCCGTGTGGGTCTGCTCAATAACGGCACCGAGGACTGCAAGGGCACAGAGCTGCGAGTTTCGGCCTACAAGGTTCTTTCGGGCTGTGACAAGATCAATTTCGTTGGCAACGTGGAGGGAAATCAGGTGCAGTTCGACGTTTGCGACGTGCTGGTCACCGACGGATTTTGCGGTAATATCTTCCTCAAATGCGTGGAGGGTATGGGTAAAATGGTCATGGGAGAGCTCAAGAACCTCTTCAAGGCCTCGCCCGTGTCTATGATGTCGGCCGTTATGGTCAAGAGCAAGCTCCGCGATATAAAACGCAGATACGACCCCACGGAGTACGGCGGCGCACCCATTCTCGGCATTTCAAAGCCGGTCATCAAGGCCCACGGCTCGTCCAACGCCAAGGCCTTCAAAAGCGCCATCCGTCAGGCCATTGCCTGCGTCGACACGGGAATTACATACGACATCGCAAAGGATGCCGAATATTTCCGTGCGGTCAGACAGGCCGAGAATCAATCAAAGGAGTAAGCAAATGAGCAGCGTTTCAAAGCCTCTCGAGGGGCTGGAAAATAAGATCGGATATAAATTCAAGGACATAGGTCTGCTGACTACGGCCATGACCCACTCGTCCTATTCAAACGAACACCGCGGGAAGGGCGAGGTCTGCCGTTGCAACGAAAGACTTGAGTTTCTCGGCGACTCGGTGCTGTCCATCATCACAAGTGAATACCTGTTTGAGAAGTTCCGCGAGCGCGACGAGGGCGATCTGACCAAAATGCGCGCCGAGGTGGTCTGCGAGAGGGCTCTTGCGGGCTTTGCGCGCGAGATCGGGCTCGGAGACTATCTCCTGCTCGGCGTGGGCGAGGACAAAAACGGCGGTCGGGGCAACAAATCCCTGCTGTCCGATGCCTTTGAGGCTCTGCTGGCGGCAATGTACCTCGATGCAGACGGAGAAGGAAAGAGCATAGTTCAGAGGTTCCTGCTGCCCTTCATCACCGCCGAGCTTGAAAAGATCGAGGCCTCGGGCAAGACCAAGGACTATAAGACGATGCTCCAGCAGTTCCTTCAGCAGGACGGCGCGGTGAACCTGACCTACGCTCCCATATCCGAGAGCGGACCCGATCACGCCAAGACCTTCGTGGTGGAGGCGCGGATGGGAAGCAATATTATCGGTCACGGCAGCGGCAAGACCAAAAAGGACGCCGAGCAGAACGCGGCCCGTGAAGCACTTCGCCTTTTCGGAGAAATATAAGCAAGCTGCGGCTTCGCCGATGCGAGGCCGCGGCTTTTAAGTTGCCGCGGGGCGGCAAATGATGTTTCGCTGCGCGAAATGATGAATGATGCGCGCCTGCGGCGCATGATGTGTTGCCTGCGGCAACATTTAGGAAGAAAACCTTCGGTTTTCGATTTTGTTTGAATTCGACAAACCGATAAATCGGAGTTTGTTTGAAAATCCAAGGCGCAGAATGAACGGCGTAAACCTAACGAAATGTAGGGACCGGCGTCCTCGACGGTCCGCGAAGATGGGAAAGGCGAAACGGCGAAAAACCTTTGATTTCATTGATTTTTCGTATAATGGACCGTCGAGGACGCCGGTCCCTACAGGGTTTATAT
>JAFTOB010000135.1 GCA_017451545.1 Clostridia bacterium | reverse complement strand
TTTTACCTCTTCGATGCCGGTCAGCTCGTAATATTGTCTGTAAAGCTCCGAAGCCTTTTCCGAATTGAAACAACTGAAGTCACCATCCCTGCGGAGTCGATGATATTTACCGCAACCGATCTCGGCCATAAACAGAATCTCCTCTGCCGTAGGAGAGAGTGACTTTTCTTTCAACAATTCAAGTGCCCTCTTTTGCTCCGACCTCGGCGACGTGTTGATGAAAGAGCTCCAAAGTGGCAATCCTTGTAAAAGCCGGGCGATTTCTTCGCAGCTTTCCGGCGCAGGACGTTTTACCACATCCTCTGCTAAGGCTTTAAGATCGAACTGCTCTTTTTTTGTGTCATTCATGGTAATACCTCCGCGTAATTCACTTGTTTTTGGTCTAACGCTTTCGTTGCAATCCTTACACAGCCACATATCGGGGGCGATGTCGATCATGACGTTTTTTCCGTACTTGGAGATGGCACCATGGCCATCCAAGCAAACCACGTTTTTACTTCCGCATTTGGGGCATTTTGCTTTCTTATTACTCATCCTTTTTCTCAATCATCAGAACAACGTGATCGCTGCGCGACCATGCGTACTCATTGCTGCCGCCCTGTTCGCTTTTGCCGCGCAGGCATACGCGGGGCTTGTCAAGAGAAATCACGTCCTCGATGCCCCTCTGCGCGTTTTCATCAAAGAAGGTGAATCTGATCTCATTTTCGGTCAATTCATCAATCCTGATTCTCTCGCCGCGGCTTGTTTGGTCTGCCCCTTCAAAGACGTCATAGACCTCGTTCCAATAGTGGTCATACCAACTGCCGTAGGTATATTCGTGCGTTTCGCGATCAAGACGGAGAATGTATTTCGACCATTTTTTGTTTATATCACTCATTTTTTGCCTCCTTTACGGCATCCATAAATGCTTTTCCGCGGATGGCAAGCTCATTGCCCGCCGCGACAGCTCTTTCGATGTAGCTCTCTGCGGAATAAATGCTGGTTTCCCCGTGTTTACTGCCGTCATTCTCATAAACATAGGTGCATTTTCCCTCGCTGCCCTCCTCAAGATAGGCAAGATATGCACCGAGGTAAAGTGTAAGCTTACCGTTCAACGCCTTATCCCTATCTTCTTTTTCGATTATCCACTCACAAGCCTGACGGCGGCAAAGCGCATAGCTTCTTCGCTTTTGCATATCATCCTTGTCCGTGGAGTTCTTTTCGTGCCATTCGTACAGCCAGCAGCCGGCGTCCCAAAGGATCCTGTATTCGGCGTATTCCACCTCGCCTGCCGCATGTATCAGCTTGTAAAAATGATATTTGCAAAAGTCAATGGCGCGATAGTCCTCCTCAAGCACGCCCTTGCCGTAGCCCATATCCATCAAACGGACAACATCATCAGCAGCTTCGGCATAGAGGTAGTGTACGTAAGCCCGATCAAGATCCTTTTCTACACCAAGCCCCAGCTCGTATCTTTGTGCCTGCAGCCGATTGGCCTCGCGGTTTGTGAAATAATAATAGTTCGGATCGGGCGGCAGGATAGGCCGCAACAATGCATCTGCCTTTGCGTAATCGCCCATTTCGACACACACCCGCGCTTTGATAACGGGATCGTCGCTTTCCTTCAGGGCGATTCTGCCGTCAACCACCTCTGCTCTGTAGCTCGGGTGCCTGTAAGACACGCCCTTAAGGTAGGACCAGTCGCTGACGCTGTAGCTGCCCGAGCATACTTCCCCGACCTTCACTGTGTGAGCCATGCGGATCTCCTGCTCCTTCTGCGCGGTATCGCCGGGATCATCGCGTTCCCAGGTAAGCGTTTCCACGGAAAAGCCGCCGTCACCGGTTTCCTTCGCCAAGGCACTGAGCCCTTGGGTTACACCATGGTGCTTGCCGTCTGCCGGGATGAAGACAGACTTGCCGGTGGAAATATCGTAGGTTATCTTTAAGTAATACATGCCGTGTCCCCTTATTTCGTAATAGTTGCATCAAAGATGCCATAGGAATAAGAATTCCTGTTGTGATCAAGCCAGAACGCCAACCGCTCGCAGTTTTTGATATCCACGGTGATCTCAACCGTTTCCATATCGCCCGTAAGCTTGTATTCGCCAACGATCTTATCGTCTGCAAACACGTACAGCGTGTCGTAGGGTTGTGCTCTCTTGTCATTCTCGTTCTGTCCGTCCACAACACCAACGTTGAAGGTCATAGTCTTATACTGATTTTGCAGATTAAAGCAAGCGAAGGATGCCTGACTGACTTCACTCGAAGCAGCGAGAGCCATGAGCGCAAGTGCTCCGCCGACAAATCCTGCGACGCCGAAGGATCCCGCGCCTATAAGACCACCTGCATCCAGCGACAAATATACGGATGTGGAGAGCACGAAGCCGCGCGTATGATCTACGCCGTCGATCGTAAAGAACTTTCTGTTGTCGGTGCCGTCGTAAATGCCGTTGAAATAACGGATCTCGTCGTGTCCGTTGCCCTCGGCGCTCATATACTCGTAGGGCTTAAAGCGTTCCATCAGATCAACCGTCTCCGGGAAGGGTTCCTCTTCGTGCTTGAAGAAATCAAGCTCGCCGATCTCGTGGGTATGTACTCCGATATCCGCCACCATATAGGTTCCGCGCGTCAGTGCCGGCATACCGAGCAGGCTGAACTGAAGCACGTCAACGCCCTCGATATTCAGCTCGTAGGATTTCGGGAAGGCGGTTGCGGTGAGAGGGTAGCGTGCAAGCTCAACCCCGTCACCGTAGATGACGAGAACGTCATCTTTTACGTGGCTCTTATCCACGCGTCCCACGGTAAAGGTAAGATACTTGAACTGTCCGCCAAGCTTGAAGTTTGCTTCGGCAGGCATAGCGGAATCCAAGGGAGAGCCCATAAAGCTGTAAATGGATTCCATAGCAATTCCTTCGTTGTAGAAGATATCGCCAAGATAATGTCCTCTGTATTTGGTCGATCCGTCGTATACGCGCGTTGCCTTCGTGGAGAACGGAACGCCTATTTCACCGATAAGCTTATACGATCCGGGCTTTACTGTCTCGGGCTCTTCTATCACGGGTGCGCCAAGCGTCATATTATAAAACCCATAATCCGCCTGATGCAGTCCGGCGTAATCAATGCCAGCGCTTACCTTGATACAAAGAATGTGTCCTCCCGTAACGTCAAGCGAATAGCTCACCGAGGGCATATCATACTCAAGCTCAACGTCAAGGATCTTAACGCCGTCAAGATATATATTGAGCCAACCTCCGTCCGCATACATGGATTCCTCCACAACTCCCACGGAGAAATTGAACTGCTTATATTTTCCTCCAAGATTATAATAAGAGGGTGCACTTACTATCCATGCATCGTGCATAACAAGTCCATTATTGTACTCCTTGCCCGCAACAGTGAAGCTATCTTTGCCCTTTCCATCGTACAACTTGGTGCTTTCGGTTATATAGAACATGGACGCTCCTTCGAAGAAGTCGACTGTTCCCTCAACCGTCTTGACCGTATCGTCAATAGTACGAGGCTTTTCCGAAATAACGGGATCTGCTATAACGCACTCGGTAAGCTCCCAATTATCTCTCACGCGAATGACCATTTTCTTTGCGCCCGTAATATCCACCTTAAAGGTCTGCGCCTTTGCAAACGCGTACTGGCGTTCTTCAAATACCTGCTTGCCGTCAAGCAGTATCTCAAACGCCACGTATTGATCGGGCGAGGTTGTGGCTTCAATTCTTTCATCCATCACGCCCGTGGTAAAGCTGAGCTCGTTGTAGGTCACCCCGTCCAGATAATAGACCACGTCTTTCTGCTTGCCCGTGCCGTACGAGTTTCCGTTATCAAGCGGAATGCAGTCGTAGAACGTCTCTCCCGCGATAGTAAAGGGATCGTTTCTGCGGTACTGTGAATAGAACATATCGCTCTCCGGGTGGGGTGCCATAATATCGTTGAGGTAATATCCGCCGCCCTCCGCGTTCATGGAGGTAGCGGGGGCGTTTGCCTTGCCGAACCAATCGGTCATTCTGCCGATGGCGTTGTTTTTATTGAAGGACGCGTCCTCTCCAAAGAAGCCGTCGGAAAGGATAGAGATGGCAATTATGTATTCGTTGACTCTCTTGAAGAAGATCGACTCTCTGCCCGCAGGATTTCCCTCGTTGGTGATCATATATTGCCGGCCGTAGTATTGCTCGCCCGCAATCTCACCGACGGTCTCTCCCGAACTTTCGAAATATTCGGGTCTGCCACTGAAACGGCCGCTGCCCGTCGACCAATTACTGAAGTTCCATTGACCGTTAAACACGTATTTGCTGTCAAGCTTTTCTATGCTGATCTCAATTGCATCGGCAGTCACTTCGTTGACCGCGCGGCACTCAAATGAAAACTCGCTGTTCTTCTTTTCGGACTCGGTTCTGTCCGTGAAGAAGAAATAGGGATTTTCCGAAAGATTCTCTTTATCCTCAAACACCCAATGGGCGGGAATGGTCAGGGAAAGATCGAAATATTCGTTTTTATATACCTTACCGCTGACCGATCCGTGAATATCGGCATTTTCCTTCTCTTCTCCGTCGGATTCAAAGAATCCGCAGGACGCGAGAACGGGTAACAGAATGGCTGCGCAGAGCAACAGAGCGATTACCTTAAACGTAAGTTTCATAGCATTTTCTCCCTTATTTGATATTGAGCTTTGTGAAGTTATCGTCAAAGGGCTCGTCCTCCCCTGCGGGAATGACCCTCATTTTGCCGACGAAGCAATCGTTGACCACAAAGCCGATCTTCTTGTCCTCAAACATACCGAATTCCATTTCCTTGGCGTTATCGTAGCCGCACATCACGCCGTCGACCCATACGCATTCGTCATAGTTGCACCATTTGCCCTCGTAGTAGCAGGTGCGGATGCCAACGCCGTGCTCCTTGCCGTCCCTGACCTCGCCGGTGTACTCGGTGCGGAAATTGCCGTCCTCCGAGATGACGAGTCCCATTTTCTTGGGGTCCGTGCGGCGGTAGCCCGGGAAGCCGAAGGCCTCGTAGAAGATCTCAAGGGCGCGACGGGCGTCGGCCTCGGTCAGGCCGCTCCTTGTCAGCTCGGCGCGGATCTTCGGGGTGTAGCTTTCGTAATTATAAGCGTCGTGGATAAGCTCGGCGACCGTCTCTCTCGCGCGGCCGTAGATCAGCTTTGCGAAGAGCTCGGCGTCCTTTTTGTCGTCCGACAGCTCTGTCAGCCGTCTGTAGCTGTCCTGACGGTTGAACATATCCTCGAAGCCGCCCTCAGCGGCGCAAATTTCTCTTATTACCCAAATAATATTCATTTTGTCCTCCCAATCAGCAGATTTTCAGCATTTCGCAAACGGCCTCGACCTCGTGGCGGTAGAGCGGTACGTAATCGTCCTTGAAGCCGCAAATGACGGCGTCGCCGAAGATCACATCGTAGCCCGACATCAGCGCCGCTCGGCCGTTTTCGGGCAGTCTCTTCTGCATTCCGCGCTCGTCGCAGTACATAACCACGGTGAAGCCCAGCATATCGGATATATTGCGGACCGACGGGGTGGAGATTATGTTGATGCGATCACAGCCGAGGGGCGCGTAAAGCCCTGCAAGCGAGCCGAAATCAACTTTTATTTTATCAAACGTGCCGTCGGCGCGGAGAAGCACCGCGTTGGCGTCGGGATCGTATTCGTAGGTGACGTTGCCGAGTGCCTCGTCAAGCCCCTTTGAATAGACCTCGTAGCTCTTTGCCATCTCCTCACTGAGGGGTATGCTGCCGTGGAGCTTTTTACGCATATTCCAATAGCGCACCGCGTGATTCAGGAAGGTGTTGCCTACCTTGAAGGTGGCGTTCTCGGTGAAAAGCGAGGCGAGAAGCTCGATGCAGTCAAGGTTACCGTACTCGTCGGCGCCCCGCACCAAGAGGTTGTCGCACTCGTCCATACCCAGAATATAAGTGTAGTACATAGCCTTCGAGCTGCCTGCGCGGGCGGCTTCAAGCACCAAGGGCTTGGCGGCCTCGCGGTCGGGCTCGTCGCCGTAGATCAGCCCGTACGCCTTTTCCATAAGCGCATCGGGGTCAACGGCACCCTCGCAGGTGTCGAGAGTCAGGCCGAAGTCGGGGTACTTGGGTGCGATAGACTCGATGCTGTCCCAGCCCTCGGGCAATTCAACGCCGCACTCCTCAAGCTCGGCCTTCGTAAAGCCTGCTTTCTCAAGGCAGTATTTGGCGTAAGGATAGACCTGCGGGAGGAACTGTCCGTTCATATAGTACATACCGAGCATGGCGCCGCACGTCGGGTCAAGCTCGTAGGCGCGTGCGGCGAGGAAGGCGGCCACACGCATATTGCCGCCGAAGATCTCCCCTCTGTCGCACAGACCTGCAAGGGTATCGTAGCAGCCTGCGCTGTTCTTCGCGGCTCCCTCAAGCAAAAGCTCAACGGTGCCCTCGGACTTGCCGTTCTCGGTAAGCAGCCAATAAAGACCGTTGTAGGAGTTTACGTAGCCGCGGCTGATGGCGAGTCTGTAATACTCCTCGGACCGTGCCACGTCCTTCTCTGTTCCGTAGCCGTTTCGCAGGCACCAGCCCACCGTATGCGCCGAGCGGGCGTCGCCCTGCTCGCAAAGCTCAAGCCAGGCGCGGAAGCCTGCCTCCTTGTCCTCGTCAAAAAGACGGCTTGCTTGGTTCCAGAGCTCCTCGTTTTTGAGCTCGGTCAAAAGCTCGGCCAAGCGACCGACCTCCCATTTATATTTGAGATCACGATCGTGCTGATCGACCTGCCAGTTATCGACGCCCGCCATGCGCTGACCCGCCATATAGTCGCAATAGCCCGCGTTGTGGGCGCGCCAATAGGAGCTGTCAAGGACCTTCAGCTTTTCGTCAAGGCTCTTTTCGGGGTCGATCATAAAGCTCAGCTCTTTTTCAAGCTCGCGTATTTTTTGCATTTTTTCTTCGTTCATATTCATTTCTCCTTTTGATAAAATAGCGGAGCGGTCGGGTCTTTATCAGTCGAATTTGACTCTCGGGTTCATTATTGCAGGGGATCGCCAGCGGATGCCGTAATCGGCCTCGAGGATCTCCCTTTTTGTGCTCCAATAAAGGTGGCAGTAGCCCATTCCGCGATTTGGGCCTATTCGGGCAAGGATCTTTTTCTCGAGCTCGTCGGCAATGGCGCGGAATTCGGGCGTGTCCTCCACGGGATCGTGCTTCAGCATCTTTCTTACACCTCGATTTGTAAAAAATGTATATACACCCATCTTCATTATATCATATGAATTGCAGGATTTCAACAATATTTTGCTCTTTTTTGAAAAAATTGTGAATATTATCGCAGATTATTCCAAAAAAAAGCAATACGGATTCATTGAACCGAAGAGACCGACAAATCGGGCCGGGCGCCCCGGCGGGCAAGGCTCGGGTGGCGTGACCTTTTCATGCCCGCGATCACCCGACGGTGAAACGCACCGATAAATCGGGCCCGTGCCGCCGGGCGGCGGAAGCACGGGTAGCGTGACCTTGCACCTGACACGATCACCCGAAGGTGAAGAAACCGATAAATCGGAGTTTATTTGAAAGAGTTTGAAAAATTTAGACCGCTAAATAATCGAACCGCGACTCACTCAAAGCCTTCCCCGCTGGGGGAGGTAGCGCGGCGTGCCGTGCCGGAGAGGGCTTTTTTACCCTCTCAGTCGCTTCGC
>JAFTOB010000001.1 GCA_017451545.1 Clostridia bacterium | reverse complement strand
GGACTGCGCGCCTGCGAGAGCGCGAACGATTTAGCCGATATAATGACTCAAAATTCGCGACCGAGCGAATTTTGAAGGATAAACAGCCCACTTAAATTAACCAATGCATTAAAGTTTCTTGGAGAGCTCGAGAACCTTCTTGCAAGAAGGTTCTCGAAAAAAATCTTTCAAATAAACTCCGATTTTTGTAACTCAGAGCGCTTTGTAGAAATAGAGCTTGGCCTTGCGCTTTTCGGGGATCTCGAAGCGGTAGGCCGCGAGCTCCTCGGCGGTGGCACTGAACTCTCCGCCGTCGGCATCCTCAAAGAGGTAGATTCTGCCCGCCTCAAGGCCGCGCAGGGAAAGGGTGGCGGCATCGTATGGCGAGCTCTCGCGGCGGAAGAGCTGGAGAACACCCGAGCCGTCCTCGGGATTATGAAGCTGCCAGCCGCACCAAGCGTCGGGCTTGTCCGAATACTCTGTCAGCGGGTAGAAATCCTCAGCGAAGTAGGGGCGCACGCGCAGATACTCTGCGAGATATTTGCGCAGGAAGGCCACCTTTTCGGGGGTCTCTGCGTAGGGCTCGTTCTCGGTGTAGAAATAGCCCGAGGTCTGCGAGGACGCGTAGGCACTGCGAACGCGGTATTCGTCGTAAAGCCGACCCGTTCCGATTCCCGAATAGGGCATCCAGGCGTTAAAGCCGAGAGCGTGGCACTGGGAGGCGTCGGCATCGTAGTTTGCGGGGCACTGATAGTCGCTTCGCCACATGGGCATACTGCGGCGCAGGGTCTCAATGTCGATGCGTCGGCCGCCCGAGGCGCAGTTGTCGATGATCAGACCCGGGAATTTCTCGAGCAGGGCGTCCCAAAGGCGGTAAAGCCCCGTTATGTGCTTGATCTCGGATATGCCGCGCCTGTCCTCGGCGTCGGCGGCTCTCCAATATTCAAGGGGCGCGAAGTTGAAATCCTGACGGTAGCAGTCTATTTTGAGATCCTCTATGATCCCCGAGAGCGTCTCGAAGCAGTAGCTCCAAGCCTCCTCGTTGCCGAGGTTGAGCAAAAGGTTGTGCGATTCGCCATTGCGCAGGAAGTATTCGGGATGCTCGGTGACGATGGGCGTCTGATATCTTACGCGCTCGGGCTCAAACCACAAAAGGAATTTCATTCCCGCACCGTGAATGGCCTCGGATACGTCGCGCAGACCCTGCGGGTGAATGTTGGGGCTTATGCGCCAGTCGCCCGTGTGTTCGGCCCAGTCGCCCTCAAATTCGGAGGCACTCGGCTGAGTATTGCCGCCGCACCAGCCCGCATCCATCCAGACGTACTCAAGCGGAAGGGCAAGCTCCTTGATGGCTCGGACTCGCTCGATGACGGCCGCGCTTCTCATTCCGCCCCAGATGGAGGTGCAAAGGGGGCCGGTTTCAGGCCTGCCCTCCGAGCCGATGAGCGAAAAATGCTTTCTTACCAGCCTGCGCCACTTGTTCTGCGAGGCGACGAAATCGCCCTCGTAGGGCATAATGACGACCGACGAGGTGCGGAGCTTTTCACCGGGAAGGAGGCGGAAATTTACGTCCTCGATCCCCGACTTGAAGGTCAGGCTGTCCTCGGTGCGGCCGATCTCGGCGTTCCACTGACCCGTCCAGCCGATGGCGAAAACGTAGCCCGCGCCGTTCTTTTCCACGTTAAAAAAGGGCGCGCGAGTCGAGCTTGAGCGACCGCCCGATGCGGCGAAGCAAGCCGATTTGCCGGGATAGAGATGGTTTACGCGCTTGTTGTTTTCGGTGTAATCGGGATCGCTGAAGAACTCACCCATAACGCAGTGCGAGCCCGTGGGCGCGTATATCCTCGTGGCCTTCTTCGGGTCGGGCATATATGCGCTCTTGGCCTTCGGGTCCTCGTGCTCCAGCGGCAGCTCGCAGTCGCAATCGTAAAGCTCGGAGACGATCTCGGTGGGAGCATCCCCCGTGTTTTCTATGTAGTTGACCCACTCGCAGGCGTCGAACTCGGGGTAGCTTTTTTTGACGTTGGTCAGCCGCAGACCGCCGTCAAAGCTGTAAACCGACGTGACCGTGTTACCGCTCTGCTCGACCTCGACGGTGCAGGGAAGCTCGTGGCAGCTCACGCCGCCCAGCTTGAAGGAAAATGTTTTTTGATCGTTGAGAAAATTCATATTGATCTCCTGAGTATTGACTTTTCTGTCTGTATGTATTATAATACAATAAAAATATCCGTATTTATACCCGTTATCGATCAAAAAATATAAAAAATCAATCATTTTCGGAGGGCCTATGATATATCAGCCCATTCTTAACTGCGCAACCCTGACCGACGGCGGCGTGCGCTACCGCCTGCGTTACAGTAACGAATTTGCCGAGCCGGGCGACCCGAAGCACGACGAATCCCACATTCACGATTATTACGAGCTCTATTTCAATCTGCAGGGCGACGTGTCCTTCTGGGTCAACAACCGCCTTTACCGCATAAAAAGCGGGGATATGATCGTCACGAAGCCGGGTGACGTGCACCTTTGCATCTACCACTCGCCCGCCGTTCACGAGCATTTTTGTCTGTGGATCGACTTTGGCGCGGGCTCTCGGATCTTTGACTATCTGCGCGGCTTTTTCGACACCGACTATTATTCCTTCGGCGAGGAAAAGACCCGCCCCGCCGAGCTTCTCACGCGGCTCAAGGAGCAGATCGACGGAGACAAAAAATTTTTGCAGACGGCCACCGTCTTTGAGCTTTTCTCCTACCTCGGTGAGAAGGGCGGCGCACACAGCGCGCCCACGCAGGAGGTCATGCCCGCGCCGCTGCAGGAGATACTTGACGATCTGAACGCAAATTTCACCGATATACGCACCATCGGCGACCTGCTGAGCCGTCATTATATCAGCTCCGCCACGTTGAACCGTTGGTTTCGCAAGTATCTGCGCATCTCGCCCCACGAATTTCTGGAGGCGAAAAAGCTCTCCTTTGCGAAATCCAAGCTGGAGGAGGGAAGGACTGTGACCGAGGCCTGTATGCTCTCGGGCTTTTCCGATTGCTCACACTTCATCGCCGTTTTTAAGAAAAAATTCGGCGAAACTCCCTTCAAATATAAGAGCGGCATTCTGTGAAAACACGGAGGATCGCCCCCGTGCGCAACAAACAGACCGACAAATCGCCGGCAACGGCCGGAGCGAAGGCGTGGGCGGCAAATGATGTTTCGCTTCGCGAAATGAGGAATGATGCGCGCCTGCGGCGCATGATGCGTTGCCTGCGGCAACATTTAGGAAGAAAACCTTCGGTTTTCGATTTTTATTTAATTGGATAGACCGACAAATCGGAATTTGAAGGGTTTAAACAGATTTTGCTGAAACCAGCCTCAAAAGCGGTTAAGACAATGGCTCTCCCTTTGGGAGAGCTGGCGCGAAGCGACTGAGAGGGTAACCAAGCCCTCTCCGGCGCAGTTTTGCGAAGCATTACTGCAAGCCACACTCCCCCAAAGGGGGAGGCTTTGAGTGAGTCGCAACTTGATTGCTTAGCG
>JAFTOB010000015.1 GCA_017451545.1 Clostridia bacterium | reverse complement strand
GCCGCCGTCGTTCCTTCGGAACGAAAGGTATTTCGCGCTCTGCGGAGCGCGACCAACGGGTTGCCGTTGGATCGCAAAAAACTTTTGAAAAAGTTTTATCAAAACTTTCAATAAGGGGTTCAGCCTAAACCTTCAAACTCCGATTTATCGGTCTGTCTGATCAAAAAACAAGACCCCTTTCGCAAAAGGGGTCTTAAAAAATCAAATAACCGAAATATAGGCCACCGCGACGGGGTGAAGAGCTCCGTCGAGGGGCTTTTCGTATTTCATCAGCTCGCGGACGAAGGTAGATGAGAGGAAGGACAGCTCGGGCTTGGCGGGCAGGAGCACCGTCTCAAAGCTCTCGTCAATAAAGCCGTTCATACGCGCCATATTGATCTCGTAGGTGCAATCCTGCGCGTCGCGGACTCCCTTGACCACGGCCGACGCGCCGAGGGCGCGGCAAAGATCGACCAGCAAGCCGTCGGCGGTGATAACCTCCACGTTTTCAAGCCCCGCGCAGGAGAGCTCGGCGATCCTTTTGCGCTGTGCGAAGTCGAATTTTCCCGTCTTTTGGGAATTTATCATAATTGCCACGTAGACCTTGTCGAAAAGCCCTGCGGCGCGCTTAACAACGTCAAGGTGGCCGAGGGTGAAGGGGTCAAAGCTACCGGGAACTATACAAGTTTTCATATTGATCTCCATTCCGCCGCCCTGTGACGGCAAAAATAATTTTCAAAAAACGCGGCCGCATCACGGATCGGATCTTTGAACCGAAAGCGTTTTTGCCTTGAGTGATCGGATAAACTCACCGTACAGGTGAATGAGCTTTCACGCATCTCATTTGATCTTCAGGATCGTAACGTGCGCCACGCCGTATTTTGCGCTTTTGACGACCTCAAATTTATCCGCAAGGTCGGTCTTCCCGAAAACGTCGGGCTCGGCACTTTCACAGACGATGAGGCTCGTGGGCTTGATCAGGCGATCAAGCTTCTGCAGAACCTTGGGGATCAGCCGCTCGGCGTAGGGTGGGTCGAGGAAAATAATATCGAACTTCTCCCGTCCCTCAAAGCGGCGCAGGGCATCGGCCCAATCGGCGCAGATAACGCGGCAGCTGTCACCAAGCTTGGTCTTTTCAATATTCTTGTTTATAACGGCAACGGCGGGCTTGGCGCGGTCGCAGAAGGTCGCTCTCGCCGCGCCGCGGCTGACGGCCTCAAGCCCCAGCTGACCCGAGCCGCCGAAGAGGTCGAGCACCTCCCTGCCCTCAAGCTCAAACTGGATCATGGAAAAAACGGCCTCCTTGGCGCGCTCCGAGGTCGGGCGCGTGGCTTCGCCTTCAAGGGTGGCAAGTCTGATCCCCCTTGCCCTGCCGGAAATTATTCTCATCATATTGATCTCCATTCCGCCGTCTTGCGGCGGCACGTAATATTTAGGTTCTGTGAAAATGCTCGTAAATATTCTTTGCGTCGGCAGTCGAGATGCCCTTGACCGCCGCGATCTCGTCCACAGTGGCCAGCTTCAGCTTGCCCGTGCCGCCGAATGCGGCGAGGAGCCGTTTGGCCTTTTCGGGGCCTATGCCGCGAACGGTCTCAAGGGACGAGTGCTTCAGCGTTTTGCGCTTGGCGTTATCCATCCGCGACACGGTGAAGCGGTGGACCTCCTCCTGTATCTTGTAAAGGAAAACGAAGACCTGCTGGTCGCGGGCGATATTGATCTCCCCGTCTACAGTGCAGAGGGCGCGGGTCTTGTGGTAATCGTCCTTGACCATACCGAAGACCGGAATGTCAAGTCCAAGCTCGTCCAGAACCTCGTTCACGGTTCCTACGTGACCCCTGCCGCCGTCAAGCAGTATCAGGTCGGGTGGGATAGAGAACGCGCCGCTTTCGTCCTCCAAATGGCTCAGGCGGCGTGTCAGCGCCTCGCGCATGGATGCGTAGTCATCTGTGCCGTTCTGCACGCTCTTTATGCTGAAAACGCGGTAATCCGACCGCTTGAACCTGCCGTTTTCAATGACGATCATGCCTGCTGTAATATGCTCGCTGCCGAGATTCGAGATATCGTAGGCCTCGATGCGCTCGGGGATGACCTCAAGCCCAAGCTGCTTGGCAAGTGCCAGCAGAACTCCGTCGTCCTTGCGCAGATTCTCAAGGTATTGCTTCGCCCTCTCACGCGCGTTGTCGGACGCCACCTCGCAAAGAGCGCGCATTTCGCCGCGCTGTGGGGTCCTGAAGCTGACGCTCCGTCCCGCGATCGAGGAAAGATATTCCTCCACCAACGCCGCATCCTCGGGCTCAAGCTCGAAAGAGGCGTAAATGCTCTTCGGGATATATTCGCGCATACGGTAATGGCGGCAGATAAACGATGCAAGCGACGGACTGTCGAAGATCTCGTCCGCGCCGAAAACGAACTCGGATTTATCGCTCAGCGCGCCGTCGCGGACGTAAAAGGCCGTGATGGCCGAGCAGAGCTCATCGGAATAGAGGGCGAGGATATCCTCCTCGCTACCCGGCGCGCCAACCATATGCTGCTTGTTGCTGAGTGCCTCCAGCGCGCGGATGGTATCCCGCGCCTTGGCCGCCGCCTCAAATTGCTCACATTCGGCATAGCGCATCATATCGTCGTAAAGCTCGCGCCGCACGGCGGCGGTGTTGCCGCGGAGCATCTCGGCGGCACAGCGGATAAGTCCGCTATATTCCTCGGGGCTGACCTTGCCGGTGCAAACTCCGCAGCAACGCCCCATCTGATAGTAAAGGCAAGGGCGTTCCTTGCCGATATCCTTCGGAAAGCTCCGCTTGCAGGAGGGCAGACCGAGGGTGCGCCGCAATGTGCCGAGCACCGCATAGGCCGTGGAGATACCCGAATAAGGGCCGAAATACCTGCCGCGGTCGGCATCCCTTTTCCTCGTCACCACCACGCTCGGGTACTCCCCCGCCGTGATCTTGATATAAGGGTAGGATTTTGCGTCCTTGAGGCGAATATTATACCTCGGCGAATGCTGCTTGATCAATGCGTTTTCAAGTGTCAGCGCCTCGATCTCGGTGTCACAAAGGATGTAGTCGAAATCCTTGACCGACGACACCATCTTCGCCGTTTTTATATTTTTTTCGCCGTTTCGGAAATACTGGGACACCCGCGCCTTCAGCTTGCGCGACTTGCCCACGTAAATGATCCGGCCGAGGCGATCCTTCATAATATAAACGCCGGGCTGAAGCGGCAGAGAATTTGCTTTTTCAAGCAGATCCGACATTTACCGATCCTCCTCTCAAAGTACAGAAAAAGGCTGTCAAAAGCTGACAGCCTTTTTTCTCAGTTGTTCGACTGCTCGCCAATGCCGGAATCGATCAGCTCGGCAAGACCTGCCAGCGCCTCTTCCTCATCGTAACCGTCAGCAATCAAGGTAACAGTCATTCCCTTAGCGATCCCGAGCGAAAGCACACCAAGAAGGCTCTTGGCATTTACCTTGCGATCTCCGCTTTCAACCCAGATCGAGCTCTTGTATTTGTGTGCGTTCTGAACAAAGAAAGTTGCGGGGCGGGCGTGAAGACCCATACTGTTAACTATTGCAACATCTTTTGATAACATAAATTGCTGCTCCTATCATAGAACTACATTATTATATATAGTATATCAAAAAAACCGAATTTAATCAATAGTAAATTTTATGTGTTTTTTAATGAAATTTTTTCGCATTTTTCATCAAAATAAGGTCATTTTGCACGAAAACGCAATTATTCCTCCTCAAGAGCGGGCTCTATGGCCGTTATCTCAATGACAAAGTCCCCGTATTTCGTCTGCACCTTGAGCTCACTTCCGACAGCCAGATCGAGCTTGCCGTTAAGGCGGAAAGCCCCGGTCTCGCTCGACACAAAGCCCTCGCATTTGATCATTCCCGTGGCATCGAAAAGATCGGGATAATGGATCACGACCTTGTTTCCGTCCTTGTCCTCAGCAAGAGTTTCGGAGGGAAGATAGGTAACGCTTCCCGCCGTCAGCTCGCCGACCCGTGTGGTGCCGTTCTGCAGATATACCCAATTCTCGCCGTCGGCGTCCTTTGCCGTCTGGTCAAGGGCATCGCAAGCACTCTGGGGAATCTCGCCGGACTTGAAGGTGATATAGTAGGTATCGTAGGAGGATGCGTCCTCAACGTCGTTGAGCACCGTGTATCTGAGAACAAGACCGGCGATGGCGGCAAGTATCAGCACTATGATCAGCGCGTCGATGGCATTAAAGCCCAATCTTTTCTTGGCTTTTACCTTGTTTTCGTTATCCATGATCGGCCCTCCTCTCAGTCAGAATTTACCGTAATAAGCGTGCATACCGCGTTTCCCTCAAAAGCCGAGGAAATACGCAGACCGTACTCACGTCCGCAGGCAATGCGGGTACCGTTGACAGTATACCCCTGCCCTTCCGAATAGGTGGCACGGGCGGTAATATCTACGGTAAGATTGCTTTTGCCGCTGTATTCGACCTTCTTGAACACGGGCATTCCCGCGTCGTCAAAGCCTATCTCGTTCACGTAATAGCCATCATAGGATGGGGAGCCCGTAACCGAGCCGATGACAGAGCCTGTCTCCTTATCCACCACCTGAAGATTGTCGACAATATCCTCATCGACACCGTCATCTATTCCGTAAAACACCACGGTGTAGGTTATCTCGTAGGTCTCCTCGCCCGCCAACGCATCGGCTGTCTTCGGGAAGAAGTACATAACGAGAAGGGTCACGAAGAAGGCCGCAAGAAGCAGAATAACAACGTCGAGTATATTCAACCGCCACACGGCCTTGCGCTCGCGAGGCTTTTTAGTATTCATTTCATCCATTTTTTACAATTCCTTTCTCTCGTACTCATTCAAGCACAAGCTCGATTGCCGCCGCGCTTTCGCTGTTTTGCACGGCGTTGGCCTGTCTGTCCATCTCGGCGCGTCTTTGCCTTGTGTAAGCAAGAGTGACGGCTATGACCGTCCAGAACATATAAAAGATCCCGAGATCGCTCCACGTATCGAAGAACACCGACTGCGCCAGCACTCCCACCACGGCGCAGAATCCGCCGATGATGAAAAGCTGTGACGTGCGGTTGCTATCGGCCGAGATATGCTCGAAGCATCTCTTGGCAAAGAGGATCATAACTGCGCAGAAGATGAGCGTTCCGACCAGACCTACGTCACAAAGCAGACGGATCAGGAAGGATGCCGAATTCTCTGCCCCCTCACTTCCCGCCACGGCAAAGGCAGGATAAATTCTGTCGAATGCGCCGACTCCGACGCCCGCCAGAAGGGAGACCGTAACAATTCTCATCCCGCCCTGCCATATGCTGACCTTCTCGCCGATGCTCTCCTTGACGGGAGCCATCAGAATATCAAGCTCGCGCGCATACGAGGGGAACATCAGAAGGACCACGCAGGCAAGTGCTCCGACAATAAACACCGCGGGAAGGGTCTTTTTGCTCACGGCGAAGGAATATACGAACAGCGCGATCGCAATGCCGAGAATGCCGCTGAAGCTTTCAAGCCCGAAGACCGTGGCGCATATATTCATTGCGATCACGGTAAAAATTATAAGCTTTGCTCTGGTGGTCTTTACCGACGGCAGCATAGCCACGCCGATCATGGCGGCCATAATGAAATACGCCGCCAGCGCGTCCTCGGAGGTGAAGAAAGGCAATACCGAATCGCCGAATATCACGGGGCCCGTGCCGTTTTCAGCCAGCGAAAGCTCGGCCACAAGCTGCCAGAGCACAATGGACGAGGTAATGAGCGAGGATCCGATAACGGCAAGGCCGCACCGCTTTATCCAAGTCTCCGTCCTCATAAGGTTGACGGCCACAAAGCTGCCCAGCAGCAGCACGAACATTGAGGTGGCCACGTCGGCCGACCTCTCTCCGCCCACGCTGATATGTCCGCACAAGAAGACAAACACGCCGAAGATAAGCAGCAAAAGCTCGTAAAGTCCGACGCGCACGGTGCGACGTCCGCAAATAAGCTTCAGGCCGTAGGCCACCGTGAAGAGCATTACGAAAAAGACCAGAAGCCCCTCGGGAACGGGCGTGATCCCGTAAAACGGAATGCAGAATACGGAAATAAGCACTCCTATTTCAGGATATGAAAGGATCAGGGCAACGGCCACAGAAATGGCCACCACCACTCCCAGTATCCAAGGATTTATAAGGTAGGTTGCCGTGCCGAGCAGCAGGCCGAGAATGATGGCGATGTTGTAGCTCTCGCCGTGCTTTGAGGGCGGCACCTGAAGGGCCTCCTCAGGAATACCGAACAGATCGGTAACGATAAAATGTCCCACTCGGCTTTCAAGCAGAGTGTATGCCAGCGACCGTCCGCCCGCCAACAGCGGCAACGAGATCAGAATAAGCAGTGTTGCGCAATAAACGTAGGATACGTCCGACGTATCGGTCGCAAACGCGAAGCGCTTGACAAGATAGACCAGCAGGGTGTATACGCCGAAAACGAAGGTGAAGCTGCCGTAAAACCGTGTTCGACAGCCAAGAAGGAAGCGAACCAATCTCTTCCAACCGTGGAGGACGGAGCTGCCCGAGAATTGCTCGGCAATTCCGAATCTGGCCTTCCTTATGACCGACGAAACGCGGGAGCGACCGCCGATCGCCGACATGATCATGCCTTCCTTCAGGGCGCGGTCGTGCTTTTTGTAGGTCGTAAAGAACCTTCCGATAAGCCCGCCCGCAAGCATGGCATATATCCAGGCTATGAATGCGCGAATACCGCCCACGATGACGCCGGTGCGTTTTTCGCCGTTTTTCTTCAAGCGTTGCTCTCCCCCTTCTCTGCCCCGAGCAGGTCGGGACGCTTTTTCTCGGTCTCGGCGAGGGACATCTCGTCCCTCCATTTATCAATGTTGGCGTGGTGACCCGAGATCAGCACGTCGGGAACCTTCACGCCGTGGAATTCATAGGGGCGCGTGTACTGGGGATACTCCAGCCGCCCGTCCGAGAAGCTCTCCTTATCGTAACACTCGGGATCGGCCAGCACTCCCTCGCAAAGGCGGGACACGCAGTCAACCAGCACGCAGGCGGGGATCTCGCCGCCCGTGAGGACGAAGTCTCCGAGGGAGACCTCCTCGTCGATGATCTCGTCGATTATCCGTCGGTCAACCCCCTCGTAATGGCCGCAGAGGATGATAAAGCGGTCATAACCGCCCGCGTATTCGCGGGCAAGGCTCTGATTGAGCACCCTTCCTTGGGGCGACATATAGATCCTGCGCGTACGCTCGGGCTCGCAGGGCTCATCCTCGAGAATGGCGCAGTAGCAATCGTAAATAGGTGGGGCCATCATAAGCATTCCTCGGCCGCCGCCGTAGGGCGTATCGTCCACGCGGCGGTGCTTGTCCTTGGAATAGTCGCGGATATTCCACACCTTAACGGTTATAGCACCCGATTCCTGCGCCCTGCCGATGATGCTCTCGCCGAGCACCCGCTCCACAAGGTCGGGGAAAAGGGTCATTATATCAAATCTCTTCATATCAGTCAAACATTCCTTCAATGGGCGTTACGAAAATTCCGCGCTCAAGGTCGATCTCCTTGACGAACTCGTCCACGGCGGGCATCATCTTTTCCCCGTCCTCCGACTTTATAACGTAAATATCCGAAGCACCCGTGTTTATAACGTCATCAAGAATGCCGTATTCGCGCCCGCTGTCGGCGTCGATGACGGGCAGACCCACAAGATCGGCAATGAAGTGCTGACCCTCCTCAATGGGAAGCTCGTCGCGATTTGCGTAGATCACCGTCTCCTTCAGGGCGGCGGCAGCATCGATATCGGTGACGCCCTCAAGAGTCATAAGCACGAATCTTTTGAAGACCGACGCGCGCAGCACCTCCACGGGCTCGTATGTCTCACCCTTTTTGAAGTAGACCGTCTCAAGAGAGGCCAGAACCTCGGGCGAATCGCACCAGGATTCAAGCTTTACCGCACCCGCGATGCCGTGTGTATTTATGATTTTTCCGCATTCAAGATACTGTTTTTCCATATTTTTCACCCATTATATATACTTAATCATATTATATCATACCCTCACGCTTATTTCAAGAGTTTTTTGTCTTTTTTGCGTTAAGCGATAAAAAAACGGGATAAAAAAGTAAATATCTCAAAAAATTTACAATTACTTATTGCAATTTTATTAATATTGAGGTATAATATATAGGATTGAATATTTGGAGGTAACGTATTATGTTTAATACTGTTTTTGCACTTGAAGCCGCAGCCTCGGGTGCTGCTGAAAACACCAACGCAGGCGGTGGTGGTTGGATGTCCTGGATCGTGCCCCTCGTAATGATCGGTGCCATCGTTCTTATGTTCGTCTTCTCCAGCCGTTCGCAGAAGAAGAGAGACAAAGAGATCACCGATATGCGCAATTCGCTCCGCGTAGGTGACGAGGTCACCACCAACGGCGGTATCATCGGCCGCGTGGTCAGCGTTAAGGAAGAGACCGTGGTCATCGAGACCAGCCGCGACGGCACAAAGATCCGCTTCCTCAAGAGCGCAATTGCAAGAGTTGACGTAACCGCAGAGGACGCGGGCGCCGCAACCAAGCAGGACAATAAATAATGCAAGAAAAGGACTGAATCTCAGATTCAGTCCTTTTTATTATTAAAAATTCGATTTGTCAAAGGTCCATACGTGCTGGAGCTGGACGTTATGATAGTGGCGGTGATTGCCTGTGCAATACTCGGAGATGCCCGACGCCACGATGATCCTGTCGGCGGTGATGGCTATCGCGGGGTCGACTATGTGGTTGAGATGAGTGTTCTTGCCGTCTGCGGGGTAAGGTCCAACGCAATGGGAAGACTCCCAGCGCCACACGTCGCCCAAAAGCTGCCAATTCATACCGTCCTCCGAGCGCGCTATGGCAAATCTCGACCGTGGCAGCGGTGTGGGGCTCGGTGCGGGCAGATCGTAGCACCAGACCATATAATACGTGGTGTCGTTCCCTGCCTGTCGGTCGCGCGCAAAGGCAAAGGAGGAGCGGTTGCAGGTCATCCACTCGATCTTTTGAAGCGGACCCCAGGTCTCGCCGTCATCAAAGGAATCGCAATACACGAAGCAACCGTAATTGTTCCAGGAATTCAGCATACGTATGCGCCCGTCGGCGCACTGGATCACTCTCGATTCGGCAAAATATCGGCTCAGAACCGGCGTTTTTTCCACATCGTGCCCTTCGATATAACGCGAATCAAGGGATCGGTGCCAAGTCAGACCGCCGTCATCCGAACAATAAAAGACCACGAAATTGTACCATTTTTCAATATTTACCGCTGAAGTGTAGGTCATGCTTGCAAAGATCCGTCCGCTCCGCACCTGCGTGAGCATATCGTTCATATTGCCTATGGGCTTGCCCGTCTCAACGCCTACGCGCGGACAGATCGCGCCGCCCTCCACCCAAGTCTCGCCGTCATCGGACGAGGTCTCTGAGATCATATAGTCAACGCCTCCAATGCTCTTGACGTTGAGCTTGATCCATCGACCGTCGGTAAGGCGCAGAATGCTGGGATGACCCGTGGCGTAGGGCGTCCACTCGCCCCTGCTCTGCCAGGTCACTCCACCGTCGCGCGACGTATAATTGAAGTTGCTGTTTCTTGTAAGAATCAGCGAACCGTCATTCATTTCAAGCACCGACGCACCCTCGCAGAAAGTGTCGCGCTCCTTCCCCACCACCGTGTGGCTCACGTGACGGAAAACCCTTCCCTCGCTGCTCAGAAGAGTCAGCTCGGCGTTCTCCACGCGGACTCCCGTGCCACGGGCATAAAACCCGACCCTTCCGTGGGTCAGTTGAGTATTCACGTCGGTGGCAAGCAGCTCGTCGCCGTTTACCGAAAGCGTCAGGCGGTTTCCGTCGGCGCGTGCGGCAAGGCGGTAGACCTGCCCCGATATCACTTCCCCGCTCTTTTTCGCCACGCGGTAGGGCTCAAAATCGTAGCCCTCGCGGGTGTCGATATACCACTCGCCGCGCCCGAAATCGTAACCCACGCGGATATAGCTGTGCTCGGCGGCGTAACGCAGAGTGATACCCGCGATGGCTCCGCTCTCGGCGCCGTCAAAGGTAAAATCGGCCGCAAGTGCCGCATTATACTCGTAAATATGGACGTACGTCAGAGCAAACTCATTTGCGTGTTCTACGGAAAGCAGACCCTCAGACAGACTCCAAATCGCTTTGCCGTCCTCCTCGGTGAAATAGCCCTCATCGGTGAGAAGATCGTTCAAGGCCGCAGGCTTTTCTGCGTTTTTGTGCTCGATCCAACGGTTGCGCGGCTTATTGGAGGTATAGCTCTGCGCCGAGCCCACCACGCTGAATTTCGGAGAAATCGACACATTTCCTATCAGTTTATCACGCAGATAGGCATCGATAAAGTTCTCAACTGCCGCACGCACGCCCAGCGTAATGGCAGACGCAAAGACCAATTTTGTGCCCACCATCTTCGCACTGTAAGCGGTCAAATCGCCCTGAGTCGAGGCTTCGGGGCCGTATATAGCGCCGATACCGTAAAATCCTTCACTCTCAACACGATTTGTGCTACCGAGCAGAATCTCAAGCTCTGTCGGCTCAGTGAGATCATTTACTATCTCAAGCTCGACGCCGCAAGCCTCAAGCAGCTGTCGCCTCAAGGCCTCCGCCGCTCCGAAAATCGCGGAGTTTGCCTCCCGCGACGTTACTATTCTGTACTTTTCAATGGGATTTCCGGCGATATCCATCTTCATAACGATCTTCCTTCCTCCGCATCGCGCGAACTCTGTTTTTATTCAGTATATCACAGGCGCGAAAAAAAGTCAACAAGCAAAAAAGACCCGCCGACCTTCGGTCGACGGGCTTTTTTATGGTGATCAGTCCTCGATGAGCTTGATCACTGCCATCTCGGCAGCGTCACCTCTGCGGGGACCCATCTTGTAAATGCGGGTGTAACCGCCCTCACGGTTCTCATACTTGGGAGCGATCTCGGTAAACAGCTTGGTTACCACGTCCTCCTTAGTGATGAACGAGAGTGCCGCACGGCGGCTGGCGAGAGTGTTCTTCTTGCCGAGAGTGATCATCTTCTCAGCGAGGGAACGAACTTCCTTAGCTCTGGTGAGAGTGGTCTCAACCGAGCCGTTCTCAAGCAAATATGTCGTAAGACCGCGGAGCATGCTCATTCTGTGCGCCGTAGGTCTGCCGAGTTTTCTTGTACCGGGCATGTTTTTAGCCTCCTTCTTAAGTTGTTGATTGAGCTTCTACTCTCACTCTTCCTCTTTCTTGAGGTCGAGTCCGAGAGAGTGGAGCTTCTGAATAACTTCTTCAAGCGACTTCTTGCCGAGGTTGCGGACCTTGATCATGTCCTCCTCGGTACGGTTGATAAGATCTTCGACGGTGTCAATGCCCGCGCGCTTCAAGCAGTTGAAGCTACGAACAGACATGTCAAGCTCCTCAATGGTCATCTCAAGAACCTTTTCCTTGATGGTCTCTTCACGCTCGACCATTACGTCGATCTTCCTTGCTTCGTCAGACAGGTCTACGAACAAGTTGAGATGCTCGTTGAGAATCTTGGCTCCGAGAGAAATCGCTTCCTTAGCCGAAATCGTACCGTTGGTCTTGACTTCGAGCGTAAGTTTATCGTAGTCGGTAACGTTGGCAACACGGGTGTTTTCCACCGTGTAGCTTACGTTGTAGACGGGTGTATAGATAGAGTCCGTGTAAATTGTTCCGATGGGAGCGGAAGAGCCGGATCCGAGCTGCTGCATATGGATCTGCTTGTTGCGCTCCTGGGACACGTATCCTCTGCCGTGATCAAAGGTCAGCTCCATGTAGAAACGCTCGCCGCCGCCGAGAGTCGCAATGTGATGCTCGGGGTTGAGAATTTCAATATCAGAATCTGCCTTGATGTCGCCTGCGGTGATCTCGCGCTCACCGGTGACGTCGATTATCACGGTTTTGGGCGTATTCCCGTACAATTTCGCTGTAATTCCCTTGACGTTAAGAACGATCTCTGTGACATCCTCCTTAACACCGGGGACTGTGGAAAACTCGTGCAACACGCCGTCGAGCTTGATGCTGGTGACAGCAACACCGGGAAGCGAGCTCAGCAGGATTCTGCGAAGCGAGTTTCCGAGAGTTGTACCGTAGCCGCGCTCGAGAGGATCGACTATGAATTTTCCAAAGCTACCGTCGTCGCTCAGGTCAACTGTTGCAATATTGGGCTTTTCTATCTCTATCATTATCGAGTAACCCTCCTTCTATTTTTTGTGAATACGCCAAACAGCGTAGCATTTTTCAGTGATCCGCAGACCACCTTGAAGTCATGCGACACTATTATTTCGAGTACAACTCGACGATGAGCTGCTCGGTGAACGGGAAGTCGATATCCTCTCTCTCGGGGAGAGCGATAACCTTAGCGGAGAGGTTCTCTTTGTTGACCTCAAGCCACTTGGGGCTGATCTTGGAATCGAGACCCTCAGCAAGCTCCTTGAACTTTGCGGAATCCTTGCTGGTGGGAGCAACAGTGATAACGTCGCCAACCTTGATGCTGATGGAAGGAATGTTGACCTTCTTGCCGTTGAGAAGGAAGTGTGCATGGAGAACGAGCTGACGAGCTTCCTTGCGGCTCTCTGCCATACCCATTCTGTACACTACGTTGTCAAGACGGCACTCGAGGATCTTGAGAAGGTTCTCACCGGTCATACCCTCGCGACGCTCTGCCTCAACAAAGCAGTTGTGGAACTGCTTCTCAAGCAGGCCGTAGTATCTCTTGGTCTTCTGCTTTTCACGGAACTGAACTCCGTACTCACGCATTTTCTTGTTAGCTGCGCCATGCTGACCGGGAGCTGTGCTTCTGCGGTCAAGTGCGCACTTTCCTGTCATGCATCTCTCACCCTTGAGGAAGAGCTTGGTGCCTTCTCTGCGGCAGAGTCTGCATACCGGGCCGGTATATCTTGCCATTTTGCTTTACCTCCGTTAATTAATTAAACACGTCTGCGCTTAGGCGGACGGCATCCGTTGTGAGGAACGGGCGTTACGTCTTTGATCAGAGTGATCTGAAGACCAACGGTCTCGAGTGCACGGATTGCGGACTCACGTCCCGATCCGGGACCTCTTACGTAAACCTCAACGGTCTTGAGGCCGTGATCCATAGCAGCTCTTGCTGCCGCCTCGGAAGCGGTCTGTGCTGCGAAGGGCGTGGATTTTCTGGAGCCCTTGAAGCCGAGCTCACCCGCCGATGCCCAAGAAATCGCATTTCCGGCCATATCGGTTACAGTTACGATCGTGTTGTTAAAGGTTGCACGAATATGAACCTGACCCTTTTCGATGTTCTTTCTTTCGCGGCGTCTCTTGATAACTTTTTTTGTTGCAACTTTAGCCATCTTAATAGCGCTCCTTTATTTCTTCTTGTTCGCGATAGTCTTCGCGGGACCTTTTCTGGTTCTTGCGTTGGTCTTAGTTCTCTGTCCTCTTACCGGGAGACCTCTTCTGTGTCTGATTCCGCGGTAGCAGTTGATCTCGACCAGGCGCTTAATGTTGAGAGCTACGTCACGGCGGAGGTCACCCTCTACGTGGTAGTTAGCCTCGATCTCGTCACGAAGTTTTGCAACTTCTGCTTCGGTCAGGTCCTTCGCACGGGTGTCAGGATTGATTCCTGTCTTCTCCAGGATCTTGTTGGAGCTTGTGCGACCGATACCGTAAATATAGGTAAGTGCAATTTCTATGCGCTTGTTGTTGGGTATATCAACACCTGCTATACGAGCCATTCTGTTATTTCACCTCTTTACTTTGGTTTGGGGCATTAGCCCTGTCTCTGTTTGTGCTTGGGATTCTCGCAGATGACCATTACGCGGCCTTTTCTCTTGATAATCTTGCACTTCTCACAGGTCTTCTTGACGGATGGCTTTACTTTCATTGTATATTACCATTCCTTTCTTAAAATTACGATTATTTGGCACGCCAGGTAATGCGTCCCTTGTCGAGGTCGTAAACCGAAACCTCAACGGTGACCTTGTCACCCGGCAAAATTCTGATATAGTTCATTCTCAGCTTTCCCGAAATGTGGGCATTTACGATATGTCCGTTGGGAAGCTTGACCTTGAAGTTGGCATTGGGCAGAGCCTCAATTACCTGGCCTTCAAACTCTATCACATCATCCTTCGGCATGATGAGTCTCCTTTGCAATCATTTAAGAATTAAGCTTTCGTCAGCACCAGCACACCGTTCGGTGTCAGCGCGACTGTATTTTCATAGTGTGCGGACAGCGAGCCGTCGGCGGTCTTGACCGTCCATCCGTCGGGCAGGGTCTTGACGTCATCGCTTCCCATATTGATCATGGGCTCGATGGCTAAAACCATTCCCGTACAGATGCGGACTCCGCGACCGGGTGTTCCGAAGTTCGGAACGTCGGGCTGCTCGTGAAGGGCGTGCCCGATACCGTGTCCAACGTATCGCTTGACTGTACTGAAGCCGAACTGCTTGACGTGGGAATCGACCGCCGCACCGATATCACCGATGCGTTTTCCCTGCTCCATCTGCTTGATCGCCTCCCAGAAGCTCTGTTCGGTGACCTCGATCAGACGGCTTGCAGCCTCGTCGACCTTTCCTACGGCAAAAGTTCTTGCCGAGTCTCCGTGGAAGCCACGGTAGTAGGCTCCGACGTCGACCTTAACTATGTCCCCTTCTTTAAGGTAACGCTTTGCACTCGGTATTCCGTGAATGACTTCATCGTTTATCGAAATGCACGCGCTGCCGGGGAATCCGCCGTATCCGAGGAAGGAAGGCTTCGCGCCGCTCTTCTCGATGTGCTCACGGATGAGCGTATCGAGCTGCTTGGTGCTTATTCCGTCGCGGATGTTTTCACCCGCGACGAGCAAAGCCTCGGCGGTTATCCTGCCCGCCTCTTTCATTACGGCAATTTGTTCAGAATTCTTAATCTGTATCATTATTCAAAACGGCTGAGCGCCTCAAAGACGAGCTTTGTGGTTTCGTCGACCTGCTCCTGTCCCTCAACGACCACCAGATTTCCCTTCTTGGAATAGTAATCCTTAAGGGGCTCGGTGATGTTGTGGTAGGTCTCAAGTCTGGAGAGGACGGTCTCGGGAGCGTCATCCTTACGGATGGTAAGCTCCTTGCCGCACTTGTCGCAGATACCTTCCTTTTTGGGAGGATTGTATACTACGTGGTGGGTTGCACCGCAAGTGAGGCAGACGCGTCGTCCGCTCATACGCTCGACGATCTTCGCGTCGTCAACCTCGATATCGAGGACGGCGTCGATGGTCACGCCCATGGCGTCGAGAGCCTCGGCCTGGGGGATCGAGCGGGGGAATCCGTCAAGAATAAATCCGTTCTTGCAGTTATCCGAAGAAAGATATTCTTTGATAATTCCAATTACCACGGCGTCGGGAACCAGGTCGCCACGGTCCATAAAGGACTTGGCTTCCATTCCCAGCGCAGTGTTGTCCTTGATTGCTGCACGGAGGATCTCACCGGTCGAGACCGAGGGAATTCCGTACTTCGTGGAAATCTTTTCAGCTTGCGTGCCTTTGCCGGCACCGGGAGCTCCGAGTAAAATCAATTTCATAATTTTACGTTATCCTCCGAAATGATCAATCAAGGAAGCCCTTGTAGTTACGCATTGTAATCTGTGCCTCGAGGTCGCGAACGGTCTCAAGTGCAACACCAACGACAATCAGAAGCGAGGAGCCTCCGAAGGAGACTGCTGCAAGTCTTGCATCGAACAGACCTGCGACCATGGGGAGACCTGCGATGATTGCAAGGAAGAATGCGCCGATCAGAGTGACTCTGTTCAGAACCTTCTTGATGAAATCGGAGGTAGGTCTGCCGGGACGGATACCGGGGATGGCACCGCCGTTGTTTCTGATGTTGTTGGATACCTCGACGGGGTTGAAGCTTATCATAATATAGAAATAAGAGAAAGCTACAAGCAGAACGAGGTAAAGAAGGATATAAGGCCAGCTGGCCACGCTGTTGTTGGGCGAGAGGAAGGTTGAGATGAACCATGCAACGCCCGAGGTAGTATCCACGTTAGGAATCAGAGAAACGATCGTAGCGGGGATAGTAATAATGGAGCTTGCGAAGATGATAGGCATAACGCCTGCCATGTTCATCTTGAGAGGAAGGCTTGTGCCCTGTCCTCCGTACATCTTACGTCCGACAACGCGCTTGGCGTACTGGATCGGGATCTTTCTCTCACTGTTGGTGAACCAAACGCTGAGAATGAGAAGGCCCAGAGTAACGGCAGCAACGATGATTGCCAGAACGAGACCGACAACGTTGAAGCCCTCAACAGGCATGATCCAGTTCCAAAGCTGAAAAACAGCTCCGGGAAGACCGGAAAGGATGTTAGCGAAGAGGATCATGGAGATACCGTTACCGATACCGTGCTCATTGATCTTCTCAGCAAGCCACATGATCAGGGATGCACCTGCACAGTAGCAAGCGATCATAACCACCTTAGAGAAGATGGGGTGCTGACCTGCGGATGCGCTAAGCATTCCGTTGGCAGAGAGGAGCATCGTGTAACCGTATGCGGTAACCAGAGCAAGAGCAACGGTTACGTAACGGGTGATAACGGTGATCTTCTTCTTGCCGTCCTCGTCCTTTGCCATTCTCTCCAGAGGAGGAATAGCGATGGTGAGGAGCTGCATAACGATGGATGCGGTGATATACGGGCTGACCGAAAGCGCAAACAGAGTTGCCTGTGCCAGAGCGCCGCCCGAAAGAACGCTCATAAAGCCGAGTACGGTGTTTCCGTAAGCAGTTGCAAATGCCTCTGCTACGTCACTGCTGACAAAAGGAACCGGGATGGTAGCGCCTAAGCGGTAAATCAGTATGATAAACAGGGTGAAGAGAAGCTTGCTGCGAAGCTCCGGAATTCGCCATGAGTTCTTAAGCGTCTGCAGCATCTCAGATCACCTCGGTCTTTCCACCTGCCGCTTCTATCTTCTCCTTTGCCGAAGCAGAAAAGACGGTAGCCTTGACGGTGAGTTTCTTTGTGAGATTGCCACCGCCGAGAACCTTAAGTCCGTCAAGCTCGCGGCGAACGATCTTCTTTGCAACGAGAGCCGCCATATCGACTACGTCGCCGTCCTCAAATCTGTTCAGGGTGTCAACGTTAACGATAGCGTAGTTGGTTGCAAACTTGTTATTGAATCCGCGCTTGGGAAGCTGTCTGTAGATCGGGAACTGACCACCCTCGAAGCCGAGACGGACGTTACCGGAACGGGCCTTCTGACCCTTGTGACCCTTGCCGGCGGTCTTACCGTTACCGGAAGCAGGACCTCTACCTACACGGAAGGGCTTCTTTGCGGAACCCTGTGCAGGAGAAAGCTCATGAAGTTTCATTTCTTTCATTGTTCTATCCTCCTTCAAGCTTCTTCAACCTTGACAAGGTGAGAAATAACTTTTACTTTTCCGGCGAGAACGGCATCGTCCTTAGCGGTGATGCTGTCGCCGATCTTGCGAAGGCCCAGCGAAGCTGCGGTAGCCTTCTGCTTTGCGGTGCAGGAGATGAGACTCTTGATAAGTGTAACCTTTTTCATTTCTGTCTACCTCCTTAAGCCTTGACCTGATCCACGCTGATCTCTCTTGCCTTTGCAACTTCCTCAGCGGTACGGAGCTGCTTCAGACCCTCGATGGTAGCCTTAACAACGTTCGTAGGATTGTTGGTGCGCAGGCACTTTGCGCGGATGTTCTTGATACCGGCGAGCTGGAGAACTTTTCTTACCTTATCGCCGGCGATAATACCGGTACCGGGGGCAGCGGGCTTAAGAAGCACCTTGCCGGCACCGTAAACACCGAGAACCTCGTGGGGAATGGTGGTTCCCTTGAGGGAGACGGTGATCATGTTTTTCTTTGCGTCTTCGATTCCCTTGCGGATTGCCTCGGGAACCTCAGCGGCCTTTCCAAGTCCGACACCGATGTGACCGTTCTCATCACCGACTACCATGATAGCGGCAAAGCGAGCAATACGTCCACCTTTAACGGTCTTGGAAACACGGTTCAGGGCAACCATATCCTCATGGAGGTCAAGAGTTGCCGGATCAATTTTGTTAATTGCCATGTCTTACTCCTTAATTTTGTTCAATTTGTTGTTGAACAGCGTGTAAACCGGAATCCTGAGCTTTGCTCAGAACTTCAGACCGCCCTCGCGGGCTCCGTCTGCAAGCTCCGACACGCGTCCGTGATAAAGATAGCCGCCGCGGTCGAAAACGACGTCGGTGATACCCTTTTCCTTGGCTCTTTCTGCGATCATGAGACCGATCTTCTTAGCAGCAGCCTTGTTGCTGCCGATACCCTCGAAAGCCTTTTCGAGAGTAGAAGCGGAGACCAGTGTAATGCCCTTGACATCATCAATGATCTGAGCGCTGATGTTGGCGTTGGAGCGATATACGCAAAGGCGGGGACGCTCTGCAGTGCCGGAAATCTTAGCTCTGACTCTGATGTGTCTCTTGAGACGAGCCTTATTTGCATCTTTTCTCGATACCATCTGATTCCACTCCTTTCATTATTTACCGGTCTTACCGGCCTTGCGGCGAACGTACTCGCCGGTGTATCTGACACCCTTACCGTGGTAGGGCTCAGGCGGTCTCTTGCTGCGGATAACCGCTGCCATCTGACCTACGATCTGCTTGTCAATACCCTTAACGATGATGGTATTGGGGTTCGGAACCTCGAACTTGATGTCTGCAGTCTCCTCAAAGTAAATGGGATGGCTGTGACCCAGGTTGCAGGTGAGCTTTCCGCCCTGGAGAGCAACTCTGTAACCGACACCGATTATCTCGAGCTGCTTCTGATAACCCTTGGAAACACCCTCAACCATGTTGCTGATGAGTGTACGGGTAAGACCGTGGAGGCTTCTGTCCTCCTTCTCGTCGGTGGGTCTCTTAACAGTGAGAACGTTTGCCTCCTGCTCGATGATCATGCGGGGGCTGAAGCTCTCGGTGAGGGTTCCGAGGGGACCCTTTACAGTAACGACGTTACCGGCATCGACGGTAACAGTTACGCCGGCAGGAATCTGTACCGGCATTCTACCAATTCTTGACATACCGCTACCTCCTTACCAAATGAAAGCGAGGACTTCGCCGCCAACCTTGGTTGCGCGAGCCTGCTTGTCTGTCATAAGTCCCTTGGAAGTGGAAACGATGGCGATGCCGAGGCCGTTCATAACCTTGGGCATATCCTCGTAACCTGCGTAGATACGCAGACCGGGCTTGGATACTCTCTTCAGACCGCGGATGACCTTGGTCTTATTCGCGCCGTACTTGAGAGTTACGCGAATGGTTCCCTGCTTGCCGTCCTCAATGACCTGATAGCCCTTGATGTAGCCCTCGTTTGCGAGGATCTCGGCAATGGATTTCTTCATGTTGGATGCCGGAATGTCAACAGTCTGGTGCTTCGCATCGTTTGCGTTGCGGATTCTGGTGAGCATATCGGCAATTACGTCTGACATTTGCATTTCTTTTTCCTCCTTAATGCAAGTTAAATTAATCTTGCCTGCCATACATTCTCGTCATGGCGGCTTACCGGTGGTAAAATCCAACCTTCAGTTTAATTTCCTGCCGGTAACGTGGAGTGGGCTTGCGCCCGATTTATAAGATTCCTTTCGGAAAATTACCAAGAAGCCTTTCTTACGCCGGGGATCTGACCCTTGTAAGCAAGCTCACGGAAGCAGATACGGCAGATGCCGTACTTGCGAAGGTAAGCGTGAGGACGACCGCAGATCTTGCATCTGTTGTACTCTCTGGTAGAGAACTTCTGAGCCTTCTGCTGCTTGAGTATCATAGATTTCTTTGCCATTTTACCCTATCCTCCTGATTAGTCTTTTGAGAAGGGAGCGCCCATAAGGGTGAGGAGCTCTCTTGCCTCTTCGTCGGTGTTTGCGGTGGTGACGAAGGCGATATCCATACCGCGGATCTTGTCTACCTTATCGTACTCGATCTCAGGGAATATCAGCTGCTCCTTCAAGCCGAGGGAGTAGTTTCCTCTGCCGTCGAAGGCGTTGGGATTGATACCCTTGAAGTCACGGACCTTCGGCAGAGCGAAGTTGAAGAGTCTGACCATGAACTCATACATTCTGTCGCCGCGCAGCGTAACCTATGC
>JAFTOB010000134.1 GCA_017451545.1 Clostridia bacterium | reverse complement strand
GGCGTTTCCGTGGGCGTTTCCGTGGGCGTTTCCGTGGGCGTTTCCGTGGGCGTTTCCGTGGGCGTTTCCGTGGGCGTTTCCGTGGGCGTTTCCGTGGGCGTTTGAATAGTCTCCTGTTTGGGTTTCTCCGCTTCAGTCACGTTGATCGTGATAGAATCGCTATATGTAAGAGGAGGCTTCGCGCCGTTAATGACCGGTGTGGTTACAGCGCTCCCATTTAGTGCCTCTTCCGTTTCCGGCGGCTCTGTTGTCGTTCCGGTCGGTGCTCCCGGCTCGGGCTCTTCGGGATTTGTCATAGTTACAACGTCGCTGTATGTGATCGGAGGCTTCGCGCCATTGATCACCGGCGTCGTTACCGTAGATTCGATAACCTTTGTTACTTCTCCTGTTGGGGTTTCGACACTTTTGTCATTATCAGGTGCAAACTCATTCCCATCTTCTCGATCAATCCATTCCGCATAACCACCGGATTCACCGTTTGCGTTATCCTTCGACACGTTTGTATTGTCGGTCGAATCCGCGCTACCATTTTTCTCGCCGTCCTTAATGCCGCCGTCGCCGACTCCGGCACCTGCACCCGTGCCGTTAGTCGGTGCGTCGCCTTTTTCATCGGTGGGAACAGTCACAGTAGCTTCGACCTTCTCGTCACCGTTACCGTCGGGCAGTTTTGCGGGGACGTCTCCTTTTGAATTTTCAAGATAATCGGAGTACCCTCCCGATAAGGTATCGGTCTCTATATTGCCGCCTTCAGATTTTGGCGCGTCGCCCACCACCTCTGACGAGATAAAGCTGCCACCCTGTCCTAAGGAAGACTGCCACTCTCCTTCATTTTTCTGCCGATTGGCTTCAACTTCCTCGCGCCTCTCGGCCTCCCTTGCGAGCTCTTTTTCAAGCAGCACTCTTTCCGCGTCTTCCGGGCGGAACCCATTTTGGGCCGCAAGTCGGTCGGCCTCCTCGATTCCCAGCATTTTTGCGAGCTTTTTCCAAGCCTCGGTACGCTGGCGCTCGCTAAACTGCCTTTCCTCGTTGGCAATGATAAAGATCATATAATCGATCTGCTTCTGCATATTCGCGCTCATTTCCATACTCATCACATCACACCTCCGTTATTGATCTGTGTCGGAGCTCCCTGCCCCGCCTGCGGCATCTGACCCTGCGGCATCTGACCCTGTGGCATCGCCGCCGGAGTCCGTGCCATCTGCTCACGCATGGCAAGTTGCTCCTGATATTTGCTCTGAAAATATTCGACCTGCGCCCGAGCTCCGGGGTAATGTGCCTGCTCCTGCGCTTGCCAATACTTAATGATCGTGGTCAGCTCCTGCGGATTGCCGAAGGTTCCCGCCGTGAAATTCTGCTGATTAAGCTGCCACATCTGTGCGCGGTCGCCCTCAACGTTGGCCGAGGCGTCAACCGAGAAAAGATAGCGGTCGTCGTAGTACCACTCGCCCGTGTAATCGTCGTATTCAAGGAAATCGTAGCGGTTGAAGGTGGCGTTGTGCATCCGTCCCCATTCGTCCTTGTAGGCAATGGGTCGGGGCTCGTCGGCATAGGCAAGGAAATACTCGAAAACTATGCGGTCAAATCGCGCCCAAGCGGCATTCTTGAGCACGCGCTTTGAGGTAAGGCGGCCTGCGCTCTGCGCCACCTGCACCTGCTTGGCCTTGCCGCTCTGCGCCGTGGAATCGGCCTGTCCCTGATAGGATGCCGTGATTCCGAGGGTCTTTCGTGCCTGGTCGTACATACGCTCGGACTGATTGAGATCCAGCGCAATGTTGGGCGTGGTGTCAATAGTGCCGTAATGGGCAGGGCTCTCGCCCGCCTTGAGGCGTATAACCTCGTCAAAAACTCCGTTCCCTCTCGTCACGGTCGCATCCTCGGGCATATATGGCGTCACCGTGGAGCGCATGAGCTTCTGATGGATACGAGACTCAAGCTTATTGACCTCCCACTGCTGATACTTTATGTATTCGCAATCGGACTGACCGAGGAACTGCATATTCGGCGCGATCCCCGCGCCCTGCGTGGCGTCCTTGTCGTCGGTGTCGATCTGCGAGGTGTTGCGGCGAATGACTACGGGGAGCGACTTGGGCTTGTACCAGCGGATCCTCGTCGGAGCCATCTTGGTGCGGCTCTTTTTCTGCATCCTCGGGATCATATTACCCGCCTCGTCGGCGTCGAAAAGCGGAATTCCGCTGTCCGCATAGGCAGGCACCTCGTATTCCTCTTTTTCGCGCACTCCGTTGTGCACGACGGGCGACATAGCAGGGATCACGCGACCGTCCGAAAGCTTGATATCGTGGGTCAGCTCCTCGTATTCCTCGTTCTCGGCAATAAACTTGCCGCCGCAATCGCAGTGCTTGTCATTTTCGCAGAGCTCTTTTCTGCGGCCGCACTCGGCGCAGATGTACCGCTTCCGGGCGAAAAAGTCCTCAACGTGCATAAGCTCGGTGTCGCCCGAATAAATGTACTGCGATACGTTATCGTCCTCGTTGCGGTAGAAGCAGACCACCACAACAACGTTCTCGTTCTCGTCGATATTCACCTGCGCCGTGTCGCCGCGAAGGGAAACGCCGTACTTGCGCTCCACGTCCTCAACGGTGGAGGTGTACTCGAAAAAGCAATACTCCATATCGTCCGTCGAGTATATGCCGGGCTCGGCGCAGAAGAACTGCGGATTGTGTATGCGAAGATCAATGCCGCCTACCTCCTCGTGGGAGCGGATGCTCTCGTCCCACTCGACCGTCCACACCGAACCGCCGAAAACGTAGGTATATCGCTCGTCAAGGTCGTTGTATTCCTCGACGGGCAGCTTGTTTCGCAGATTGTTGCAGAGGCGCTCAATGCTCTTGGCATTGCGCCCGTTCTTTTCGCTCCACCGCTCGGCATCTACGCGCGAGGGCGGGATGGACGTGTCCACCTGCGACTCGATGAGCTCATATGTAATGTTCCGCACCACGTCTGCCGGTGCCGCACCGGGGTTCGATGCCCCAAAAAGCCGTGAGCCCTTATACTGCTCAACGTATTCGCGCAGCTTCTCGCGGATGGCAGTGCTCTTGCCCTTGGCATCCTCGTAAAGCCCCTTGAAGAACGCGAGCTTGTCAGATTCGGTTATCATTTGAATTTCCTCCGTTTTTCCGTTATATTTCCGTTATTTTTCCGTCAAATTAGTGTCATTTAAGCGGCAAATTTACCGCCTCGGCGCGGGCTTGCCCCAGCGCATAATAAGGTACTCCCTCTCCGAGGGACTTGCCCTGTCGTAATCCTCCCACTGGTCAACCGTCCAGCGCACCGTGCCCTCTTCCTCAACCTCGGGGCTCGGGCGCGTCCACGCAATGGCAAAGTAACGCAGAGCATCGGGATCGTGCGTGATCTCGTGAGGCTCGTTGGCGCAATCGTTCGGCCGCTTCTCGTCATACTGCAAAAGCGGCAGATTTTTTATCAGATTCACGCAATTTTTGAAGAAATATATCCGCACACTGCCGTCCTCGCGCAGGTGGAGAAGCTCCTTGATGGCCAGCCAGCCCGCCTCGCGGTCATTGTTTGACTTTGAAAGCGAAAGCCCGCTCTCGTAAAAGAGCTGCGCCTTGCTCTTGCCCGTCTCCTGCGAGCGGTTCCACAGATCGGGCGGCGCGAAGGTCTGATATATCTCCTCGCCCCGCTCGGTGTCGTTAAGCTCGACAATGCGCCGCGCGGCCTCGGATATGATGAGATTCTCCTGATGGAGCTCACGGTAAACGTAAGCCACCCTCTCGGGCGAGATCGCTATCCACAGGCAGGAGAGCATATCAAGTCCGTAGTCAATAGCACGGTACCGCCTCCACTCTTTTGGGATGGCAAAGGGATCGATCACGTGGATCGAGCGGTCGAACTCCTCAAAATACTGCCCCTCGATCAGATCCCACTTGCCGTGAAGCCACGCCTCGCGCTTTCGCGGCGGCAGAGCCTCAAGGATCTTTTTGTAATCGGGCGAGCTCTCAAGGAGCTTTTTGTTATCGGTCACAAGCGACTGTATAAACGAGTATTCCTCGGGATCCTCGCCCTCTCTGAAATCTCGATCCACAAAAAGCCGCTTGACCCACGCGTGACCAACGCCACCGGGGTTACAGGTAAGGTACACGCGCTTGGGAAATGGATTCACGCCTCGGCAGGAAGCCGCGATCTGCTTGAAGTGATGCTCAAGGATCTGCGTGGCCTCGTCGATAAAAATGACGTCGTACTCAACGCCCTGAAAAAATCGGAGATCCTCGTCATTTTTGCAATAGCGGAAGTATACCTTCGAGCCGCCTTTGAACTTCAGCACCTTTTTTGAATCGTTGTACTTGTAAGCCCCCTGCGGCAGGAGCTCGAGAAAGGGCGTTATGTGGTTTTCCTCAAGCTCCGAATAGGTTCGGCGCACGATGCAGCACCGAATACCCTTATGCGCCATACAAAGTATCGTCGCCTTTATTCGTATAGCCCAGGACTTGCCCCCGCCTCGCGCACCTCCGAAGGCCACGTATCTGTGCTTATCGCGGAGAAAAAGCACCTGCTTCGGCTGAGGATCCGGTAATATAATCTCTGTTTGTCTCATCCCGCAAAATCTTCCATATTGCTCTCAAATCTGACCACGATCTCGCTGTTCCCGTCGTCGCGCTCACTCTCGGCAACCTTAGCCTTAAGCGCGGCAATACGTGCCCTCTGCTCCTCTTCGTCAAGCTCGGAGCGCCAGCCCTGCGCCGCCTTCAGCTTCTCAAGGGCATTGGTCACGGCCGCAAGACCGCTGCGGTCGATCATAACCTTAACCGTATCGTGCTCCTGCTCCTCAACCGTGACCTCCTCGGTGGGCTTGTCGGGTCGCTTTGCGTTCTCATATTTCACGGTCTTGGTCTTCGTGACCTTCGTCTTGATCACAAGATCGAGCTCGTCAACCGCCTGCTCAAGCTTGTCGAGCAGCTTGTCCTCGATAGCCCGATAACGCCCTCTCCGCTTCACCTGCTTACGCGCCTCGGCCTTAGCTAAACTCGCGGACAGCTTTTCTCGGTGTTTTTGCCGCTTTAAGAACCACTTGCAGGCCACGCCTCGGCGCTCGACGGACTTTTTGGCAAGCCCGTGCTTCTGCGCCAGCTCGGCATAGGACATGGACCCCGATACGTAATCGGCCTCGAGCTCTGCCCAATCTATTTTTTTCTCGTCCATTTTTTACCTCGTATAACGTAGTTATAAAATTCTGCTCTTTATTTCATTTTAGCGACCCAAACACCCCCATTTGGGGTCTGTTTTGCCCCAAAAGCCCCCTTTTGGGGTCTCTTTTTCGAGGGAAATAAAAAAAGGACCCGCCCTCGGGTCCGAAAATGCACAAAAAAGGGCGGTTTCCCGCCCCTTCAAAAATGGGAACGTAAAAAATTACAAAAGCCCCAACCGCTTGGCTATCCTCCATTTGGCCTCGCGCTTGTAGTTTTTGTAGGATTTTTCGCAGAGCATAACACAGGCCGGGGATCTCGACCACCCCCGTCCGCTGCCTATATCCTCAATGATGATGCGTCGCATCTCCTCGCCGTATTCAAGCCCCGCTCCCTCGAGGATCGAATTGTTGATGGCCGAGTACGCCGCGCGAATGCTTATGGTACAAAGCGCCTCGCGCATTATGTACTCGCGGCGGTGAAAGCTGCGGCAGTAAAAGCAAACTCCCTCGTGTACGTCACGGGGCAAATCGAAATGGCCCATTTTCCCTCCTGTTTTTGTTTTTGTTTTTGTTCTGATTGTCCGATCTCCACCCGGGCTGACGCCCCGCTGCGCGGCCTCTAAGGAGGCGGCCTACGATCGGACAAGGACGCGGGTAAGCTTTATATTAAAGTCTTGCTCCACCCACTTCCCGTGGTTCACTTGTTAATACACCATACGAGCTCCAACGTGAGCCCGAAGGCTCACTTAAAAACGCTCATATATAAATATGTAGTCAGATCCCCTCAAATTTATAGTGGATCCGTCCCCAGCGGTCGTAATTAAAATACGCATTGTCGGTCTTGTAGATAAAAAGCTCGATAAAGGTACCGCCGGGCGTGGTCTGCGTGGTCACGTCGGAGATCGTCCAGCCGGGGTAATACTTGTCGGCGATCCTCTCCGTGTCGGGGTTCTCGCCGCAAAGCGAAGCCATATCCTTTTGGCAAAATTTGGTATCGTTGACACGGGGTGCGGGACGGGCAAGACCCTTGGAGCAGCCCCAACGGCGCGAGCCCACATACTCCTGATCCTTGGCGTAATAGTGGGAAAGGCCGACAAGTCCGTTTTCGTTAAACTCAAGGTGGCGGGGATTGCATCGACCAAGTCCCCATGCGTTGATCAGCTCGCGGAAGCTGACCCCTGCCGCCGAAATTGCAAGGTGATGGTGATATCTGCCGGTCTTTGTCCTTGCGGTCACGTAAACGTACTTAAAGCCACGGGCAGTGCCGTGGAGCTTGACAAAGATGCGGCGAACGCGGCGAATGTAATTGATAACGTCACGGTGTGCCGATTCATCATCTGCAGGCATGGAGCCCTCCGCGTAGGTTGGGTGGATCGCGCAGTCCGAGGGCTTGAAATTAAGGTGGAGGATGTCGGAGAGCATACGCGCCGCATTGCGGGCGTTGAGCGCCGCCTGCACCTCGCGCGTGGGCTCGCCACGGCGAACGCGGCCACCGGCCTTGCGGCCGCCGACCTTGCGAACTGTATAAAGCAACACGCGCTTGTATTGCGGCGTGTCGTAGCGCACCTCGCGTACCTGTGTTCTTGCCATTGCTATGTCTCCTTTATTATGATAAACCTTTTATTTTGTCAAAGCCCACAAACTTCGGCGCAACGTCGGCATTGTGCCGCGCCACGCACCGCTTCGGCCATATTTTCACACAAAATGAATTCCAGTACGCGATCCCGGCGAACTCCATCACCGGGTGACCGCATACGTAGCCGTAAAGCCGTAAGGTGCCGTCACGGTTGCGGCCGTCGTATTCGTAAAAATCTATCTCCGTCACAACCGTGACCTCCCTTCAAATTTTAATTACATAAGCCCGCGATCCTCGGCAATGAGATATAGGACCTCACGCCTGATCAGGAGCTCAACGGTGCTCTCACCGTGGAATATAGCCGCCGAGAGCCGCCCCGCAATGGTGAGGAGCTCGTCGCGGATCCCCTCGTCGGTCATCTCAACGCCGCGATTTACGGTGTAGAGGTAATCCTTCATGATCTTGTGCCGAAGCTCCCCGTCGAACTCGGGATTTATTCGGGCAATGATCCCCGCCGCCTGCTTACTGCCTACCGTCACGGTCCTCGCCCCCCTTCCCTCTCGGAGGCGATATCCGACCGCTCTCATATAACAGCGTCAAGGTTACGTATATACCTACGATGCACCCCGCCGCCGTGCCTATAAAAATTTCCAAAACCGTTCCCATACAGTGCAATACCTTGCCTTTCTTTGCCTTTGCTCGTCTATGCCACGCTCCGCTTTGCCATCGCGTTTCCATTCGAGTCTACGCTTTTCCTTTGCTATTCAAGTCAGCGCCGCGCTACGCTACGCTTCGCCTTTGCTAACAGATCTATGCAATACCGTTGCCGTTCTAAGCAATCCCCTTCTTTGCTATTCCACTGCGCATCCCCGCATAGCTGGGCTCTGCTATGCCCTCGCTTTTCCTGTCCATGGTATTCAATGCCTTTGCTTTTCCATTCTGCGCCATTCATAGCCCTTGCAGGTCGTCGCTATGCTATCAATGCCGTTGCAATGCGACCCTTTGCCTTTGCCATGCCTATCCAAGCTGTGCCCTCGCGTCAGAGGAGCTCCTCCCAAATAAACCGACCCTTGCCGCTGTTGCGCCACTGCCCGATGCCCGAGAGAGCACCGTAATTAAGCCATTCACGCACCGCCGCCTCGTGCTCGTCGGAAAGCAACGTGATAACAAAGGTAACCGTAGCCCCTGCAGGGATCTCCTCCGAGATGGCAAGAGATACCCTCTCTCCCTGGGGCGTAGCCGCGCGGAGAGGCCGCTGACACTCTCGGATCACGCCCACGTTCTCAAAAACGATCTGACGCGGTGAGGCAAAGATCAGCTTGTCGATCTCCTTTTTGTAGGCCTTGATCTTCTCGGAGTGCGAGCCCTTGACCTTGCGGTAGCCGCCGCAGGTGTCCTTGAAAAAGCCCTTTATCTGATAATCGTAAAGGAAGGGCCGACCCTCAGCATCTCGTGGAAACACCGTCATAGCCTTCTCGGCCACACAGTCGGCACCCAAGGCCGCAACCTCGTCCTCGATCCCGGGCGCGTCGGGAGCCTTGCTCCCAACGTACTCGCGGTATATGTCCTCGTTAGCCGGACTCGTCCCGAGTATCGGCTCAATAAATGTCAATTTAATTTTCAAACTCTTCATATTTTTCCTCCAAATAAATACTTTTTGATTTTTATAGTTTTGCTTTGCTGTGCACAGCGTCCATCGCTTGGCCACGCTTAGCCTTTGCAAGTCCACGCCAATCCTTGCGACGCCCTTGCAACGCCCTTCCGATCTTTGCTTTGCCATACCTTTGCAAATCTGTGTCAAGTTCGGCGACGCTTTCCGTTGCTACGTTTGTTATACAACACCTTATTTAGATGTCATAATCATTTGTAATTTTTGCACTTTGGGTTGCTATAAATTTCTTTTGCTCTTCAAAAAATTCAATATGCTCCTTAGCCCTTTGCAAATACCACTTGACTATCGGTGATTCGTCGCCACGAGCGAGATCAAGTTCTAATTTTGAGATCTCTACCAATTTGAATATCCCTTCAATTTGATCCCATACCGCTTGCGCATCTTCACTTACGTCTTTTTGAAGTACATCAAAGCGCGAGTATTTCTCACTGAAATACAACCAAGCATTTAAAGCATTGTTTAAATTTACGCTCACCTCGGTTGTTCCGTCATTGATTACCACCATTTCTGTTCGTTCCATAAGTTTTCTCCTTTTTTGTTTTTTGCACCAACTTTTCGTGCTGTGCTTTTATTTTAGCACTACTTTTTAGTGTTGTCAATACGCATATTGCACAAACTTTCAGTGCATTTTTTGTAGCTTTTGACACTTGATTTTAGTGCGGAATTGTGGTAATATATATATATAATAATACAAAGGAGAATGTATATGCCCATTCGCTATAAGATCGATGTTCTTTCCGCGTTAAAATCGGCAGGCTATAGCACAACTCGGATACGAAACGAAAAACTAATAGGGCAATCATATTTGCAACAGCTTCGAAATGGAGAGATCGTTTCAACCGCTTGCTTGGATAAACTGTGCAAGCTGCTTGACTGCCAACCCGGCGATATTCTTGAATATGTAGAGGATTGATTGACTGCACCTTCACGGTGCAGTCTTTTCATTTGCCTTCAACATCTCAAGCACCATGTTGACGGTAAGATCCAGCTCACGCGCCCACACGGCGAGCTGACGGAAGGCCTCAAGCCTCTCCGCGTCGGTCATCGCACTCTCTCTCAAGAGCGCCATCTTCGCATTCACCGCGCGTGAAAGCTCCTCAAGCCTGTTGTTTGCCACCACAGCCCACGGCACCACGCCAAGCCCCGACATATCCTTCCTCGGATCATAGACCCTCTTTGCCGTTGCACTCCTGATTTCATCAAGCGCCTTTTTTACTCCGCAAATGAAGGTCTCGTCATCCATGTCGGTTCGCAGCTCAAACCGAGCGAGCTTGCCTTTACTTTCGGCTTTGATAATCAACATCCCTCTCAGGGTTATAGGATCGATAGTTATCTCACTATGCAGACCCGGCACCGCCAGCTTGTCCAAAAACTCAACTATCATACGGTTACCCCCTCGATTTTTGCTCTTGCTTCGAGGATCGAGAGGTATTCGGACATAACGTCGAGCTGCTCTTTCAGAAGCTCAAAAGGACACGTGGGAGTAAAGTCAAGAGTACCCTCCACCATCTTTTCGAGCATGGCCTCAAGCTTTGCGCGGCGTATGAGGAGCTGCGTATACTCGGCGCGGAATCTCTCTTTGTAATCGGGGGACAGCATCATGCGCACGGTGCGTCCAAGCTCGGCCTGGGGCTCGTTGAGCTCAACGCAAATGTTTTTCTCTTTTTTATAGGCATCAACGTACATCTCACCGCGATCTCCGTTGTAGGTGATCTCGTAGTACATACCGCCGTCGGGCTTCATCACGCCAAGCAGTGCCTTGTGGTTCTGAAGGGTCTTGCACGACCATACCACAAAGACGTGGCTCTCGTCAATGCATATTACGGGATCCTGATGATAATTGTGGTACTTGACCACCTCGGCCTTGCACAGCTCAATGAATTTGTTGTTTTCCATAACTTTTCTCCTTTTCTTTTTTTAGTTCGTTGCGATTTCAATCTCTTCCACGCGCCCCTCGCCGTCACCGGCAAGCTGCGCCAACAGCCCCTTGATAAGCTCCGCCGCGTCGGCTTCTAAACGAGAGATAGGCCCACTGCAGCAAATCTCGTCATAAGGGCATCCAATGCACGCCTCATGCCTATTCGTCGCACAACGCTCCAGCGCCTCAACAATCTGCGCCGGTGTAAATTCAAGCTTGTTTTCCATCTGTTCCCTCCGTATATTTAAGTATGAATTCATCGATTTGGCGTTTCAAATTACTATTGAAATATTCGAGTCCGTAATCATCAAAGACTTTTTCGAGCCCCTCAAAAATCTCCCTCGCAACCTCGGCTTTTGCGGTTTGCAGATCGGTAAAATACTTGTCTGCCGCCTTTTCCGTCGCTCCGTGATATTCTTTCTCTTGCCGCAACTCGTCCTTGATTTTATGGTATTCGCAATACCATTTTTCGCACTCTTCTCTCGGCACAACGTCGGCCTCGGGAGCCTGCATAAGCACCCTCTTGACACTCGCCTTATAGGGCAAGTCATCGGGCAATTTTTTAAGTATCGCATCAATATCTTTATATCGTGGCATCTCACTCACCGCCTTTCATTCAATAGTTCGGGATTGTCGTGTATGTTGCTGATGACCTCAAGATAAAAGTATTCATCAAGGCTCCAAAGGTCATTGCCGTTATCGCCGTAAAAACTTGCACCTACATAATTTATAAGAGCATTATGGACAATAGTATATGGATAGCAGATGTCCACAATATCCCCCTCAAATATCTTCTTTCCGTTCTTGTCGGTAAGTCCCGTGTACTGTCCTACGGTTTCGGGCTTAACGGGAAACACCTCTTCGTTGTCATCGTGATCGGGAAAACAGCTTATAAAAATCTTGTCGGTATTGTGCTTCTTTTTCCACAAAAGCCCTTCAACCCACTCGCCTTTTTCAGTCTTTCCTCTGAACAAAATCTCTCGCATCTCACTCACCGTCCTTATTGTCTTTTCTTAAAATCAAAATTTTATTAATAAGAAACGCAATGTTTTGGCAGTGCATATCCGTCAACTCTTTTGTCGCCTTGGAAACCGCCGCGCCCTCTTTCCAACAGCCAAGCTCAAAGCCAACCAATAGGCACATCACGCAAAGCCCGATAATAACTCCTATATTCATCATCCCTCACCGCCTTTCGCTTCTTCATACGCTTCTCGGTCGATCACCAAAAGACCGCCGACATATTTTCTACTACCATTGGTAAGGTCATCGGCTATATCCGAGGGAACGTTTATTTTTAACGTTCCGTAGCCCTTGTCAAACTTGATATCTGCGCCTGCAATGTTTGAGAGCGGCGCAAGCATAACCTTTGACTCGTCTTTTTCCAAGACCTTTGATATGATCTCGCCTATATTCATTAATTCTCACCGCCTTTCAAAACCTCTCCGCACATAACGTGCAGGTTTTCATTATCGCAAACATCGCATCTGTCATAAAATGGGCAATACTTGCACATTGACTTACGCCGGGTGCTTTCGCAGCGAAGTCTAACTTCTGCAAACTCCGCAAGATCGTCATATACTATCCTCATTACTCCTCACCGCCTTTCATTTTCGCTCCGCAATGGGGGCAGAAATTCCAATCCTCCTCTTCTCTTGCAAGTACCGTATGTCCACAACAAGAGCAAAAATATATATATCCGCTTTCCCCAAGTTTCCACTCCCCATATCTCTGCTTGCGGTAGCCTGCTTTATAAAGGGCTTCTGCTTCGCAATGGGCGCAAGTTGTCATATGGCATTCTTCTTTTGGTAAGTGCTTGCAACGGTCGATAAGACACAAGTCTACCGCCATCTCCTCAATCTGCTCTTTACTCATTTGCTTCTCCTTTCTCTCTCGGCCTCGCGGCCAATACCATGATCTTGTCCCCGGAGGCAAATACAGCCTCCACGTGCATCCCGTTGATGGATGTCTCGCTGATCCCGCGCATGGTCCCGCGAGAGTCCGTCATCCGATACTCCGGCTTGTTCAATCGGTCTTTATGGTATCTCACAAGATCTTTTGCTTGCTTAAGAGATACAGGGTAATAATCTAATCTGCAACAGATCGCCGGCTCGACATAACCTACATCTGCGCCGTAAGAATGTTGGTGTTGGACAAAATCATTACCGTTTGGAAAACAAATTTTATATCCGTCAAAGATTTCTTTTAACTCAGCTTTTATGCCCAAATGCAAGCAATAGAGATACAGCTTTTGTATCTGCGTATATTTAGGCTTCAACTCTTTCATGCTCTCCTCCATCTTTCTTCAAATTTCACCCGGTCAACCATCCTCTGCCGACACCCACCGGCGCGGACGATCTCGACACCGAGCCGTCGGCAGAGCTTGGCTACGCGGTACGCGGACAAGCCAAGGCTCGCCGCCAGATCATTGACCTTAACCATCCGAGGTAGCTCTCTGATACCAGCGTTCATCTATATGCCCTCCTGATCGAACAACGTAGGCACAGCCGTAAAATTGCACCAAAGCACCTCTGTGCGCGGATCGCTGTTCTGATTGTACGATTTTCTTTCTATCCTTTGCCAACCGCGAAGAGTTCGGTCATAAAGCTCGGACGGATAGCCCGAAAGAATAACACTTCCTTTGTGGTCAATGAGTGCGGCCAGAAACTCAACGTGATCCTGCTCGGTCATCTCACAACGGTATTGCTTGCCGCCCCTCGTGTTAAGGAGATACGGTGGGTCGGCGTATATGAGCACGTTATCATAATTAAAATGCTTTATAAGATCGAGCGCGGGACGATTTTCTATCTGCACGCATTTAAGACGAGCTGCGGCCTCGGCAAGCCGCGTCGGCATATTGTTCCAAGTATTAACACAGTAAGATCTCTCCCGGGCGTAAACGTCGATCTTAAATCCCGTTTTTTGATAGGTCTTAAATCCGTGCCCCATACGCGATCTTATCGCAAACCGATATGCGCGGTCAAAAGGCTCTGTTCCCCTGTTTTCGTGCGCGTCGTCAAATACATCGCGCGAATACGGCGTGAGGCTTATAGCGCGGATCAGCTCGTCGGTCTGCTCGCGAAGCACCCGGAAGAAATTCACGATGTCACCATCAAGGTCGTTGACCGTTTCAATGGCTGAAGGAGGCTTGTTGAAGAGCACCGCGCCCGATCCGAAGAAAGGTTCAAGGTAAGACCGATGTCGAGGCATAAGGCTCACGATCTGCTCAGCCATTCCCCATTTTGCACCGGGATAATTTAATATTGCGTTCATCCCTTTCCTCCTTGTCCAACACCCTGCTCTCAATATGCCACTTGCGGATCTCGCCGCTTTTAGCCCTCGAAATATGCGTGTAAAAGCTCGCCAGCGACGCCCAGCCGATGGCCTTGATGCACTCCTCGGCGGTTCCGTCAAGGATAACCAGCTCGTCGGTCTTGTTGTTCCACACCGAGTACACCTTCTTCGGCCGCCGATGTGCCGACCACTTTTCTGTTTGTGTGTTCATTGCCTGTACCACTCCTCGTCGTAATCTATACTGAGCTGGTCGGGATCGTCTCCGATCCACCACGCAAAGCACTCCTCGCCGCTGTTCCACACGGTGGGAAGCCCGCGTTCGCGTCGGCGCTCTATCATTCGGTCAAAGGCGTGGATGTAAAGCGCCTTGAATTTCAGCCAGCGGTTAAACTCGCGCCGCATCGAGCAGCTTCCACCGAGAGGACAGCCGACACATCCGACGCGCTCAAATCCCTCGTAGTACAGCGGATTCGAGCGGCACCCGTAGTACCGAAGAAACTCCCACACCTCACCGTTTGTCCAATCAACGATAGGATTTACCATCGTTGACGTCGTCCGGTAGCAGTGCTCCACAAATCGGCGAGATGCGTCGTTGTCGTTGTTTAACAATATGCCACCCTTCGGGGTTTTTTCGTACTCGACCTCTTGAGCCTTGGCCGCTTTTTCGACGGTCACAGGCTTTCCGATGATCTGAACCAGCCCCGAATTGGCCGCACGGCTCACGCTCTCAAACTTGCGTACACCCGTGATCTTTACGCGCCCGGAACCTCCGCGCTCCTTTTGCGAAGCGCAACAATACCTTGCGATTCGTGTCGGCGGTATACCTTTCTCGACGATTAGCTGCCACATTGACTTTTCGGGGCGATCTATCCGCACACCCGGAATGCTCCTGACGTAATATACCGTTTCGGGCGCGTCAACGGTGGTCAGATTGTGCACGATATCGTGCTTCACCCCCGCAAGGCTTGCGAGGATACGGATAACGTCGCTGTCCTTGCCGCCCGAATAGCACAGGTAATAGGGCTCGGTCTTGGGCTCAAATGCCCGAAGATACTCTATCGCACGTTTCTCTTTTTCAATGTTCATCAGTGCCCCACCTCAAACACCGGAATTTTCCGTCTCCCGGCGCGTCGCGCGGCGCGGATATGCTCGACCGCCCTCTCGGCGTCCTCATACTCGGGATAGACGTCGCGCCCAACCAGCAGCTCACTGCCGTCGCGGCCAACGATATATGTACCCTCGCGCGTGATAAGCACCCCGCGCACCCTAACGCGCTCAATGTGCGGCGCGTTGTCGGTCTCAAAATAGATCCCGTAGAGCTCGTCCCCAAGCTCAAATGGTAAGTCAAGCGTCATCTCTATCCTCCTCAGTCTTCATGGCCTCGTCGTACTCGGCCTTTGCCTTGTGGAACCAAGCCCCGAACAGAAACGTTATAATGCCGCCAATACCGCAGCCGATCAATACTTCAAGCATCTCCACGGTCGTCACCTCCCTGCTCCTCGGTCTCGTCGCGCCCGTCGTCGGCAGCGACACAGAGCGCACAGGCACAGAACCCGATCACGCCCCCGATAACAACTCCGATAAGTGCTTTGATCATAACAATCTCCTTTTCATTCAGCCCGGATCCCCGTGGCCTCTTCAAATTTTTGTCGACTTATAAAATACGCATATCGCTGCCCCGTAACACGAAGCGCGTAGCCCCAAGGAAATACCCCGCGCTGGAGCCCGATACGTATAAACTGCGGTGATACGTCCATAAGCTCTGCGGCCTCTGTGACCGTAAGCCTGTTGCTAATACCGTCCTTGCCCATAACTTACCTCCTGTTTTTTAGATATTTTTCGTCATTTTTCACAAAGCGAACTTTTAGGCCGTTTTTCTGTAATTTTGTGGTAGTTATAATGAATCTCCCATATTGGAGGATTTATAACTATGAAACTCAAATCAAAATTTTCAAGCGCCTTGCTAAAGGCAAGGCTCCACCTCGGCTATACGCAAAGCGAGGTAGCGGAAGCGGTCTCAATAACGGTCCGCTGGTATCAAAGGATAGAATCGGGGCGCAAGCTGCCGGGAACATTAACAATGCTCCGCTTGATCCTGTTTCTCAACCTGAACGTAGAAGAGTTCAGAGAGGAGGTCGGATTGGTTGAACCGTTACCTTCTGTTCGAAGAGAAGCTTTGCTCCGATGAGCTCGGTACATATACGTCCTTCGGGATAAAAGTGCTTGATCCAAACGGCAGTAAAATAATCTCGGTATCCGATGTGTCAACCGATAAAGCCTTGGTAACAAAGCTGTGCAACCTATGTACCGAGCACGGACTTGACCCCATTCACTTGATGGACGTTATCGAGGATAATATCTGATATCGCCGCAACCGACGGCCTACCGTTCCCCGGTAGGCCTTTTCGGCGTTTGGCATTTTGTTATGCTCACATTTGACAAATTCCGTTTTGTGTGATATACTGTAAAAAAATTTATAAAGGAGCTTGTATGAAATACGTACACCTCAATTACGACGACCCGTTGATGGATGTCATATCTGATGCCTTGGCCGTGATCAAGAATCTGAATTCTCCCGACCTGTCACCGCGAGAGCTCGCCGTCATTCGTCGGAACGCCACGTCCGTGCTTTCAAAGCTTGAGGCAAGGAGCGATAAAATCACTCTGTCAAACCTTACAACAATGTTCCACGCCGTGGTCAACGTTTCCCTATTCTTTACTCACCGTCCCGAGCTCTATCACGAGGTTTTCGTCGAACCGGAACTATCGCTACCCTTATATATGAAGTCGCTTGAAGCTTCGGCAAAGGCTCTCGAAGCCTGGGCCTCCGAGCTTGGCTTCGGCCTTCTTTCTCTGTAACCTCACGTCCTCCACCCACGGAGGGCTCTTTTTTATCTACCATCACTTTTCCTCCTTTGCTGCGCAAGATAAATCTCTAAAGCGTACTTTAGTATCATCCTTTCCGTGTCAGCTCCCGTGGCCCCATCCCAAGCAAAGGCCATACAAAATCTCTGTCTGGCGCTTTCTACGAGGGTTTTTGTAATTTCATCGAACGACTTACATTCTTCATCAAATCTTGCATTCCATTTTTCTATAGCTTCCTCAATGCTATGCGCAAGTACATTCGCTCCGCAGTTTTGACATTCAGCGACGTCGTGCCCGTACTCATCCTCGGAGTATCTTGCTTTTCCGCCGCAAAACGGACACCTTTTCAATTTTTCTTCAAGTTCTTCTTGAAAATGCTTATCCCAGTTCATACTATAGTGCATCAAATTTCCTCTTGCCTTCCGTAACTTGTCAAGCCTCTCTCTTCGCAAAGAACACCCTCATAGGGTCCTCGATGTGAAGAACCTCGATCATCTTTTCAACGTGATCAGTACCGAAAACGCCCCTTTGCATCCTCGTGATAAAAGTCTTTTCACTCATTCCGAGGATCTCCGCGAGCTTCTTTTGTGTAAGACCGTTCCGCACGATCTCTGCGCGGAGCTCTTTTTTATCTACCATCACTTCTCCTCCTCAAAAAACTTTTCCCACGGAAGCTCAAGCACTTCCGCTATTTTTTTGGCAACCGGAACAGATGCGTTTCTCGCACCAGTCTCGATCTGACAGTAATAGCACTCGGAAATACCGGCCGCGTCGGCGATCTGCTTCATCGTCTTGCCGAACTTCTGCCGGGCTTCTTTCAGCCAAGTTCTCATTTTTACCTCCAATATTTTTATGAATTGTTTTTAAATATAACTTTGCGATTTTATAAAAATAATCTAAATCTTGTGTTCTGCATTGCGTTTTATCACTACACATGGTATAATATATCTACCAAATAAGAAGGGAGGTAATATATGGCAACCAAGACCACGAGCAAAAAAGTAGCTTCTACAGCCTCTAAAATTCTGAAAAGCGACAAATTCAGCTCAAAGTCAAAAAGCGTAGCAGGCAGCGCACTATCCCAGCGCGAAAAGACTACCGCCCGGGGCAAACCTAAAACCAAATAGCCCTAAATTTAAAGTGAGGTGTTCCGGCATCTCACTTTTCTTTTTTCTCCCATTCAAAGTTAAGCGGATTGCCGATTTCAAGAATACGGCATATCCGGACGACCTCGCGGTAAAGAAAAGGTTGCTTTCCTTGAAACTTATTGCACAGTGATCTTGGCTGTATTCCGATTTTTCGTGCAAGCTCTGCTTGCGATATACCTTTGCTTTTTAGTAGAGTAAATAACCAAACTTGCATTTTGCTCCTCCTGACTTTGCATTTTGTAAACCTTATGACTGCATTATACATCATACTTTGCAATTTGTCAAGTGGTTTTTGAAAAATAATTTACATTTTGCAAAGTTTTCGATTTTTTTCAAAAAACCTCTGTACTTTGCAATTTGCAAATGTTATAATAAAAGCAAGGAAAGGAGGTTTTCAAAATGTTAAGAATCAAAGAAGTTAGAAAATCTCAAAGGATAACGGCCAAGCAGTTAGCCGACTATGTATGCGTAGCCGAAAGCACAATGTCACTTTACGAAAACGGTAAGCGCGAACCCGATTACAGAACGCTCGTGAAAATCGCAGAATTTCTCAACGTAACAACAGACTACCTGCTCGGTCAGGAAGACAATAAAAAAACGCCCCAAAGAAGGGGCGTCAAGATCCCCGTACTCGGGAACGTGGCGGCAGGCATACCCATTGAGGCCATAACCGATATTGAGGACTACGAGGAGATCAACGAGGAACTTGCGGCACAGGGCGAATACGTCGCGCTGAAGATACACGGCGACTCCATGCTGCCGAGAATGCTCGACGGCGACGTCGTGATCGTAAAGCTTCAGGACACTATCGAAAGCGGCGAGACCGCTATCGTCATCGTCAACGGCGGCGACGCCACCTGCAAGCGCATCCAAAAGACCCCCGACGGCATATCCCTCATATCCATAAACCCGGCATACGCGCCGATGTTCTACACAAACAAACAGATCGAGGAGCTCCCCGTCCGCATCTTCGGCAAGGTCGTCGAGCTTCGCGGGAAATTTTAATTAAGGAGATTTGTATGAAAAAAGCTTTAAAATATATACTTGCGTGGCTACTTTCACTGGCTATGACTCTGCCTATATATACGTTGTTTTATTTTTTCTCCTCTCAACATATTGCAACGTTGGCAATGGGCGTATGTTTGTTAGCATTCTGGATTCCTGCAAAACGCATTGTTTTTAGAAAAAAAGGCACGGCGCAAGATCTCGACACTAAAGCAGCAAATATTCACAGTGCAGAAGCATCTCCGAAGGCGCCGCGCAACAACGATTGCTCGAATGTTAAGGAGCAAGAACTTGAAGAAACAGTCTCGAATATTACAGACCAGGAACTCCTCGAAATTGAAAATCAACTGCGCACCTGCGATACAAAAGATTTGTTTTTCAAGTATTACCAAATGTTTGCTTATTCCCCGCACCTCTCGGAAAATTCCTCAAGATCTCCTATAACAGCGGCGTATCTGTTTGTCATATTCGATTGCATTGCATTCGCACAAAATAAAAGAGAAAAATCCTACGAGATTTTATCCTTAATTGAAAAAGAAATTTTATCGCAGTCAGAACTTGATTGCTATGATAAATGTGTAAATATTTTTGGTGCCGTCGCAAGGGGCGAAATTGCACCGCGCGGTGATTGGATGTTTTTCGACGGCGACACGGGCGGCAACTGGCTGTATGCGTTATATCTTTGCTATGGTGATCTTATCAGATACCCAGCGTATCTTTCAGATTATGAGCACCACCCGATAATCATACATGATTATTTTGAATTAATGAAATTCTCGGACAACTTTTCGAAAACCATTTTGCTGTTCACAAGAGAATTTGCCGATGTGTTTTCGCACAGACTTGGTTAGTCGGAAATATGCGCCAGCAATAACGCACTCGACAATTTTTTTGATTGAGGAGTAAAACATATGGAAAAAGTTAAAAACTTATATTCATTGGATAAAGATATCATAAGAGACTTATCCAGAAAGCGATATTATAAGCATCATGATGATATCGTATTCGGCTTGTTTTGGCTTAATACGCTTGGTTCAATAGTATTCTTTTATATCCATCATTACGTTAATTACGGTATGGTGATTGTATCTGTTCTTTTGCTACTTGGAGAACACCTCGCGTATAGAGGTTGCCGCAAACGCATTATAAAATCTTACAATAATTTTTATGAATATATACAGCAAAAGCCCTACCTACCAAAAAACAAACGCGATATCGAAGAGTTTTTTGTTTGGACGCAACAGGATTCGAGGGTTTTTGACGCCTCCGTTATCGACGAAGATCTGTATTTGGAAATTGCCGAAACTTACGATCAAAAACCTTTCTGGGTTGAATACCAATCCGACGAAAATTCCACCCCTCCCCGCAAACATTTTTATCCTATTGCTCGCCATGATTATCTTTCCGGCCACTCCCAACATCAAGATATGGAACTTGCTCTGTGTTATCAAATTTTTACAATTTACAAAAAGTACAACTAATTTAAAGGATGCAGACCAATGATGACATGTATAAGCGCGGATTTCATAGAGCAGCTTACTCGCCGTATTAAGAATACTATTGCACCAGTCTAAACAGTAATTCCAAAAATGGAATGTCGCCCATATAGGCGACACTGCACCCAGCCCCAGTTTTAATTCCATTTTTGGAATTTTGCCAATAAAAGTACCAAATCAGAAAGGAGGCCACCATGAGACTACCCAGCGGATTCGGCGGCATCTCAAAATTGCCCGGAAACAGAAGAAACCCGTGGCGAGTACGTATCACCACGGGTTGGATCTTCGATGAAAAAACACAAAAAGCAAAGCAGCAATATAAAACCGTGGGATATTACCCCACACGACAGGCCGCTCTGCAAGCCCTCGCAGAATATAATAGGAACCCCTACGACCTCGACGCAAGCAAGGCAACCTTTGCCGACGTATATAATAGCTGGTCGGATGCCAAGTTTGAAAAGGTCAGCGATGTAAACGGCTATAAAGCATCGTATAAGGTCTGCTCTGCCCTCTATAATATGAAATTTGTGGATATCAAGCTCGCACATTTGCAATCGGTAATGGATAACTGCGGCAAAAATGCCCCCACAAAAAAGAAGCTGAAAACCCTGTTTAATCAAATGTTTGATTACGCGGTAAAGAATGAGATCATTTCCAAGGAGCGCCACTTGGCCGAGTATGTCGACATCGGAGACAAGGGAGAGAAAAGCACTAAGCACACTCGCTTTTCAAGTAGCGAGGTGGATGCACTGTGGAAGTGGTCGGAGAACAATGAGTATGTGCAGGTCATCCTGATGCTGATATATTCGGGAGTCCGACCGGGCGAACTGTTTGATATAAAAAGCTCCAATGTCGATCTTGAGGAAGGATTCTTCACGATTCCAAAAGGAAAGAACGCAAACGCCGCAAGAAAGGTTCCGATCCACGATAGAACGTTCCCGTTCTTCAAGTATTGGAAGGATAAGGGCAACGAATATCTGATCACAAACCTCAGCGGAAAGAAATTCAGCCTCGCCAAAAACCACAATGGATATGTCACACCCTATTTTTCACCGATCTTGTCAGAGATCGGAATACTGACCTATAAAAACGAAAAGGGAGAGATTCAGGAGCATCTCCCCGATGACACTCGCCACACCTTTACCACGATGTGGAAGGAAAAGAAACTTGACGAAGCTATGCGGCGCAAAATACAGGGCCATAGCGGCAAGGGCATAGGCGAGATCGTGTACACACACTTCGATTTACAGGTTTTAAAGGAGGAGCTGAACAAGCTCTAAAATTTGTGTCTTGTGTGTGTCTTGTGTGTGTCTTTCAGCCCCGATTTTGCCCTGTTTTACACAAACGTAAAAACAAGGAAAACCCCGATAGCACAAGGCTTTCGGGGTTTTTTGAATGTCGAAGTAATTATCTCTTCGAGAACTGGCTGGCGCGACGAGCGGCCTTGAGTCCGTACTTCTTTCTTTCCTTCATTCTCGGGTCACGAGTGAGGAAGCCTGCTGCCTTGAGGGCTGCACGGTAGTTGGGATCTGCCTGGAGAAGTGCGCGGGCAAGACCGTGGCGGATAGCACCTGCCTGGCCTGCAATTCCGCCGCCCTTAACGTTGGCGATAATGTCGAAGGTACCGGTGGTGCCGGTTACTCCGAAGGGCTGGTTTACGATCAGCTTGAGAGTATCAAGACCGAAGTAATCGTCGATATCACGACCGTTGATGGTGATAGCACCGCTGCCGGGAACAATTCTGACGCGGGCGATGGATGTCTTTCTTCTACCAGTACCGTAGAAATAAGGAACTTTGCTTTCGTACATTTCTATATCCTCCCCTTCTCAGAATTAGATCTCGTAAGCTTCGGGCTTCTGAGCCTCGTGCTTGTGTGCGGCGCCTGCGTATACCTTAAGACGGGTTGCAGACTTTCTGCCAATGGTGTTGTGGGGGAGCATACCCTTGACGGCCAGCTCCATTGCGTACTCGGGCTTGGTCTCCATAAGGGTCTTGTACTGAACCTTCTTCATACCGCCGATGTAGCCGGAATGATGATAGTGGTACTTGTCCTGGAGCTTGTTGCCGGTGAGAACAGCCTTCTCTGCATTGATGATGATGACAAACTCGCCACAGTCAACGCCGCGAGTGTACTCGGGGCGGTGCTTGCCGTTCAGGATGGTTGCAGCGGTTGCGGCAACTCTACCGAGGGGCTTACCTGCAGCATCGAGAACGAACCATCTGCGCTCGATCTCAGTTGCCTTAGCCATGTAAGTAGACATGAAATTCTTCCTCCAAAATTAGTGATATTTTTTCAAGCTTGCATATTATACCACACACTAATTCACTTGTCAATACCTTTTTTGAAAAAAATTCGATTATTTTGATTTAGATCATCAATAGCTCTTAAAATCTCGTTTTTTCTCGTTTTTTCATATCATTTCCTCGCGCGCCGTCCAAAAAATTTTTTGTAATTAATTTCGCGGGCGCGGCATATATTGCATCAAAGAGACAAAAAAGAGTAAAAAAGGAAAGGTAAAGACCATGCAAAACAAGTATCTTCCCGAGGGAAGCCTGATCGGAACACCCGAAAACCGCGAATACATATCCTCCCTGCAGGGGCTTGAGCGCGCCGCCGTTCAGGGGCGCATCCTTGAGGCCACCGCCCTGCGCTGTGACGGTGATATGAGGCTGCACGTTGACCTTTACGGTCTGCGTGGGGTCATCGAGCGCCGCGAGGCCGCCTACTGCCGCCCGGGCGAGCCGCTCAAGGACATCGCCGTGATCACACGCGTGGGCAAGCCCGTCTGCTTCAAGGTCATATCCATAGATCACGACGAATACGGCCCCGTGGTGCGGCTGTCGCGGCGCGACGCACAGCTTGAATGCACGAAAAACTATCTCGAGGATCTGATCCCCGGCGATATCATCCCCGCCACCGTGACCCATCTTGAGAGCTTCGGCGCCTTTGTGGACGTGGGCTGCGGCATTCCTTCCCTGCTCTCGGTGGATTGCATCTCGGTGTCGCGGATCTCCCATCCGCGGGATCGGCTCTGCTGCGGAATGCCCATCCGCTGCGTGGTGCGCTCGGTGGACACGGAGAGCGGACGGATCTTCGTCAGTATGCGCGAGCTCCTCGGCACCTGGCTTGAGAACGCGTCGCGCTTTGAGATCGGCCACACGGTGGCGGGGACCGTGCGGAGCGTGGAGGACTACGGCGTGTTTATCGAGCTCGCCCCCAACCTTGCGGGCCTTGCCGAGCTGCGCGACGAGTGCCGACGCCCCGAGCCCGGGCAATGCGCGGCCGTGTACATAAAGAACATCATCCCCGAACGGATGAAGGTGAAGCTGGTGCTCATAGACTCATATTTTGCCGAGCGTGAGCCCCGCTCGCCGCAGTATTTCGTAGACCCCAATGTCCGCCACCTCGACCGCTGGCTCTATTCCCCGCCCTACGCGCGCAAGATAGTGGAGACGGTGTTTTGAATACTTCAAAGCCCCCGCTGAAGCGGGGGCTTTTTGTGTAATCAGTTTTCAATAAGCTTATAAGTAACTTCAAGTCCATTATTGGGATGATACGTCCACGATACTTTAACTCCGATGCTTTCAAAGGTCTCCTGTTGCTTTCCCATAAGGCTGTTGGTTTGCAGCATATCATTGTACAGCGAATCGGGCAAACCGAGCATTTCATTTACTTCTTCAATAGATTCTGCCACTGCCCAGTTTCCATAGTCATCTATATTATACGTGTTAGTATCTGCGCACATATACGAGCCGTCCGCTCCCACAGTCCATCCCGACCTCGCACTAGAATCAATGCTGTTGTATATCATCCTAAAATTCGGCCCCTTTGGCTTTACTGTCACATTTGCCGCTACTGTTTTGCCACCTGTTGTTGCCGTAACAATACACTCTCCGGTTTTTATTCCCTTTACATTACCGTTTTTGTCAACGGTCGCAATAGAGGAATCGGATGATATCCAACTTATTTCATTGTAAACAGCATCATTGGGAACAACCGTACAAACCAGTGTGAAGGACTCTTCTTCCTTAATGGTTATCTCGCTTTTGTTAAGCACCAATGCCTCAACCGGAGCACCCGCGCAGGACGCAAAGCATGCCAATACCGTGATAATAGCCAAAATCATCGAGACAGCTTTAAACATTTTGTTTTTCATTTTAATTTCTCCTTTATATTTGATTGTTTTTGAGGGTCAAATTTTAAAAAGCATAAAATCCGAGGTCATCCAAAGTAACTCCTACAGATGCAAAATCCTTCTCCAAGCATGCTAAGATAAGATCCACCATATCTGAGCCCAAGCTTCTGGTAGAATCAAGCAGCGAGCTACTGTATATATTATGGTCACTGATCGCAAGAAGATGATTTGACGTGTATGTGCTGGCGTATATGTTTCCTATCATATAGCTATCGTAGGAATCGGTATACATATACTCGTAGACGCCATCAATTTCATCGAATCTTATCATTATAAGATTGCCGTTACCGTAATAATCATCAATTATAAGTGATAAATAAATTGCGCCGCTGGATACGTCATACATTGCTGACCTTACATATTTGGTGCTATAATCCGATGAATAATCGGTGCCCAATGTTACAAAGTAGCTCCCATCATCGTATTCGCCCTTTTCTATTGCGAAATTGATCATACGCTTCAAAGGATCGCATTCCTTCTCATAGAATTGAGCAAAGGTAAGCTGCTGTCCGAATCGCAAATTATCCATTTCCGAAACCGAAATTGCAAAGTTAAGATTTTGAGAATCCCGCACCGTCCAGGTGTTGATACCTATAACCTCACCGTATTCGTTGATCAGCGGCCCGCCGGAGTTTCCGCTGGATATTGCCGCATCGTGCTGAACGTATGTAATTCCGTCTATTTCTCTGCTTGCGTAGGTTATGATTCCCTGAGAAAACGTTGCCGTCAAGCCTTGAGAGCTACCAAATGCGTATACCCGTTTGCCCACCTGATGCTCTTTGTTGCAGAGCTCAAGCGATTTGAATCCGTATCCGCTGATCTTCAAAACAGCAAGATCAATATCCTTGTCATATGCGAGAACGTACTGAACGGTGTGTTTAACACCGTTAATGGTGATCTTTGCCGAATATGCGCCTTCTATAACGTGATAATTGGTAATGATCTTTCCGTCAGAGGAATACAAGAATCCCGTTCCCAAAGCCAATTCATTGCCGGATTTGTCGTATACTATGATCTCTCCTACCGATGCTTTGGAGCTTTCATAAATTTCGTTCGCGTCATACGATTCAAGAGAATATTCCTCTGTTTTGGAAGAACCGCATTTGGAACAGTTTAACTCCTTGGAACCGTTCTTAATACAAGTTGGTTCAGAAATTATTCTCTCTGTGTAAAAGTGTCCTGTTGCAAGCACTTTTTCTTGTACGACGAGAACTATACCGCAAGCAGAGCAATGCTTACCCTCGGTGAGACCTGTCTCGGTGCAGGTGGGTGCGACGGCGGCATCGATGACCTCGGCGTGGCCGGTGGCCTTAACGATCTCCTGTGTGACCAAAACCTCAGAACAGACCGAGCAGTGCTTACCCTCGGTGAGACCCGCCTCGGTGCAGGTGGGGGCAAAGGCGGCATCAACAACCTCGGTGTGACCGAGCGCGTCAATGCTCTTCGTCTCCTTCTCACCGCACTCGCAGGTGCGTTCCATTGTTCCCTGTTCCACGCAGGTGGCTTCCTTGACGGTTGTCCATTCGCCGTATTCGTGCTCGTGTCCGCATCCGAACAGCGAGAGCAGGCACACGACAAGAACGGCAACCAAAAGTGCTGTTTTTTTCATTTTGCTTTTCCTCCTTCACAGCATCGGGATGTATACAGATATATATTCTCCCCTTACTAATACATATCGGAAAAATTCGCCAAACCTCGCACGTTTTTTGCGATTTTTTTAAAAAATTTTAATTTTTTTCGATTTTGCGGCGGATTCTGGCTGAATTTTTACATTTTGCACCTATATAAGTGCAAAATAATTATATCACGCCATCTATAATATGTCAAGAGAGAAAAGAAAAAAAGGACGGTGGGTATATGAATCCTCAGGTTGAAAAAAGAATCGGGCAGAATATTCGCCGCCTGCGTGAGGCGCGCGGTATGACTCAGGATCTGCTAGCGGCCAAGCTTCAGCTTCGTGGGTGCGACGTTACGCGCAGTGCCGTTGCCAAGATCGAGGTCGGTCAGCGCCACCTCTACCCCGACGAGATCATTCTCATTCGCGAGATCCTCGACGTTTCCTTCGACGAGATTTTCAAATAAGCTTCAATATAAAATCACGGGAGCCCGACGGGGCTCCCGTGATTTATCTATTCATATTTCTTCCGACTTTAATGCATCGAGCAGGGCTCGGCAGCCGTCGTATATGTCGCGGTAGGCGATATCGAAGCGGTCGCTGTACCACGGGTCGGCCACGTCGCCGCCGCGCGGCGTGTAATCCATCAGCTTGCGGATCTTCCCCTGCGGGTCGCCGCCCAAAATTCTGTGCATATTGCGGATATTCGCGCTGTCCATACCCACGAAAAGATCGTATTTTCCGTAATCCTCGGCCTTCAGCTGAACCGCCCGCTTACCCGCACAGCTCAGCCCGTGTCGGGCAAGCTCCTCTCGCGCGGGAGGATAGACGGGGTTTCCGATGCCGTTCCGGATCTCCTCGGTCGAGGTGGCGGAGGATGCGATGAGGAGCTCGACGCCCCCGTTCTCGGCCATATCCTTCAAAATAAACTCTGCCATAGGGCTTCTGCAAATATTGCCGTGGCAGACAAACATTATTTTCTTCATTCAAACCTCCACGGGTATCGGGGAATCGGCCGTGATGCTGTCGGGGGTGACCTTGCAATCGACGGCGAGAAGCTTCACGCCCACATTTGCGGCTCGTCGTAGTGCGTCGCCGAACTCTCGGTGCATTTCATCGTTTGGCTTGACGAGGCACACGTCCTTCATCTGCACCACGAAAATCAGATAAGCCTCGTAGCCCTCGCCGATGCAGGCGGCGAGCT
>JAFTOB010000133.1 GCA_017451545.1 Clostridia bacterium | reverse complement strand
GCGAAGATACGCAAACGGAAATATCGCTTTGCCCAACCTGTTTGCTTGCGCGGCCTGAAAAACAAGCCAAAATTTAGGTATTCCACACCGTTTCGGTGCTCCATACCCAAATTTTCGCTTCTTTTTCACTGAAGCAAGGGCCGCGTGGAGTATTTCGCGCATTGCGATGCGCGACCAACGTTTCGACGTTGGATCTCGAAAAACTTTTGAAAAAGTTTTATCAAAACTTTCAAAAATGGGCTCAGCTTAAACTTCAAACTCCAATTTGTCTGTTGGTCTCCCGTTGCGAAACGCGGTACGGAAAACACCACCGAGGGTGGGCTCGGTGGTGTGGGGGTGATATCAGAAATCGAAAGAGAAGATATGGGCGTTGCTGTCGCCGTAGGTGGTGAGGGGGCGCAGGATGACGGTAGATGCGACGCGTCCAACGGGGATCTTCACGAGGCGCTGACAGTTATCCTCGGTCTTGAAGATGACCTCGCCGTCGACGGCCAGCTCAAAGCCGCGCACCATTGTGGACGGGAAGGTGTAGGACTCCATATTCAGCGGTCGGTTGCAGACCGTGGGGCAATCGCAGATCTCCTGAATTCCGCCCTTCAGCGTCTCGCGGTCAAGGTCGCTGTCGAAAACGATGCGCACCCGATCGACGTATGCGGGCCCTACGAGGGTGTACCTTATCTCACCGCCGAGGGGCACGCGACAGCCGTTGTCGCCCTCGTTGTCCACGGGGCGGTCGGCTCCGTTTCGCAGATTTTCGGCGTCGGGCGTATCGGCCTCAAGCGTCGCACGGGCGCAGGCCTCGCTTACCTTGCGGCGCAGACCGGGCAGCCAGCAATCGTCGTCCATCAAGCGCCTTTGAACCTCGCCGATCCTGCCCGTGACCTCGCGCGGAGATATTCTCTGCTCTTTTGCGTAGGCCGCGGCTGTTCCCGCCGCCTGACCCAGCATAGCACAGGTGGCCATTACGCGCGAGGCCGCCATTGCCACGTGGGTGACGCTGATATTACGACCCGCGAACATCAGGTTTTCTACATTCCTTGAGTAAAGGCAGCGGTAAGGAATACCAAAGGGCGAGGGGGTATCGTAATAGGTGGTGGGCTCTCCTCTGTGGTCGAAGCCTGCGGGGGGATGATCGTCGATCCTCCAGCCGCCGTAGGCTATGATATCCTCAAATTTTCCGCCCGACTGCACGTCGCTCTGTGTGAGGATATGATCGCCGACGTAGCGGCGGCTCTCGCGCTTGCCGGGTAAGAAGCCCGCAAAATCAAGCTCCCAATTATCTGCCCCGTGGTCGCCGCAGTTCTTTATATGATCCCAGACGCCGAAGGCCAGGGCGAGCAGCTCGTCGCGGATCTCCTCGGCATCCTCGATGGTGTCCTTGGTGCCGCCAAGCTCCAGCCACCAGAAATTGTTGTCGCGGAACTGATCGGGCATATGGGGACGGGTGGACAGCTCGGTCTCGTCGGGGAGTATTCTTGCCCACTTTGGGGGCGTAAATTCGATCTTATTGGGGGTCTCTCTGACCTGAAGAAGGCAGGAGTTGCCCATTGTTTTGCGGTCGGCCGCTGCGGGTGCGGCGGCCTCTCCGAACTCCTCGCGCGCCTCGCGGCCGTGGCGGTATTCCGCGCCCGAAAGCTCGGCCAGAATGCTGTCTCCCGAGCAATCGATGAAGATATCGGCCTCGATCTTATGGTGGCGGTAGGTGGTGGTTTGCCAACCGCAGACAGAGCGGATCCTGCCGTCCTCGGTCTCGGCATCGTATACCGAGCAGTTGAGGATCGACTCAAGCCCCGCTTGCTCCTTTACGGCCTCAAAAAGGACGGAATCCCAAATGGGGTAGCTCCTCGTGGGGTTGCGGTGCATATTTTCAAGGATGATCTCCTCAAAAAGTCCCGTCTCGCGGCGGCTTTTGCCGTGTGCGCCCATGGGCCACATTCTGACCTCGGACGAGGCGTTGCCGCCAAACATGGGGCGGTCGTGGACGAGCACCACAGAGCGGCCGTACCGCGCCGCCGAAATGGCGGCGCACATACCCGCAAGGCCGCCTCCGACCACGCAGATATCTGCCTTATGGCAGGTGAATTTTACAGACATACGCGCTCCCATCCTGCGGCGGTGAGGGCCGCAACGGCCTCGGCCTTCTTCTCGGGGCTCATTACCTTGTGGGGGAATGCGCAGTTGCCGGTCTCAATTCCCATAGCCTCCAGCATCACCTTGGACACGGGGAGGGTGGGATAAGGACGCATAGCGGCGATGATATGTGCCACGCGGCACTGGTACTCGTTGGCCTTCTTCATATCGCCTGCCCTGAAGCTGTCGTAAACGCCGCGGATCAGATTCAGCATAAAGTTATATGTGGTTCCGATACCCGCATCGGCACCTGCGGAGAGACCCATCAGGAGCATCTCGTCGGGGCCGTTGATGATATTCATCTCGCCGTGGGTCAGGTTCTTCAGCTCCATCATTCCGTAGTAATCGGAGGAGGTCCACTTGATACCCGTGATATTATCGACCTCGAACATACGGGCGGCAAACTTTGCGTTCACCGTGAAGCCTGCGTTGGGGTTATAGTAAATAATGAGCGGGATATGTACCGCGTCGGCCAGCTTCTTATAGTAGCCGTAAACGTCGTCCTCGTCGTACTTGTAGAAGAGGGGCGGGATCGCGGAAATGGCATCCGCACCAACGGCCTCGGCGTGGCGTGCCAGCTCAACGGCCTCGTTGAAATTGGTGGATGCGACGTGAACGATGCTGGGCTTTTTTCCCTCGGTGGCAGAAATGACCGTCTCGGTCAGCACACGTCTCTGCTCGGCGCAGAGAGAAATGCCCTCGCCCGTTGCGCCGCCGACGTAGAAGCCGTCCGCGCCCTGAGCAAGCAGACCGCGCACCAGCTTTTCGGTTGCCTGAACGTTAACTGTTTCATCGGCGTTGAGGGGGGTCACCAGCGCCGGAAGTACACCTGTGAATCTCATAAAAAACTCCTTAATTGGTATTTACAAATGCAAAAATTGATGCTATAATTATTTTAGACCATCCGAGAGCAAAATGCAAGAAAAAAATGCGACAAATTTGCGCCCTGCAAGTCTTTTTCGGTGATTTGAGAAAGGAAAGGTATGAAAAACGAGCTTTTGGTACGCCTTGGCGACTCTGACGTAAAGTGCATACTGATGGACGGCTTTTATACGTCCGACCCACCGACCCGCACTCTGCATCGGCACAATTACACCGAGATACACGTGATCTCGGGGGCGCGGGCGAGCTTTGAGCTTGACAACCGCGAGGTGACCTTTGAGGGCTTCTGCGCCTTCGCTCTGCCGCACGGTGTTATGCACCGCTTTCTGTCGGCCGAGGGTGAGGTGCGGCATTCGGCCTTTCTGACCGAGCAGCCTCTGTCCGACTTCACGCGCTGTGAGATCCCCGAATCCGTGGCTAACGATTTTTTTGCCGAAACGGAAAGGTGCGCCGAAACGGGCAACTATGCTCGGATGTCGGCTCTCATTTCCCTGCTCTGCTGCGGCATTTTCGATTCATGCCTCCAGGAGGCTACGCCCGTTACAGACGTGGCCTTTATTATCAACAATTTTTTCTCGGTGAACTACAACAAAAACGTCAGCCTCGCCGACCTTGCCGCAGAGCTTCACTACTCCGAAAAGCAGACCGCTCGCCTCGTGCAAAAGCACACGGGGCGCACCTTCAAGCAGGCTATCGTAGATTACCGTATGTCTGTTGCGCGCCAGCTTGAGCGGACCACAGACCTGCCCCTTTCCGAGATCGCGAAGCAGGTGGGCTACAATTCCTACAACGGCTTCTGGCGTGTCTACAAGCCCCGTGGCACGTGACTGTGAATTTCTTTTAAACATTGCGAAATCGCACTTGAAATATTCGGTAAAGTATGTTATATTATAATAAGTACATATTATTTGGGGGATAATTATGAATGCACAATTCTGGAAGAAGGTCTTTCTGAACGCCTGCGCCTGGTTCACGGCGATCACGGTGCTTCTGACGGTCATTATGATGATCTCGGTGCCCGAGGGGGGCTCGGTCTACACCGTTCCCATGCTCGGCTCCTTCCGCACCTTTATGATAGCGATCTTCTGCGTTGTCGTTTCCTTCGCGATCCGCATCTACGCACAGTATCCGATCAACGAGGGGCTGCGCCTGCTTCTCAACTACGTGCTCATTATGGGCCCGTTTATGCTTTTCGTTTTCCTGCCCATGGTAGCCGAAAACGCACACTATACGGAGGGTTATGCCGCGCCCAATCCCTTTGTGGCGGTGCTGATCCTGTCCGTGCCCTACTTCCTCGTTTACGGAGTTTACAGACTCATCTCCGATCGCGGCGAAAAGAAGAAGGCAAAGGAAGAATACAAGCCTGTTTACAAGAAGAACGGTAAGAAATAAGAATGTTTAAAGAACCTATCTACAAGAAATTAACGGCCGTTGTTGCCGCACTCGCCCTGCTCTGTCTGATCCTGACCGTGGTGCTCATTGCAGTTCCCGCGGGTGAGCCCTCTGCCGCCAACAATGGCAGTGATGGCAACGAAGCTCCGCCGAAGGTTGGAAACGTGACCCTCGGCAAGACCGACGATATGGGTCAGAGCTATCTTGACAAGATCGTTTTCCTCGGTGACTCCAACACAGCTCACCTTTCAAGCAAGCATTACACGAAGATCGAGGGTATGGTCGACGACTCGCAAATCTGGACAGGTGACGGAGACACGCTTGCGCTGTCCATGAGCATCGACAGAACCACGATCATCGACCCCGAGGACGGCTCGGCCTCCTCCCTGCCCGAGCTTGCGACAAAGTACAAGCCCGAATATCTGGTCATCACCGTGGGCTACAACAGCCGAAATATGGAAGACGAAGGATTTATCCGCTCCTACAAAAAAATGGTGAACACGGTCAAGGAAAATTCGCCATCCACCAAGATAATTCTGCAGTCGATCTTCCCCGTTCTCAAGGGTGACAACGTGCCCGATGCCGACGTGGCAAATGCGCGGCTTGACACTCTGAACGGATATATTCTCGACATCGCCGAGGAGCTCGACGTCAAGTATCTCGACACCCAATCGGTGCTCAAGGACGAAAACGGGCATCTGAAGGCGGGATACAGCAAAAGCGGCGGCTTCAACCACTCGGACGGATATCACCTCAACGACGTGGGACTGCTCGCCGTGCTCAACTATATCAAAACTCACGCTTACAAATAAGAAAGGATAAAGAAAATGAAAAAACTGCTTGCGATTACACTTGCCGCCCTGCTGCTCGTCACCCTTTGCGCTTGCGGTGGAGATTATAAAAACAACGTGGACGTGGACGATCTGGCCGATAAGGCTATGTCCTGCATTCCCCTTGACAACGGATACCTTGATTGGGACGATGAAAGCATTGACTACTACTTCGGCGGAGCCGAGGAGCTTGCCGACGACTGCGAGGTCTACGAGTCGAAGGACGGCAACGATCACAACCTTTTCGGCATCTTCAAGGCCGAGAAGAGCGGCGACGTGGGTAAGATCAAGGATGCCTGCGAGAGCTTTATTGAGAAATATTCGAGCGACATCAGCGGTTCGGTGCAGAATTACGCACCCGGCGAGGCCGAGAAGTATGAGAACGCAAAGGTCACAGTTTACGGCAACTACGTTATCGTGACCATCCTCTCGGGCTCGGATACGTCGGCGGTGCTCGGCGCAATTGAAGCGGAACTGAAGAACTGAATAAAGAAGGGCTGATCCCACGGGATCAGCCCTTCTTTGCAACGTTAGGTTTGTAAAGTGCTCGATTTCAAACGGTAAAGTCACCGATAAATCGGGATTTATTTGAAGGAGTTTGAAAAATTTAGGCCGCTAAACAATCGAACCGCTACTCACTCAAAGCCTCCCCCGTTGGGGGAGGTGGCGCGGCTTGCCGTGCCGGAGAGGGCTTTTTTACCCTCTCAGTCGATTCGCGCCAGCTCTACCAAAGGGAGAGCCATT
>JAFTOB010000132.1 GCA_017451545.1 Clostridia bacterium | reverse complement strand
GCAGGATAGCGGAGCAGGGCAGACACAGCGAGCTCCTGAAGCGCGGCGGAAAATACGCCGATATGTGGCACAAGCAGGCGGATAGTTATTCAAAATATGCGTAAACGATAAAAAGAGCGCAACACGATAAATTTCGTGTTGCGCTCTTTGATTGTTTGCTATTCGCTCAACGGAATACGCCGGATATGCAAATATCCTCACCGGACCAAGCAGCAGCTTTGATGTGAGTTGCCAAATCACTTGCCACTAAGGTAGTACATACGGGTTTTGTCCAAAGTTTTTTCATAGCAGTTATCCTTTCTTAGTCATTTGAGAACGCTTTTAATTGCGTGATCATTGAATCAAAATATTTTCTGTTTAATCTGTAGTAAATCGTTTTGCCTTCGTTTCTGATTTTTACGGCTCCAATCTTAGTTAGAATAGTGATATGGTGATAAGCTGTAGAGCCCGAAAAATTGAATGCTTTTTCTAAATCTTTACAAGTTACTTCAGTTCTTTCCAATAATAATCTTAAAATTTGTATGCGGCTTGTTTCACTCAAAGCACCGCAGAGATCTTCAAGTGCATTTGATTTCTTTGAATCTATGACTGCGCTTATAATAGAAATATAATCGCACCCAAGTATATATATTACACCGTTTTCTGCCAAAAATAAACGTATTTGATACTTATTTAGCAGGCAAAAAGAAGCGTACATATTTTGCTCATCAGCACAAAAGTTCAAATTGCCAACATTTTTCACGGCTTCACATAATATGTCGAATGTTGTTTTGTTATGTGCTTCGAGGATAGTTTCATAATTTTCTTTGTAATATCTTGACAGCAATAATTCTTTTTCGATCAATTCACACTGAAGAGCTTGAAAATAAGGTGTAGGATTTATAAAGAACTCGTACAGCTTGCTTTTCTCTTCGCCCGAATACTTTGATGCCTTTATGTGAAGAAACAATTTTTCTGTGGAGGAAAAGCATTCTTCAAGATCTTCTTCCGAAAGATCGTACAAATAAAACCGTATAAGATTTTGAAGCATACTATCCGTATCGGAAATAAGATTTTTAAAATATTTAAAATTAAATTCCGTTGTAAAGCGGTCTTTATATGGGTTCATATAAAACGTCGTAACAAAACAACGGCCGTTCCTTATTGCATGATAAAAAACGTAAAGATCGTCCGAAATGTCACCAAAGTGATGAAGGATCTCTTTCAAATATTTTGCGTATGATTCTTTTTTTGAATCATCGGCAAGACTGTCAATACAAAGCTGTGTGTTGAATTTTGCATAAAACAAATAATTCAAATCATAGAGAAACCCGGGGTCTTTTAAAACTTTAATAGTCGGCATTGTTACCCCCTTTTTTTCTGTTATCTTCTTTTTTGATTATACCATCAAACGCGGGCAATGTCAATATGATTTCAAAAATATGATATCAAAAAAATGTTATATTGATGAAATTTTGAGATTTTGGGGCGTTTTTTATCTGAAATATCAATAAAATGCAAGGTGGTGCTGTAAAAATAATTCAAAAATGTCGAAAAGTAGTGACAAAGAGGAGTTTATGTGCTATAATTTATAAATCAAAGTTTATTGTTGGAGAAATAATGAAAAATAAATCTGATAAAAAGCACAGTGTATCCCACGTTACAAAAAACGTATGGTATATGTTTCGCTATACCTTTAAATACGCACCCGGATACATATGGGTCACGTTGGTGGAGGGCTTCGGTCGCGCCTTCTGGCATATTCTCGGCGTGATCTACGTGAAGTACCTCTTTGATGCCATAGAGCGCCGCGCCGATTTCACCGAGGTGCTGACGGTTTCCCTTTGCGTTGCCGCCTACAATGCGGCCTTTGAGCTTTTCAACAAATGGATGCTCCACGTTTACAGGCCCCGCGCCAATCTTTCTTTGCACGAGGGTATGCAGAAAGAGCTTTACAGGAAGGCGCGCGAGCTCGATCAGAGCTGCTACGACGATCCCGAATTTTACAATGATTTTATCTGGGCTATCCGCGAATCCGACGGCAGAACGGTTCAGATGATGATAGATCTGAGTCTCTTTTTGAACCGCGTCGTTTCAAGCGTTGTTATTCTCGGCCTCCTCTTTACTATGGAGCCGATAGTTGCGGGTGTGATGCTTTTGGGAATCACCCTGAGCTTTTTGGTTAAGCAGAAGCTCAACCGCGTTCGCTACGAGAGATCGGTTGAGATGAACCCCATAGACCGCAAGCTCGGCTACATTGGGCGGATATTCTATCTGCCCGAATACGCGAAGGAGCTGCGGCAGGGCGAGATCGCCGACACAATGCGAGAGCATTACGGTGAGGCGACAGAAGAAAAGGTTCAATGTGTTAAAAAATACGCGGGGAAGATGTTTTGGCTTTCGCTTGCCGCGTCGTTACTTACCCAAACTCTGCCCCAGGCCGGTATAACAGGGTATCTTATTATACGTTACGTCCTTGATCCGTCGCTTTCGCTCGGCTCGTTTTCGGCCAGCATAAGTGCCACCTTCAAGCTTTATTGGACAATAGACGATATCGGGAATTTCTTGACGAAATTCCACGAGCACAGCTTGTATATTGAAAAATTCCGTAAATTTGTGGATTATGAGCCGAAGATAAAGGGCGAGCTGGCCGACGTTCCCGAATTTCAGAGCCTTTGCCTGAAGAACGTCGATTTTCGCTATCCGTTTGGCAGCGACGGCGATTTTACTCTTTCGGGTATAAATATGGAGATAAAAAAGGGCGAGCGGATCGCACTTGTCGGGTACAACGGCGCGGGCAAAACCACGTTGATCAAGCTTTTGATGCGTCTTTACGACCCGTCGTCGGGTGAAATACTGTACAACGGCGAAAATATCAAAGCTTTTGTGCCCGAGGCGTACAGGCGGCACATCGGTGCGGTTTTCCAGGATTACAAGGTCTTTGCCGCCACCGTGGCCGAAAATGTTCTCGGCGGCGAGTATTCTGAGGAGAGCAAGGACGAGGTGATGCGCGCCGTTTGCGCGGCGTCCTTTGAGGAAAAGCTTGCCTCTCTGCCGCTGGGTCTTGACACCGAGCTGACACGGGAATTTTCGGTCGACGGTGTTGAGCTTTCGGGCGGCGAGGCGCAAAAGATCGCCATCGCGCGCGTGTTTGCCCATCCCTACGAGCTGATAATTATGGACGAGCCCTCAAGCGCGCTTGATCCCGTGGCCGAGTACAATTTAAACCACTCTATTGCAGAAAACGCGAAGGGCAGAACGGTTATATTCATTTCGCACAGGCTTTCGACGACTCGTATGGCCGACCGAATATATATGTTTGACGGTGGCAAGATCGTTGAATGCGGTTCCCACGGTGAGCTGATGGCTCTTGACGGTAAATATGCCGAGATGTACCGAGCTCAGGCTCAAAAATATACAGAAACGTAAGAGGGCTGTCGCATTTAGCGCAGACCAAAAACGCACAATCAAATAAAAAAGAACCGCTTTTTCCGTCAAGGCCTGATGGAAAGAGCGGTTTTTCGGTAGAAATCCTTACGGATTTCAATTTTTATGTGCGTTTTTTAGACGCG
>JAFTOB010000131.1 GCA_017451545.1 Clostridia bacterium | reverse complement strand
TTTGAAAGTTTTGATAAAACTTTTTCAAAAGTTTTTCGAGATCCAACGTCGAAACGTTGGTCGCGCGTCGCAACGCGCGAAAAGCTCCGCGCGGCCCTTGCATCCGTGAAAAAGAAGCGAAAAATTGGGTACGAAGTACCTAATTTTTGGCTTGTTTTTCAGGCCGCGCAAGCAAGCAGGTAGAGCAAAGCGATATTTCTGTTCGCGTATCTTCGCTGCTCATCCACCCGCTAACCCCCACCCACTCCCCCGACCGCATTGCGGTCGACCCCTCGCGCCCCCCGAGGGGTATGAGCGAGACACCTGTGGTTGATTGTTTAGCGGTTATGGTGGATTTGTTTGAACCCTTCAAACTCCGATTTATCGTTGACATACCCATCGGGTGATTGCGTACGGTACAAGGTCACGTCACCCTATCCTTGCCCGCCGGGGCGCCCGGCCGTCACCCGATTTTTCGCTGCGGCCGTTGCCGCCAAATTCCGATTTATCGAGGTCTCATTATCGTGAGGCTGTATCAAATCAAAAACTTGTGTTATCCGGTTTTGATGCTGTGGACAAAAAAGATCCTCCTGCGTTTTTTGGTGCGGGAGGATCTGCGCTTTTTTAGATTGGAGTTATTTGCTCTTTGGCTGCCTTACTGCGCTTCATTACCTCGCGGATGACGAGGACGATCTCGATGCCGCCCGTGACGATCCAGGAGATGGGGTAGGAGAGATAAAGCATTGCGATGTTGTTGCTGAAGAAGGGATAGAAAACGGCGTAGATCCAGACGATTCGGAAGAGGCAGGAGCCGGTCAGCGACACGATCGTCGGGCTCAGCGACTTGCCGAAGCCGCGCAATGAATAGCAACCCATGTCCATAAGTCCGCAGGTGAAATACGTAAGGCCGAGTATGCCGAGTCGTGTCAGACCAACCTCTGCGGCGGCTTTATTTCCCGGCTGGAAAATGCCTATCAGGGGCTCTGCGAAAATATACGAAAGAGTTCCGAGGGCGATTCCCGATGTGACGATAAGCAGGGCGTGCCACAAAAGAACCTTTTTGAGCCGTTCGTACTTGCCTGCGCCCACGTGCTGACCCGTGAAGGTCATAGCCGAGGTGGCAAAGCAGTTGATGACCACGTATATGTAACCGTCGATGTTTGACGCGGCGGTGTTGCCCGCCACAACGGCGGCAGTGCCGAAGGACTGAATGGCAGATTGGATTATAACGTTTGAGATAGAGAAGAGCGAGCTCTGAAGTCCTGCGGGCAGGCCGATGGAGATTATCTTCTTGAATTTTATTCTGTCGATGCCGAAGCCCTTCAGGCTTAATTTGCAGGGGCCGTCGGTGCGCATCATAAAGATGACGATCATAGTGCAGGAGACCCAGTTGGAGGCGGCGGTAGCAACTCCGACGCCCATGGCGCCGGTATGAAAGCCGAGCACCATAACGAGATTGAGCATCACGTTGACAACACCTGCGACGGATAGGAATATCAGCGGTCTTGAGGTGTCGCCTGCCGAGCGGAGCATCGACGCGCAGAAGTTATAGAGCAGGGCGGCCGGAATACCGAAGAAATAGGCGCGCATATAGAGCACGGCGGGCTCAAGCAGGGAATTTTCAACCCCCATAAGCATGAGCAGATGTGGGGCGAAAATAATTCCGACAGCGGTAACGATGGCACCTGCGATGAGCGAGAGGATGACGGCGGTATTGACCACCGACTTGACCTCCGAGTAGTGCTTCGCACCGATCTCGTGAGCTACGCAAACGCCGGCACCCACCGAAAGGCCCATAAACAGGTTGACGAGCAGATTTATCAGCGGAGCACAGGAGCCGACGGCACCGAGGGCGATCTCACATTCTGCCTGAGTGTCGCCGCCCCAGCGTCCCACCACGAACATATCCGCGGTGTTAAAGAGCAGCTGAAGCACCGCAGTTGCGATAAGCGGTAGTGCAAAGCTGATTATCTGCGGCAGTATTTTGCCTTCTGTTAAATTTTTCTTAACGGTTGCCGAGCTCATGAGTTCCCCCAAGGTGACCGCACCTCGAGGGTGCGCGATATTGCTGTCTATATTGTATTCCTTTCTTTTCGGAAAGTCAATAGCTGCGGCATAATATTTTGCCTGCGCGTGTAGACAAACGGAGGATTTCGTGATATAATAATAAAGATAGATCAAAAAGGAACAAAAAGATGAACATACTTATATTTTCCGACTCCCACGGTCGCGGTGAGCTGATCGGGGAGGTCTTGGCGCGGCAGATCACGCCGCCCGATGCGGTCATTTTTCTCGGCGACGGCCTGCGCGACCTTGACCGAGTTGACACGGGCGCGGCCGAGCTTTACTGCGTGCGCGGCAACTGTGACTTTGCCGCCTTCGGCGAGGAAGAGGAGCAGACCGTGATCCTCGGCGGCAAACGGATATTTATGACCCACGGCCACCTTTACGGTGTGAAGAGCGGCTACGGACTTGCCATAGCCCACGCGATCTCGCGCGGCGCGGATATTCTGCTTTTCGGTCACACCCACGAGCCATACCTTCAGAGAATAGAAAAGGGAAGTGAGGTCGGCGGCCGCATTCTCGAGCGTGAGCTTTACGTTTTCAATCCCGGCAGTCTGCGTGACGGAAGATTTGGCACTATGACGGTCGTGGGCGGTCAGATCATTCTCCATAGTGCCGAGATATAAAACAAAAATGCCGCCCGTAGGCGGCACTTGTGTGTTCTGTTAAACGGACGCGGGGTCCTCTTCTTCAACGATATCTGCAGTCACTGCGGCATCGGCTGCGGCTTTTTCTGCCTCATACGCGGCTATAACTGCCTCCTCAAGGTGTCCGCGGAACTGTGCATTGATAGGATGCACGATGTCACGGTAGGTGTCATCGGGGTTCTTGCGGCTGGGCATAACGATGAAAAATTTGTCTCTTGCGTTGATAACCTTGATGTCATGGACGGCGAGCTGTCCGTCGAACGTAACAGAAACGATAGCCTTCATAGGTCCGTCTTCGAAAATCTTGCGGACCTTGATGTCTGTGATCTGCATTTTAGTTCTCCTTGTCCTAAATTTATCCTTCTACATCTTATATTATATAATCTTTTTTGATGGATATTCAACGGAAATAAGTTTTTTTTGTGAAGATAGACAAAAAAACATCAAACAACAGATTTTGGGGGTCATTATGTCGGTTGGTAACACCCACATCGGTGCTCGGCAGATCGGGGATCTGCTGGCGGCGGCAAAAAGAATATTCTTTATCGGCGTGGGCGGCGTTAGTATGTCGTCCTTGGCGCACATTACCAAAATGCGCGGCTTTGAGGTGGCGGGAAGTGACCGCAAGCGCAGTCGGCTGACCGAGCGGCTGGAGGCGGGCGGGATCACCGTTTTTGAAGGCCACGCCGCCGAAAACGTGGAGGGCTTTGACGCCGTCGTTTATACTCTTGCCATCGGGGAGGATAACCCCGAGTACGTCAGAGCTCAGGAGCTCAGGATCCCCGTGATCTCTCGTGCCGATTATCTCGGCTACGTGATGACGGGCTTTGAGCGCAGGCTTGGCATTTCGGGTATGCACGGCAAGAGCAGCTGCACCGGAATGTGCGCCGCCATTTTTATGGCCGCAGAGACCGACCCCACGGTGGTGTCGGGTGCCGAATATCCCGCTATGGGCGGCTTTTACCGCGTGGGTAACGAGAAGAATTTTATTTTCGAGGCCTGCGAGTATAAGGATTCTTTTCTTGATTTCAACCCCACCGATGCCATAATTCTGAATATTGAGCTTGAGCACGTGGATTATTTTCCCAGCCTTTGTGCGGTCTGCGACTCCTTTGCCGCCTTTGCTGCCCTGACCGAGGGGAAGGGGCGGGTGTTCGCCAACGCCGACGATGAGAACGTGATGCGCACCCTTGAGGGCTATGGCGGCGACGTGGTGACCTTCGGCGTGGAGACGGCTGCCGACTTTACGGCGCGCAACGTCAGTATTTGCGGCGGAAAACCCTCTTTTTCGCTGTTTTGCGGCGAGGAGGAGCTTTGTCGGGTTGAGATGCGGGTTCCCGGCCTTCACAGCGTGTACAACGCTCTGGCGGCCTCCTGCGCGGCCTACGCCTACGGCATTTCGCCCGAGGCCATCGCTCGCGGACTTTCGGAGTTCCGCGGCATACGCAGACGTATGGAATACAGAGGACAGAAAAACGGCGCGGCGGTGTATGACGATTACGGTCACCACCCCACAGAGATCGCCGCGACCCTGCGCGGCGCGCGCGAGCTGACCGAGGGCAGATTGATCTGCGCCTTCCAGCCCCACACCTATTCGCGCACAAAGGCGCTGTTCGATGATTTTGCCGCCGCGCTTTCGACGGCGGATCGGGTCCTGCTTGCCCCCATATACGCGGCGCGCGAGCCCTACGACCCTGCCGTCAGCTCGGCAAAGCTTGCCTCTGCCATCGGAGACAAGGCCGTGGCATTTGACAGCGTATCGGAGCTTTCCGAGAGGGCAGGCGATTACCTTGAGAGCGGTGACGTGCTGGTGGTCATGGGCGCGGGCGACATTGACGCCGCCTGCGATATTATAAAGTATGACGGAGAGAACAAATGAACGGATACGGAGCAATTTCGAGAGTTTACGATCGGCTGAACGCGGATATCGATTACGCCGCGTGGGCTGACGGCGTGGAGAACGCTTTTCTCAAAATAATGGGCAAAAAGCCCGAGCTGGTGCTTGATCTGGCCTGCGGTACGGGTAGGATGACCTTTGAGCTGGCTCACCGAGGCTACGATATGACGGGCATTGACTTGAGCACCGATATGCTGATGCAGGCCCGCGACCGCCAGAAGGACGAAAATATTCTCTGGCTCAATCAGGATATGCGCAGCTTTGAGCTTTACGGAAGCGTGGGCGCAGTGGTCTGCTGCCTTGATGCCGTGAATTGTCTTATGAATATCAAGGACGTGGAGCGCTGCTTCGCCACCGTTCATAATTATCTCGATCCGGGCGGAGTTTTTCTCTTCGACGTGAACACGCCCTATAAGTTCGAAAATATTTTTGCCGACAACGCGTACATCCTCGAGGACGAGGGCGTTTACTGCGGCTGGCAGAATTATTACGATGAAAAGACCGGTGTCTGCGATTTTTATCTGACCGTGTTTGAGGACGACGGGGAAGGGTATATTCGCTACGACGAGACCCAGCGCGAGAAAAAATATTCCGAGCGTCAGTTGAGCGACGCCTTGGAGCGCGCGGGCTTCGAGGTGGTGGGATTTTTCGGCGGATACGATATGAGCGTGCCGAAAAAGGATACCGAACGCTGGTATATTGCGGCAAAAAAGGTGTAAAATCGGGGAAAATCGACCTCAAAAAATTTTTTTGAAAAAAATTAAAAAAAATTCAAAAAAGGTATTGACAAACGTTTGGACTTGTGGTATAATCTATCACGTCGCCGCGAGAGAGCGGCACACCAAGCAAGGTTGAGGGAGCATAGCTCAGCTGGGAGAGCACTTGCCTTACAAGCAAGGGGTCACAGGTTCGAGCCCTGTTGTTCCCACCATACGGCCCGGTAGTTCAGTTGGTTAGAACGCTAGCCTGTCACGCTAGAGGTCAGGGGTTCGAGTCCCCTTCGGGTCGCCACCTTTTTTAAAACCGAGTACCCTTGCTTATGCCTCTGTAGCTCAGTTGGTAGAGCAGGGGACTGAAAATACCCGTGTCGTTGGTTCGATTCCGACCGGAGGCACCACCTTTGCGGATTTAGCTCATTTGGTA
>JAFTOB010000130.1 GCA_017451545.1 Clostridia bacterium | reverse complement strand
CCGCCTCCTAACGGCCACGACGGTGATATTACAATCAATTTCTGATCGTAATATTTAGAAAGGGCGCGCCAGGAGGAGTTTTCACCGGACTGCGCGCCTGCGAGAGCGCGATAACTTTAGCCGAAATAATCACTCAAAATTCGCGACCGAGCGAATTTTGAAGGATAAACATCCCACTTAAATTAACCAATGCATTAAAGTTTCTTGGAGAGCTCGAGAACCTTCTTGCAAGAAGGTTCTCGAAAAAAATCTTTCAAATAAACTCCGATTTATCGCTCTCATCCCGTCCCAAAACAACGCCACCCGCTCGAGAGAGCGGGTGGCTGTTTTGTTAATTCCCCAGCACCTCAAGGTTGGTGCCGTAAAAGATATCGTTGCGGCGGGAAAGGAAGCGGCAAAGCTCCTCAAAGGCCGCCCATCTTTCGGGGAAAATATCAAATTCGTAGGAGTGACCCCAAATGTAAAGCACCGCGGGCCCGTCGCTGTCAAGGGACACGAAGCTCTCACAAAGCTCGGCCATTTTGTCCCACTCCGCGTGGTGGTAGACCGTTCCCTTATACTGATAAAGGTCGGAATAGGGCTCAAAGCTGCCCGTGGTGGCCACCGTCCGCGCGTATTTTATGGGCGTGCCGCGGCGAATGACCTCGGCCACGCGGCCGTCGCAGTTCACACCGCCGCCGGGGTATGCCATACCGAGCACCTCGTAGCCCACAAGCTCGGAGAGCGCTATGCGATCCTCCTCCACCTGACGAAGCACCTCGCCGTCGTCAAGCTTCGGCAGCATCGGGTGGGTCAGGGTATGGGCCGCCACCTCGTGACCTGCGTAAATATGCTTCACGTCGGCGGGGGCGACCTTGTTGTGGTCGATGATCACGCCGTCGCGCTTGAGTTGGTTCTTCTGCCCCAGCAGACCCGAATTCAGATTGAAGGTGGCCTTGAGGCCGTATTTGTTGAAGATCTCGACAAGGCGCACGTCCTGGGTCACGCCGTCGTCATAGCTGAAGGTCAGCGCCTTCTTCTTGCCGTTCCACATATACATCACTCAAGCCCCGCCAGGCGGCGGGCATAGGCGGCCAGCTCGCGCTCGCGGCTATCGGTGTCCGAGCCGTCGGTGACGAATCGGTTCACGCCCGTCTCGACGGACACCGCGCCCTCAAAGCCGATCTCGACCAGTGAAGCGGCAAAATCCGACCAATCGATGACACCCGTGCCGGGCAGCCAATGGGAGTCGCGCTCGCCGCCGTTATCGTGGACGTGCAGAGTTTTCAGGTGTTTTTTGCCTAAAAGGCGCACGCCGTCGGCAGGCGAATGACCGAGCACGGCGCAATGCCCCGTGTCAAGGCAGACGCCGAAAAAGTCGCTGTCCACCGCCTTCACCATGCGAAGGATCTCGCTGACGGGCGACAGGGGCAGCTCGCGGAAGGGCATATTTTCAAAGCAAACGGTGACCTTATATTCCCTGCCCACCTCGGCCAGACGGCTCATAAATTCAAGATTGATCTCCCACTGAGTATCGGGCTCGCGATCAGAATGTGAGCCGAAGGGCATCAGCGGATGGATGACGAGATAGGGACAGCCGAGATAGGCCACGCCGCGCACAGCGCGCGACATCTTCTCGAATCTCTCGGCGCGGTCGGCGACCGTGGCATCGCGGGGCGGATAACGCCACGGGCCGTGAGCCTGAAGGATATCAAGCCCCGCGTCGCGGTAGATGGCGGCATCGGCGCGAAGCGCGACCTCAAAGCCCCGCTCGTCGAGGGCGAAAAGCTCGGTCTCGGTGTCGACGAGCCTCTGATAATCCACGCCGTCGTACCCGTGATCCTTGATGACCCGCGCGCCTTCTGCTGTGTCAAATCTATAATATGCGTAAGTAACGATTCCGGTCTTCATTTTTACATCCTTTGCATCTGTGCAATGAGATTTTCCGCGTAGAAGCTGAAGCCAAGCTCGTTCGGGTGAAGCAGATCATCCGGGAAAAGCTCGGGGAACGGCGGAACGAGGGTAAGACCGTCTATATGTGCAAGTCCGAGCCGCTCAGCCTCCTCTGCCACGATAGTGCGGCACTCGGCAAAGCTGCCCATGGGCTTGACCTGAACGCCTCGCCAGATGGGCGAAATTACGAAAATGCGCTTTTTTGCATATTCCTCGGCTATCATGCCGAGATGTGCGCGAACGTGTGCACGCATCTCATCCTGAGTTTTGTTGTGACCGAAATCGTTAGTGCCGTAGGCCACGATAACGGTATCGGGGTCAAAGGGGAGCGAATCGAAGGAATTTTCGTTGAAATACGCACCGCCGATGCCCTGTATCACGCTCTCGGCATTGAAAAAGTGCGAAACGCGGTAGGCGTAGGAGCAGGTGTCGATCTGCGCCTGCCAGCCCTGCGTGATGGAATCTCCGATAAAGAGCATTTTCGTGTCGAATTTATGAGGAATGAAAGTCGCCCCGTCATCGAGCTCGATCCAATCGAGAGCGCCGATCTCGTGGGAAGGAAGGTGCAGAGTGACGCGGAAGCTCTCCTTTTCGCCGCCGAGGGGATCGGTCAGCGCAAAATGCGTCGTCCTGCTTTCGGTCTCATTCATTTTGAACTGACGGCGAAGAACTCCGTCTATGAAAAGCTCAAATTTATTGCCCAGCGAGGCTCTGAAGCTCATATTCCTCGAATTTGTGTGAAAATCAAGGCGCACGCCGGTCGTTGTCTCGGCGCGCTGTCCGAGAGTTTCGCTTTCGCTATACCACGCATCGATCTGCCTTTGCGTGCATTTGAAAAAACGTATCCCGTCCGCCCCTTGCTCGGTGCGAAGCGAGCCGACAGCCACGGCTTTTATCTGATCAAAGGTTAATTTCATATTTACTGAATCTCGTTAATATCGTAAGGCGTGGTCTGGTAGACGAAGTAGTTGAGCCAGTTGGAATAGAGCAGGTTCGCGCCCGAGCGCCATCTGACGACGGGCTCCTTCGTGTCATCGTCATCCGGGAAATAATTGACTGGGATCTCGATGGGCAGACCCGCGTTTTTGTCGCGCTCGTACTCGTTTTTAAGCGTCAGGGGATCGTACTCCGAATGTCCCGTAACGAAGATCTGCCGTCCGCGCTCGGTGCCGACGATGTAAACGCCCGCCTCCTCGGAGCTTGCGAGGATGCGAAGCTCGGGAACCTTCTCGATCTCCTCGCGCTTTACGGTGGTGTGACGGGAATGGGGAACGTAAAACACGTCGTCCATTCCGCGCATCAGAATGGATTTTTTATAATCGGCCACGTGGGGGAAAACGCCGAACATCTTCTTCTCAAGGGGGTATTTTTTAATACCGTAGTGGTAGTAAAGTCCCGCCTGCGCGCCCCAGCAGATGTGGAAGGTGCTGGTCACGTGGCTCTTGCTCCACTCCATGATCTCGCAGAGCTCATCCCAATACTCCACCTCCTCAAACTCCAGCTTCTCCACCGGCGCGCCGGTGATGATCATACCGTCAAAGCGAAGGTGCTTGACCTCGTCAAAGGTCTTATAAAAGGCCAGCATATGGTCGGCGCTGGTGTGGGTGGCCTTGTGGGTGGCCGTCTGCAGCAGGGTCATATCCACCTGAAGGGGCGAGTTGCCCAGCAGACGCGCGATCTGCGTCTCGGTCTCGATCTTCTTGGGCATCAGATTGAGCATAAGAATGTGAAGGGGACGGATGTCCTGTGTGATAGCCCGCGTTTCGGTCATAACGAAGATGTTTTCCTCAAGAAGGGTCTGGGTAGCGGGCAGAAGATTCGGTATTTTAATCGGCATTTTTCTTTCGCCTTTCTGTTTATTTTACTCGCCGAGGGCCTGCTTGATGTCGGCGATTATGTCCTCTGCGTCCTCAATTCCCACCGACATTCTGACCTGGTCGGGGGTGATTCCGCAGTTGATTATCTGCTCGTCGGTGAGCTGACGGTGGGTGGTGGAGGCGGGGTGCAGAACGCTGGTTCTGGCGTCGGCCACGTGAACCACGATGGAGGCCAGCTTCAGAGAGTTCATAAACTTCATTGCCGCCTCGCGGCCGCCCTTGACGCCGAAGGAGATAACTCCCGATGCGCCGTCGGGGAAATATTTCTTGGCAAGGTCGTACTGCGCGTTGCTCTCAAGAAGCGGATAGCTGACAAAGGAGACCTTGTCGGAGGCCTCGAGGAACTTTGCAACCTTCATTGCGTTCTCGCTGTGGCGCTGCATGCGCAGGTGCAGAGTCTCAAGTCCCAAATTGAGGATGAAGCAGGTGATGGGCTGGAGCGGAACGCCGAAATCGCGCATAAGCTGAACGCGCGCCTTGGTGATGTACGCGCTCTCAACGCCGAAGTTCTCGGTGTAGCGCACGCCGTGGTAGGACTCGTCGGGCTCGGTCAGCTCGGGATACTTGCCGTCCGCGCGCCAATCGAACTTACCGCCGTCAACGATGCAGCCGCCGACAACGGTGGCGTGACCGTCCATGTACTTTGTGGTGGAGTGAGTGACGATGTCGGCTCCCCACTCAAAGGGACGGCAGAGCACGGGAGTGGCAAAGGTGTTGTCCACCACCAGCGGAACGCCGTGCTTGTGGGCGAGGGAGGCGTATCTTTCAATGTCGAATACCACGAGGGCGGGGTTTGCAATGGTCTCGCCGAAGAAAAGGCGGGTGTTCTCGTCAAAGAGAGCCTCGATCTCCCCGTCGGTCATATCGGGAGTGGCGAAGCGCACGTCGATGCCCAGACGCTTGAGGCTGACGGCGAAAAGATTGGTGGTGCCGCCGTAGATTGTGGACATGGAGATGATGTTCTGCCCCGCCGAGGTTATGTTGAGAACGGCGAGCATATTGGCCATCTGACCCGAGGAGCAAAGCATAGCACCGACGCCTCCCTCCAGCTCCGCGATCTTCTGCTCAACGCAGGCGGCGGTAGGGTTGGAGATACGGGAGTACATATGACCGTCGGCCTTCAGGTCGAAAAGATCGCCGAGAAAATCGCTGTCGTCGTATTTATAAGTGGTGCTCTGATAGATGGGCAGCACGCGGGGCTCGCCGTTTTTGGGCTCCCAGCCCGACTGCACGCACTTGGTGTTGATCTTGTAATTCTTGTTCATGTGGACCTCCTCTTGGGTGGTAATAAATTATCAAATTTTATTATATCACACTTTTTCGGATTTTTCAAGATTTTTAACGCCATCTTCGCATTTTTTGCAAAAAATGTTGCCGAGCGGTGAAGAGACCGATAAATCAGAGTTTGAAGGTCTAAGCTGAACCCATTTTTGAAAGTTTTGATAAAACTTTTTCAAAAGTTTTTTGCGATCCAACGGCAACCCGTTGGTCGCGCGTCGCAACGCGCGAAACTCTCTCCCAACGCGGCCCTAGCTTCAGTGAAAAAGAAGCGAAAAATTGGGTACAAAGTACCTAATTTTTGGCTTGTTTTTCAGGCCGCGCTTACAATGAAGTTTCGCTAAATCCATCGTGACGCGGGCTCCTTCCACCGCAAGCGGTCCCCCTTCCTCCCGGAGGAAGTCATTGTCCTACCCGCTTCTAAGGTTGGTTGTGGTGAAATCTGTTTGAACCCTTCAAACTCCGATTTATCGCTCGCTTCACCGTCGGGTGAT
>JAFTOB010000129.1 GCA_017451545.1 Clostridia bacterium | reverse complement strand
CGGTCGGGTTGAGACAATGTGTCGGCCAACTTTTACGCGCTCACGCAGGCCTTAGTCCGGCGTTACCGCCTCCTAACGGCCACGACAGATATATTGCGATCATTTTTTGCTTGTAATATTTAGAAAGGGCGCGCCAGGAGGAGTTTTCACCGGACTGCGCGCCTGCGAGAGCGCGATAACTTTAGCCGAAATAATCACTCAAAATTCGCGACCGAGCGAATTTTGAAGGATAAACTGCCCGTTTAAATTAACCAATGCATTAAAGGTTTTTGAAGAGCTCGAGAAACTTTTTTCAAAAAGTTTCTCGAATAAAAAACAAACTTCAAACTCCGATTTATCGGTCTTTCCGAGGCAACGAAAAAGGGACTGCAAAAGCAGTCCCTTTTGAGTTCAATGCTCAACTGCGCACTCGTGGCAATCCTCGGGAGGCATTTCGACCTCTTTATCGATGCCGTTGCGCTTGTAGTAATCCGCGATGGCGGACTTGATGGCCTCCTCGGCCAAAACCGAGCAGTGTACCTTGACGGGGGGCAGACCCTCCAGCGCCTCAACAACTGCCGAGTTTGTCAGCTTCAGGGCATCGTCAATGCTCTTGCCCTTGATAAGCTCGGTGGCCATGGACGAGGTGGCGATGGCCGCGCCGCAACCGAAGGTCTTGAACTTAACGTCAACGATGACATCGTTTTCAACCTTTATAAACATCTGCATAATGTCGCCGCACTTGGCGTTGCCAACGGTGCCGACTCCGTCTGCATTCTCGATCTCGCCCACGTTGCGGGGGTGAGTGAAATGATCCATAACTTTTTCGCTGTATGCCATTTTTATATCTCCAAAAACTTTATTTTACGAAAACCGTATTGTCCGGTGCGCCGGGGTAAAGGGGGCTCATTGCGCGGAGCTTGGCCACGATCTCGGTGACGGCGGCGATAATGGCATCGACCTCCTCCTCCGTGTTCATATGGGACAGGGAGAAGCGGAGCGAGCCGTGGGCCATCTCGATGGGCAGACCCGTTGCCACCAGAACGTGGGAGGGCTCAAGGGATTTTGAGGAGCAGGCCGAGCCCGTGGAGGCCGAGATCCCCATTATATCGAGCCAAAGGAGCATACTCTCGCCCTCGATGAACTCAAAGGAAACGTTGACGTTGCCGGGCAGGCGTGTCTCGCGGGAGCCGTTGAGCTTGGAATACGGAATAGCCGTCAGCCCGTCGATGAGCTTGTTCCGCAGGGCGCGGATGCGCTCGGTGTCGGGCAGTCTCTCCACCGCGATCTCCATTGCCTTTGCAAGTCCCACGATGTAGGGCAGGTTCTCGGTGCCGCCGCGGCGACCCGACTCCTGACCGCCACCGTCGATCAGATTCCTGATGCGGAGGCCCTTGCGGATATAGAGCGCGCCGATGCCCTTGGGCGTTCCCAGCTTATGACCCGAAAGCGAGAGCATATCGACGCCCAGCTCCTTGACGTCCACGGGAATGCTTCCCACGGCCTGAACTGCGTCGGTAAATGCGAGTGCGCCAACGGAATGAGCGATCTCGGCCGCTTCCTTGATAGGCTGGATGGTGCCGATCTCGTTGTTTGCCAGCATAATGGCAACGAGTGCGGTCTTATCGTCTGCGGCGGCGCGAAGCTCCTCAAGGTCAAGGATACCCTGCGAGTCAACGCCGATATAGACCACCTCAAAGCCCTCTTTTTCGAGGGTCTTGCAGGTCTGAAGCACTGCGGGGTGCTCTATTTTGCTTGTAATGATCTTGTTTCTTCCCTGCTTTGCGCTGTGTGCCGCGCCCTTGATGGCCCAGTTATCAGACTCCGAGCCGCAGGAAGTGAAATATATCTCGCCCGCCTGCGCGCCGATGAGGCGTGCAACCGTTGCTCTCGCCTCGGTGAGGAGCTCTGCGGCTGCCTGACCGTCCGCGTGCATACTTGACGGGTTGCCCCACGCCGTGTTGAAGCAGGGGAGCATAGCCTCAACGACCTCGGGCAGGACCGGGGTGGTTGCGGCGTTATCTGCGTATATGCGTTTTTCCATTTTTTCTCCGTTTTTCCCGATTTTTCGGGCATTTTTTGCTTTCTTTTTTATTCCGTGCTTATTGTATACCTTTTTGGTTCACATTGCAATAGGTATTTGCATTTTTATATGTTAATTTTTTATGAATCTCACTCGGACAGCGCGTCGAGTGCCTCCTCTGCGCTGTCGTATGCGGCGTTGCAGACCTCCGCAAGCTCCTCGGAGCGCGAGCCGATTCGGATAGACAGCTTTGCGTTTTTCATCATTGCCACGTCGTTGCCGCCGTCGCCCATTGCCGCCGTGTCGAACCTTGTAAGCATCAGCCTGACCTGAAGGTCGGAAAGTGCCGCGCCCTTATCGCAGAAGCGGTTGACGTACTGCGCCGTTCGGTCGGCACCGCCGTCCCAATGCATCCGCAGGCCGGAATACTCGGGCAATCTGATCTCGCGGCCGAAGGACGTGATCTTGAAGATCTTCTCCTTGACCTCGAAAATGCTTGAAATTTTCTGCGCGCAGAAGGTGCGGGCCGAGGTCGGAATATCGCCGACGCAGTAGTTTTTCTCCGCGCCGTGGAGAATGAAGGAAAAGCCCTCGCCTGCGTTTTTGAAGAAGAGCTCAAGGTCGGTGCGCTCGATCTTTTTCTCGTAAAAGCTGCGGCCGCCGCGGATATAGTACGCGCCGTCACAGCAAATGAACCACAGCCTGTCCTCAAGCCCGCGGAAGTAAGGCAAAAGCTCCGAATAGGTGCGACCCGAGGAGACGGCAAAGGCGATCCCCTTCCCCGTCAGCTCTTCTATCCGTTTTTTGACCGTCGGACGGAGCTCGCTCTGCCCGTAGGGCATCAGCGTTCCGTCGAAATCCGAAACTATCAGCTTTATCATTGCAATCTCCGTGTAAATTTTCTTAACCTTATTATTATACACCATTTTTCCCCGAATGTCAACAAAAAATGCTCAACGCCGAAGCGTTGAGCATTTTTATTTGGTTTAATTATTTCTTCTTGATAACGATTGCGGCACCTGCTGCGCAAACGAGTGCGAGGAAGGTGGCTGCGACCGAGAATCCGCCGCAACCTGCGCAACCCTCTTCAGCGGGCTCATCATCAGCTGCGGGAGTGGTGGGCTTATCGGTGGTGGGAGCCTCGGTAGTTCCGGGAGCAGGAGTGGTCTCGGGAGCCTCGGAGGTCTCGGGAGCAGGAGTGGTCTCGGGAGCTGCAGAGGTCTCGGGAGTAGCGGAGGTCTCGGGAGCTGCCGAGGTCTCGGGAGCTGCGGGAGCGGTAACTACCACCTCGGGCTTCTCAAAGCCCTGGAAGCCGTTGACAACTGCGGGATCGTCGATCTCCTTTACGCACTCGGGGTTATGGATAACCTCTGCGCCCTCTGTCTTGTCAAGCAGAGTATATACGCAATCGTAAAGGAACAGTGTGGGATTTACAACACCGTCTACAGTATTCAGTGCCTTGATATCCGAATCGTTATAGATCGGGGCCTTGGGAGAGGAGAAGGTGCAATTCTTCATGGTAACGGTGGCCTGAGTGGATCTCAGGTACAGAGCGCGGACGGGGTTGGTCGCGGGAACGTCGCCCACGGTATTAAAGTTACAGTTCTCGAAATATGCCTCCACTGCGGGGTCGTCGGTGCGGTCTGTCGCGGGATTGCCCGAACGGAAGAAGGAGGTCTGATTGGTGGCGCACTGTGCGGGCATTGTGATCTCCACGTTCTTTACGTTGAAAATCAGCTTCTTACCGGTCTTGCCCGTGCCGTTCATTGTGTTGAGAACGCAGTACTTGACCTTTTCGGTGCAGTTGATAACAAGATTCTCGAGGTCGCACTGACCGTAAGAATAAATCTGGACTACCGAACCGGGACCGTCGTGGTTGATGGTACCGTTCTTCATAATAAGAACGTTCTCTTTCGCATTGGCGGCATCATCCTTGTTTCTTCCCAGCTGAATTGCGTTATTTGCATTTGCGGTGAGGGTGTAGCCGTTAAGATCAAGAGTAAAAACGATGGGGCTGCCGTCTGCCTTGACATACTTGCTGGAAAATGCTACTGCGCTGGCAAAGGTGAGATCCTTGAGGAGAGTAATGGTGGTATCCTCGGTGGCCTCGTCAATAACGCCGTAGATCAGCGCGTCGGCAAAGGACTCCCACGGTACACCGTTGATGAGTACCTCATACTCGGTCTCTTCTGCGGCAACGCTCGTGGGTACGGCCACGGTAAAGATGCCTGCTAACATAACGATCGCCAGAATAAGGGAAAGCTTTTTCATTTTTTTGTTCCTAACCTTTCTTTATAATATTTTTTAGGATTCTGTTTTGTCAGGCCATGCCGTACTTTGTCAGCATATTGCGCTCGAAGTCGAGGATGTATTTTGCCTCGGCGTCGATGGCGGCCTCGGAGGTGTCGGGTACGAGGTCACGGAAAACGTGAATGTCACGTCCGACCTCGCCGCCCATCATAACGAAGGGCTCGCAGACTATGCGGTTCTTATAGTTGATATCCTTGAGCGCGCCGAAGATCTCGTCCCAATCAAGGTGACCCTTACCGGGGGCGGTGCGATTGTTCTCGCCCGTGTGGAAGCTGGTCAGCTTGTCGCCCACGAGGCGGATGGCATCGCCGATCTTGTTCTCTTCGATATTCATATGGTAGGTATCGAGCAGAACGCCGATATTGGGGCTGTCGACCTGCGCGGCGTAGTCAAGTGCCTCCTGCGCGGTGTTGATGAGGCAGCCCTCGAAGCGGTTGACGGCCTCGACGCAGTAGGTCACGCCGTTTTCCTCGGCCACCTTGATGATCTCGCGCATGCTCCTGAGGCTGTTTTCAAGGAGGGGACGCTTATCGTTAAGGATGTAGGGAGGTGTTCCCCAGCCCGCGTAGCTGACGCCCGAAAGGAGAGTTCCCTTCATTTTGCCGATCTGCTTTACGATGCGCTGGAGGTAATCAACGCCGCCGAGTCGGATGCCCTCGTCGGGGGAGGATACGTCGTACGCAGGGTCAAGGCCCAAGCTGTAGGTAAGCTCGATGCCGACCTCGTCGGCGATCTCCTTGAGGCGGAGCAGCTTTGCGTCGCTCATCTCAAGCAGGGGCTGTGCCTGAAATTCAAGCACGTCATAGCCTATCTTTGCCGCCTTTCTTATGTACTTTTCGTGGTCGGCGTCCCAGTTCTTCTCCCAGAAGTTCATGAAAATTCCAAGCTTGTTCATAGAAAATCCTCCTATTTAATTAAAGAACGGTGATATCGTAGTCGAGATATTTCTCAAAGGCTTCCTTGACTATGTCGGCGTGGTTGCCGTAGGTGATGGCGATGTGGTGGCGGTAGCCGTTGCTTGCCATATAGTTGGAAACGCCAAGCAGGTTCTCCTTCTCCATTACCTTGCCGCTTCCGAAAAAGACGGGCTCGATGGGATCGTCGGTAAACTTGCCCTCGGTGGCGAAGGCGCAGATGCGGCCGCCCTCGGTCTTAAGGCTGCCGAAGGTCACGTTGCCCGACTTGATCTTGCCCTTGTTGACTCCAACGCCCGAGCCGTCGCCGTAGGACTTTTTGAACATCAAGTGCTCAATGATCTCGCCCTTGCCCTCGACCATGGAGGGAGGCATACAGCCGCAGTGGAACATAATAGCCTTATTTACGTCGTCGCCGTAGTTATTGTTGTAATCGAGCAGCATACAGGGCGCGTCGGATGCCAGCGACAGAGCGCGCATCATCACGGCGTTCGTAATATCGACCTCGCAGGCGGCCGAAACACCGATCTCGTTGAGCAGGCAGAGGCTGGTGCAGGGTGCGATGCCCAGCTCGATCTGGAACTCGTTCCAGCAACGTACGGCAACGGCCGAAAGGTCGTATTCCTTGACGATATCCTCAAAAGCGGCCTGAACTCTGGCCATATTGTCGAGCTTCGTCTCGGGGTAGCCCGCAAAGACCGTGATCTCGAGCATACGCGCCTTGATCTCGGCCACGCGCTCGGGGGTGATCTTCTTGACTCGATTGAAAACGTCGGACAGGTCGATGGTCTCAATGTTGATGCCCTTGTTCTGGAAGGCTATCTCGTCCACGCGGACGGTCTTGAAGGCGGTGCATCTTGCGCCGATTGCGCCCAGGTTGAAGGATTTCATTCCCTTCACCACGCGGCAGATGCCCGCGAAGCGGATCAGATCCTTTTTGAAGTCCTCGCTGAGAGGATGGGGAGTGAATTTCTCGGTCAGCGTGTACTTGATGCCGGCCTGACGGAGCAGGTTGCACATAGCCAGCTTGCCGCACATAGCATCGCGGCGGTGAGCAAAGTCCATCTCACCCTCGCAGTCGGGGTAAGCCTGAACGAGGATGGGAACGCCTGCGTTCTTCAGCGCAACGTACGCGCCGTTTTCGTCGCCGAAATTGGGCAGGCAGAGGATAACGCCGTCGAACTTGCCGCGGTTCTCCTCAAGAAATGCGGCGTACTGCGCGCCCTCGGAGATGGTCTCGATAGCGCCGTAGCGGGTCTTGTCCTCGTCCATGCAAATGTAGCCGTAGCCCGCGTCGGTAACGGCCTTGATCATCTCGGCTCTCGCGCCCGCGACCAGCTCACCGGGGAAAAATCCGCGGTTTCCGAAGTAGAGCGCAAAGGTAACCTTATTGTTTACTGCCTTCATTAATGCCTCCTTATAGTTCACTATATCGTTATAGTAAGTTACTGTAACGTTATAGTAACACATTTCGGCAATCTTGTCAAGGGGTATCGACAAAATTAAAAAAAAATTGTAAAATATATACAATCTTGATCGGAGAAGTTTATGAAAAAGGTTACACTCAAGGACATTGCAAACGAGCTTGGGGTAACGGTCGGCACCGTTTCCCACGTTCTTAACGGAATAGACGATATATCGGAGGAAACGAAGCTCCGCGTGCTCGATGCGGCGCGGCGGATGGGCTATATCTCAAACGGTCTGGCCGCATCCCTGCGCTCGGGCAAGACCAAGACGGTCGCGCTGATCATCCCCGATATCTCAAACCCTCATCTGGCTTATCAGACAAAGCTCATCGAGGACAAAATGCGCGAGCAGGGCTACTCTGTCATCATCCTCAACACCAACGAGGACGAAAGGACGGAGGAGGAGGCCATCCGCACGGCCTGCAGCCGTCAGGTGGACGGCATTCTGCTCTGCCCCTGCCAGCGGAGCACCCAAAACGTAGAATTTCTCAAGGGCATCGGTCTGCCCTTTGCGCTGATCGGACGTTATTTTGCCGAGCTTGACGCCGACTACATCTGCGCGGACGACCACAAAAGCGGCTATCTCGCGGGGCGTTTCCTCGCCGAACGGGGCTACCGCGCGCCTGTCTTTGTTGGGGCTTACGAGTACATTGAGCCCGGTCGAAACCGCTTTCTCGGTCTGGCGGCGGCAATGTCCGAGGTGGGTGTTGAGCTTGACGACATGAGCTTTTTCCCCATCGACCCCATCGTCAACGCCTGCGGCGACGTGGCGGCACGTCTTGAGGGCGTGAAATTCGACTCTGTGGTGGCCTTCTCGGACGTTATCGCCTTCGAGATCACGCCGCAGCTCCGCGAAAGGTACGGGCACGACCTCCCCGTTATCGGCTTTGACGCCATAAGCTCCCACCTTCCCCTGCCCTTTTACAACGTCAGCGTGGGTATGATCGGCGGCGGCTGGGCGGCCAAGGCGGCAGACGTTATCATCGCCAAGATCGACGGCTCCCGCGACACCTGCCGCGAGACCATCGACGTGGCCCTCTTTGAATTTAATAAGTAACGCAAAAACGGCACCGAAACGGTGCCGTTTTCTGTTTACGGGGAGCTATAAATTGGAGTTTGAAAGTTATTTTTTGTTCGAGAAACTTTTTGCAAAAAGTTTCTCGAGCTCTTCAAAAAACTTTGAAAAAAGGGCTTGCTTTAAGGTGAAGTTATCTTTTCACCCCTCCCTCGGACGGTCGGGTTGAGACAATGTGTCGGCCAACTTTTACGCGCTCACGCAGAGGCCTATATGCAAATCGTTTAAGAAAGTCTAACATCAGCCAACCAAAAGCATATATCAAACTTTCGGCTGACTGAAGCAAGACTTTCTAAAAAACGATTAGCATACATCCGGCGTTACCGCCTCCTAACGGCCACGACGGTGATATCACAATCAATTTCTGATCGTAATATTTAGAAAGGGCGCGCCAGGAGGAGTTTTCACCGGACGATATGCTAATCGTTTTTAACGATTTGCATGGGCGCGCTCTGCGGTAGCGCGAACGATTTAGCCGATATAATCACTCAAAATTCGCGACCGAGCGAATTTTGAAGGATAAACAGCCCACTTAAATTAACCAATGCATTAAAGTTTCTTGGAAGAGCTCACAAGAACGTAAGCGTTCTTGGAACCTTCTTGCAAGAAGGTTCTAGAAAAAAAAATAAACTCCGATTTGTCGGTGAATTCAGAACGTAGGAAACGGTTCTCCGTTTTTAGTCTTTTTTCTGCTTGTCTGCAAAAAAATCACAAATGCACATTACAATGGGAAACAGGACACCGCCTATCGCGTATACCAGCCAAGATATATTCCAACCGTTCAAAAAGAAGCTCCATGCAAGATATATTGCCGTCAGAACGCCCCAATAGCAAAAGCCGACCACCTCTTTTATGCCCGTTTTTTTCTTCTCTTCTTCGGTAAATTCCCCTTCTTTCAGAAGCTTTTGCATGCTCGCGTTTTGCGTTCCCGCCACAATAAACATTCCTGCGCCTATGCCCGCAATAATCATAAGCAAGGCAAGTGCCACCGCAACAAGTATCTCGTTTCCGGTAAAAGATAATATCACTATGGGAACAACGGAGAAGATACACACGCACGTTGCGATTATGTTATAAGCAATATAAGTCGGTCTGAAAGCGTTTTTCTTTTCAGTAACAAGCCCTTTCACTCCGTATTCAAGCTCAAAAGGGACGTTTTTGTCGAGAAACGCATACGGCTGATTCTTAAAGCCGCAGTAAATATAAATAGGAACGGCACAGATAACGAAGCCAAAAAGAACGGTCAACCCGACAGCACCGGCAGTCACTTCTGTGATGATTGGGTTGGGCAGCTCAGCTAAAATGCTTAATACCGTAATCGTTATCGGAGAAAGAATACACAGAAAAGTAGCAAGCGCAAGACGCCAAGACGCTTTCTTCCTTTGCTCGATATATGCGTGTGCTTCTTCTATTGAAATTCTTTTTATTGTTGCATCCGAAGGAGCATCGTTGGTAAATTCTTCATCCTCAAGCCCGTCCTTCAGAAGATAGTCAGTAGTAACTCCGAATAATGCGGAAAGCTGCAGTATCTTTTCCAGGTCGGGAATAGATTGCGTGCTTTCCCACTTTGAAACGGCTTGTCGGGAAACGTTCATCCGCTCGGCAAGCTCCTCCTGCGACCAACCGTTCTTTTTTCGTAATCTGATGATTTTGTCAGCTAAGATCATAATAACACCTCTTTAATTTTCCAAAAGCCCACGGCCTTTTTGTGCTTACATTATAGCACAGTCCGCGGTTACGCACCACCAACCGCAGGCTTTCAATATGTCAACCGTCGGTTGCTTTTTGTTTTTTTCAGCCGTTGCGGCCCGAGCCCGATTCGTCTGCCCCTCATATTCTCTTGCAATAATAATTCCGATACTCGCCGGGGGAGACGCCGAGGTGCTTTTTGAAAAATCGGGAGAAATAATTGGGGTCGGAGAAGCCGCTTCTTCGCGCCACCTCTGCCACCGAAAGGCTCAGGTCGGCGATCAGGAGCTTGATATGCTCGATCTTCATCCGATGAAAATAACGAAGGGGCGAGACCTCAAAGGCGGCCTTGAAGGAATCTCGGAAATATTTCTCGCTCATACCGGCAATATCGGCCATACGCCCCATATCGGGGTATGCGTCGCAGATATGCCGCCGCATATAATCAAGCGCACCGTCAAAGCGATCGTCACGCCGCGCACGCTCGCCGTCGCCGCCGCTTTTGCGGAAAAGGGTCGACAAAAGGCCGTAAAATGCCGCCATCAGCTCGGGCGAGCCCTGCCTGTCACCCTCCGAATAGACGTTCAGCAGGCGCAAAAAGGCGTTTTCGCACTCGCCGCCGATGTTCTCAAGGAGCTGCGGCTCTCGTGGCAGCTCAAGCTCCGAGTCAAAGAAGATGCAAACGCCGCTTCCCTGCTCCACCGTTACCGTGGAATAGTCGATATCCTCGGTACGCTCCTTGGGCAGATAGAGTGCCGTGCCCGACTTGAAATCTATATTCACGCCGCGGTAGTACATCTGCGACCTGCCGGTAAATTTCACGCCGAGCTGATAGGATCTCGTGTTGCCGCCGCTTCTGCCTCGCGCGCCCGCGCGGCCGGTCTTTACGCTGACAACGTTGTGAAGGGTCATGCCGCCCCACTGCCAGCCCCGAAAAAGTTTGTCCATTTTGCCTCCGAAACACAGCGGGACGGTCCCCTGTGTTTGTTCCTTGTTTATTGCCTCAATTATAGCGGAGCTTCGCCGAAATGTCAAGAAAAATTGCGCATTTTGTGCTGATTCGGCATATTTTACTATTGATTGCGGCAGCAAAACGTGCTATACTGAAGTCACACCGAATGAAAGGAATAAAACCATGGAGCTTAAAAACACCTTACTTGAAATAGAAAACCAGCTGATAAAGCACGCCTTCAGCCAATACGCCATACTTGTGGGCTACGGCGAACGCGAGTGGCAGTATATGTCCGAGGGTGTCAACCTCGACTCATATTTTGATGCCGCCAGCGTGGGCAAGGTCTTCCCCACCACCGCCATCGCACTCCAGACCATTGGAAAGGGGCTGCTTTCCCTTGACGATACCGTCGGCAAGTTCTACCCGAACGCGCCCGAGGACAAAAAGAACATCACGGTCAAGCATCTGCTCACCCACACCTCGGGAATGCTCCGCCACAATTACCCGAAGCAGCTGGGTCTGCGCGGCCGCGAGGGCGTTGCCGAATTTATTCTGTCGAACCCTCTGGCCTATGAAACGGGAACCCACTTTGCTTATTGCTGTGACGGCATTATGATCCTCGGTCTGATCCTCGAAAAGGTGCTCGGAATGACCCTTGACGAAGCCTTTGAGGTCTGCATCAAGCAGCCCCTCGGTATGACGAGAAGCCGCTATCACATAAAGATCGACGAGGAAAATATGGTTATGTGCAACCACCGCGCCGACCTCGGCGGTCTCATTTACGACGACAACAACGTCCGCGAGCTCTGCGGAATCCCTGCGGGCAACGGCGGAGTCTTTATCACGGCGGGCGACCTGCAAAAGTTCGTCAAGGCTCTCATTGCCAAGGACAGCCGCCTCTATCCCGAGGAGATGTTCGCCCTTGCCGAGCAGAATTACACGGGCGGTCTGCCCCTGCTCGACGCCTACAGAAGCACCGAGAACCACGGCCTCGGCTTCGTATACGTCAACGAGGCCTGCCTGCAGGCGCGCGACCTCTTCCCCGAGGGCAGCATCGGCCACGAGGGTTGGTCGGGGCAGTCCTTCTTCCTCAACCGCGAGCTTGGGCTGTACGTGATCATTCTCTCCGATTCCATGCGCTCCTTTTCCCTGAATTACCCGAAGGGGCACCACGACGAGAAGGTACATCAGATGCGCATAGACATCCACCGCGCGGTGAAAAAGGATCTTGGACTTTAATATAAAAACGAGACCCCGTTCAGGGTCTCGTTTTTTTAATGAATAATGAAGTCGCCGCGCTGATGAATAATGAAAAATGAAAAATTGAGGTAGAAAACCTTCGGTTTTCGATTTTATTTAAATTAAACAGAGCAACAAATCGGAATTTGAAAGCAAGACATTATCGACCACCTGTAGGGGAGGGGTCTCCCCTCCCGCGGAGAATGCCTTGGTTTTCGGGAGGGGAAACCCCTCCCCTACAGATAAATTTGAAGGGATTAAACAGATTTCACCATAATCGCAAAACTACCCATCACAGGTATCTCGCCCCTACCCCTCGGGGGCT
>JAFTOB010000014.1 GCA_017451545.1 Clostridia bacterium | reverse complement strand
GCGGTGAAGTCTGTTTGAACCCTTCAAATTCCGATTTGTTTATCTGTTTAATTCAAATAACATCGAAAACCGAAGGTTTTATACCTCAATTTTTCATTATTCATCAGCGCAGCGACTTCATTATTCATTCCCTCACCAAAAAATAGGGCTGATCCTTTTGGATCAGCCCTGTTTTGCCGCTTCAAGCCTATTCGCCGACAGCCCCTCGGGGACAACGAAATTGACCGCACCGTGGTCGACGGTGACGGTGAAATCCGAAAAATTGACCACCTCGCCGTCGATTGAGACGGGCATGGGCTTCGGGCAGGTCACGCGAACGCTCTTCGCGCGGCGGTACTTGATAAATTTATCGAATCTGGGGTCGTCAAGGTGCAGACCCTTGCGGTAGGCCCCCATAAGCTTCAAAAAAGTGGGAATGGAGATGGGGTTGACAAAGCAGACCTCAAGGTATCCGTCCGCGTTGTCCGACCTGGGCGCGCAATGATAGCCGCCGCCCACGTAGCCGCCGTTGGCCACAGTGCAGAGCAGCATCTTGCCGCGAGGATTGAGGATCTCGCCGTCGGCCTCAACGGTGTAATCGTTATTCATAGCGCGGAAAAGCCCGATGGCCACCGAGGTCTTGTAGGCGTTCTTGCCGCCGATGACGGCTTTTCGGCGCAGGTGGGTCATCTTCTCGGCCACGAAGGAATCGAAGCCGAAATGGCAGGCGTTGATACCTCTCCGACCGTTGACAGAGAGCAGGTCGATCTTCTCCACGCGCCCTTTTTGCAGACGCTCAAGAGTGAAATCCCCAACCTCGCCGTAATATTTCACGTAATCGTTGCCGCTTCCGCATGGGTAGCAGGCCACCTGCGCGTTGGCAAAGCCGCCCGCACCGGCCGACACCTCCTGGAGGGTGCCGTCGCCTCCGCAGGCGTAAAAGCGAAGGGTCTCGTCGGGCTCGGCCTCACAGCGCGAGCGCACGTACTCGGTGGCGTCAAGGGGCGCCTTTGTCTGATATATCTCGTAGTCGCGGAGCTCGGCCTTCTTTATCAGCGCTTCAATGCGCGCGGCGGCCGACTCGGGTCCTGCGTGGGGATTGACGATAAAAATATGCTTCATACAGCTCTCCTGTCGGACGAATTTTGCATACTACGAATCATTATAACATATATTTTGCTTCAAATCAAGTTTTTTAGACAAAATATGCAGGATTTTTAAAATTATTTGAACACGCGGAAGGCGGCCGACTCAAAGCCCGAAAGGCGGCTCGTGAGTCTGACCCTGTTGCCGCAAAGCTCGGCCTCACAGCCGAGGCACTCGATGCGCGAGTAGCTCTCGTCGAGGACGATCACGGGGTTGGTCAAGCGGTCGGCAAAGCAGTTCATCAGCGCCACCGACATATAATCCTCGCCCTTCTCGCAGAGCAGATAAAGCTCGGGGTTGCCGTTGCAGACGGCGGGCAGGGGACGGCGTGCCACCCACGGGAGATTGTTTATCAGCACGTCCTGGGTGACGTGATTGACGATAAGACCCGAAATTGCGATCTCTACGGAGGTGAAGGTCGAGTCGCCGTCGAAGAGAAAAACGAAAAAGCGCTCGCCCTTTTCGTTTTCGTAGCGGTAGGCGAAGGGAATATTGCCCGAGGGCTCCGCCGAGTAGATCAACGGCTCGGCCGAGGGCTTGAGGGTGGCCTTCAGCATCTTTGACTGCCCTTTCGTGATATAAGATCTGAACTCGGGGTCATCGGTGCAGAGATAGGTGATCTTTTTCTGCTCGTGGCGACCGTAGGACTCAAGTCCCACGTCCACGCCGCGCTCGGTGAGGATGACCGCCGCCACCGAATCGAGTATAGTGCCGCGCGAAAGCTCGGAAAGGTCGTATTCACGGGCATTCTCGCCAAAGACCGAATTGCAGACGCCCTCGCCGCGGTAGACGGTGGGAATGCCGCAGGAGGAGATAATCGCGCCATCCGAGGGACGGGGGCTCTGGGGCTTGATATCTGAAAGGTCGAGGTCGGCGTTCTTCATAGTGTGGGGACGGAAAACGATCTTCACACCCGCGTTAGCACCCTTCGGGAAAAACTCGGCGAGCCTTTCGTAAAATGGCATATCCTCGCGGTGGAGCTGCAGATATCCCGTCTCAAAATCGGGGCCCGCCACGTAGTCGAACATATATTTAAGAGTTCCGCCGTAGCCGCCGTCGGCGCGCACCGCGGTCTCGAAAAGCTCAAGATAGGAGGCGGGGCAGGTGTAGCGGGGACGGGGATAAACGTCGCCCTCGGCCATGAGATCAAAGCCCTCGTCGGCCATGCAGGCGGCCATTGCTCTCGCCTGCTCAAAGGTGCCGGGCAGAGTATAGGTGCGGCGCTTGACCGCCCAATAGGGCGCGCCCGTCAGGCGGAGGATGGGCGGATTCTTGCCCGCGAGGATGCGTGTGACCTGTGCAATATCCAGCCCGTCCGCGTTCCAGGGCGAGACGGCGGTGCAGAAGCAGACGGTGACCTCGGGGTGAGCTTTGTCCACCTCGGCACGGATCTCCTCGGCCATCATCGTAAGTCCCTCGTTTTGAGCCTTGAGCCACGCGTCGCGGTAGCGGTTGGGCTTGCCCGAGATCACGTAGGGGCGAAGCTCCTCGCGGGAGATGTCCTCACCGGTGAGCTCGCGGATGCGCGCCATATGGTGCTCGCAGGCGCAGCAGAGCTCGTCGCCGCCGTGCTGGGACATACGGAAATCGTCGTCGAGCATTACGATATCGGTGCCCGTGGCGGATAGCCTTGCTATATGCTTCGCAATAAATGCGCGGAAGGCGGGGTCGGCGGGGCAGTTGGTATACGGAACGGTGACACCCGCAAGATTGACTATGGGCTGATATTTTGCCGTGTCGGAGGTGTCTGCCACGTGGGTCAGCGCAACGCCGTGACCGATAGTGTCGGTCCAGATGCCCACCTCAAAGCCCTCGGACTTGAAAAAGGTCACGTTGTCCTCAAGGCTCGGGTCGAGAGGTAGAAAGGGCGAGTTGACGCAGAGAAAAATTCGGGTGATGCCCGCCTCGCGGCAAAGGCGCGCGTATTTGTCACGGTTGCCGACGTTGACCGTCGACGTCATTATGGGTGCTGATATCTTGTGCATAGTGATCCTCCGAGATATTTGTGCAACCATTATAGCACACGGGAGCCCGAAAAGCAAGGCTTTCGCGGAAAAAGAAAAAACACGGGGTCACGTTTCCGTGACCCCGTGGGAGAACTCTTTATACACAACGCAGGCTGACCTGCGGATGATATCTATGCAGTTTTATATAAAAAATATATATCATCCGTCCTATAGGACGAGTATGTGAAATGAGTCGGATTACTTTGCGTAATCCACAGCGCGGCTTTCCCTGATGACGTTGATCTTGATCTGTCCCGGGTACTTGACCTCATTTTTGATCTTCTGTGCCATATCGCGTGCGATGATCTTCATCGAATCGTCGTTGACGTCCTCGGGCTTGACCATTACGCGGATCTCACGACCTGCCTGAATGGCGAATGCCTTTTCAACGCCGCCAAAGCTCATAGCGATCTCCTCGAGCTTTTCGAGACGCTTGATGTAGTTTTCAAGATCCTCGCGGCGTGCGCCGGGTCTTGCAGCCGAAATCGCATCGGCGGCCTGAACGAGGATCGCGATGATGGTTTTAGGCTCCACGTCATTGTGGTGAGCCTCGATTGCGTGAACTACCTCACGGCTTTCTTTGTACTTCTTTGCGGCGTTTACGCCGATCTCGACGTGGGATCCCTCAACGTCGTGGGGGAAAGCCTTGCCGATGTCGTGCAGCAGACCTGCGCGGCGCGCGATGGTACTGTCTACACCCAGCTCGTCTGCCATAATTCCTGCGAGGAATGCAACCTCAACAGAATGCTTGAGCACGTTCTGACCGTAGCTCTGTCTGTAACGCAGGCGACCGAGAAGTCTTACAAGCTCCGAGTTGATGCCGTGAATGCCAACCTCAAAGGTTGCGCGCTCACCGGCCTGCTTGATCGCCGCCTCGACCTCGTGAGTCGACTTGTCAACCATTTCCTCGATTCTTGCGGGGTGGATTCGTCCGTCCGAAATAAGCTTTTCGAGAGCGAGACGTGCGATCTCGCGGCGAACGGGGTCAAAGCCTGAAAGTGTTATGGCCTCGGGGGTATCGTCGATAATGAGCTCAACACCGGTAAGAGTTTCGATCTTCTGGATGTTTCGACCCTCACGTCCGATGATGCGGCCCTTCATTTCCTCGCTGGGCAGGCTGACGACCGAGATAGTGGATTCGACCACCTGATCAGCCGCAGTGCGCTGGATGGCGAGAGAGATGATGTCCTTTGCCTTTGCGTCGGCCTCCTCCTTGAACTGCTCCTCAAGCTCGAGCATTCTCTGTGCGAGCTCGTAGCGGGTCTCGGATTCAACGCGCTCAAAGAGCATATCCTTGGCTTCGTCAACGCTGATGCCCGAAAGCTCCTCGAGAGTCTTCAGATGCTGGCGGAGAACCTGATCGATCTGCTCACGGACAAGCTCGTTGTCGTGAATTACCTTATCAAGCTGCTCGCTCTTGCGCTCGAGCTGGTCGGTCTTCTTGTCGAGGGACTCTTCCTTCTGGGTGAGACGTCTCTCCATGCGAGTGACCTCTGCGCGGCGCTCCTTGATCTCGCGGTCGGCATCGTTACGTTGGCGAAGGATGTCCTCCTTTGCCTCAAGCAAGGCTTCCTTTTTCAGGGATTCGGCCTGCTTTGTACCGTCTTCAAGTATCCTCTTGGCTTCTTTCTCAGCAGAGCCGATGGCCTTTTCGCCGACCTTTTTGCGGAGAAGGATTCCCACAAAAATACCGACAGCAACACCGAGGACCAACCCGATAACGGCACCGATAACATAATCAGTCATGTTAGCACCTCCTTTATTTAATTTTCAACGTCCAACGGCGGAAAAAAATATTTCCGCATATTAGAACACATTATATTATACTATTTTATTTTCCATTTGTCAAGCAAAAGTGAAAATTCTTTGGCATTTTTTGGCCGAAAATCAGAAGAAAAAGCCCCTCGGCGCCGTTTTTGACACCGAGGGGCTGAATTTTATTCGGTTTTACTCGATGGGCTTGCCGAAATTGGGCAGCTCGCTGTCCGCAAAGGACTCGCGGATATAGAGGTTTCCGTTGGTCGAATCCACCAGATTGTTCTCCGCAAACATCAGAGTTTTGTAAAAATCACTGTACTCGTTGATAACGCTGAGCGGCTTGCCGTCATCGTAGACCTTGATGGAGTCGAACATCATGCAGAGCACTCCCTCGTCCATAACCTCATAGCGGCAACGGATGGTGTAATGAGAGTTTCCGTTTTTACTGCCGTCCACCGTGTAGTCTACGTAGCGGTCATCGATGAAAACAATATATACCGTGGAATGCTCATTCCCAACGTAGTCATGTCTGATGTATTTTTCGCCGTAGACCAGCTTGTTGGCACCGGGAGCGTTAACCTCTTTTGCACCGCCGCAGGCGCAGAGGGAAAGGGTGAAGATACACGCAAGTATGAGAGAGACGATCTTTTTCATTTTTTGATCTCCTTTAGAATGTATTTTGCTGAATTATAGCACATATCCGGCCGAAAGTCAAGTATAATGTGTTTTACATAGCCATCACCGGCTGTCAAGCAAGGCTTGCGGCGAAAAAAATTGACGAAAACGAGAAAAAATGCTATACTGAAGATGACAAACGGGAAATTTTGGCGTCATTATAGGTGAAGGGAGGTATGTGTATGGATGACAGCCGTATAATCGAGCTTTATTTTGACAGAAACGAAGCGGCCATTGAGCAAACGAGCGCCAAATACGGAAGCTATTGCTATGCGGTGGCCAACAGGATCCTCGCACTTCACGAGGATACCGAGGAGTGTGTCAACGACACATGGGTGCGCGCGTGGAATGCCATACCGCCCGCGCGGCCGAGCTGTCTGCGCGCTTTTCTCGGAAAGATCACACGAAATCTTGCCCTTGACCGATACCGTCACAACGCGCGATGTCAAAAGGGCGCCGAGCTTGCCATTGATGAGCTTGCCGAGTGCATTCCGTCGGGCGAGCGAGTGGACGATCGCCTTCTCGCCGCCGAGCTTGCGTCGGCAATAAACCGCTTTCTCGGAGAGCTGTCCGACAGGGACAGAGACCTTTTCGTGGCCCGATTCTTCTATTTGCGCTCGGCAGAGGAGATCGCAGAGCGAGTGGGGATGACGCGGGGCGGCGTTGCCAACAGTCTTACCAAAACGAAGAAAAAACTGAAGATATTTTTGAAAAAGGAGGGATGGGAATGATGGATAAGCGCGATATTTTTGAGGCTCTCGGGAATATTGACGAGCGCTACGTGGAAAGCGCGGCTCTGTCGCTTGACGGAAAGAAGAAGTACGCGCCGAAAAGCTTCAGGCTGCTCCCCTTAGCCGCCTGCCTTGCGATCCTCGCGCTGGCGGTAACTTCAATGCTTATTTTGATGATGAACAAGCCCACAGGGCCCGCGGTCGGAGCGCCCGCGGATACCACGCCGGGAACAGAAAAGCCGACCGATCCCGTGCCGCCCACCACCGAGCTTGGCACTAACGCGCCCGTTGGTGACGGTCGTTATCCCGATGTGAAATATGACACCGAGTTTAGAGTCCTCTCGAAGGTCAGCTACGGCGACTCCAACTCATGGGGCAGCTACGATATAGTTTGCCTTGAGTATTCGAATGTCACCGCGGATCTCAAAAAGGCCATCAGGGAGCGCAACGATCAGCTCAAGAGCGAGCTTGGTGTTGATATCTTGCAGATCAACGGCGAAAGCGACAGTAAAATGTATAACGACGTCGCAAAAAGAGTTTCCCTCGGGCAGAATGCTTACGATATGGTGATCATCAGAACCGATTATGCCGCAAAGCTGGCGCAGAAAGGATACATAGCAAGCATTCAGGACGATCTTAAATACGTTGACAAAGAAGGAAGCTACTACGATCAGCGCGCAATGGAGCTGCTCTCCGTGGCAGGAAAGAACTATTTCTTCGTTTCCGACGTTACGGTTACTAATTTTGATGCGGCTTGGGTCTACTACTTCAACGGAAGCCTTGTGGACGAGTACGGTCTTGAGGATCCTTACAAGCTTCTTACGGACGGCGATTGGACCGTCGACAAGTTCCTTGAAATGGCTGAAAAGGCTACCTCGGATAACGGAGACAACAAGTGGACCAAGGATGATAACTGGGGCGTTGCCGGTCACGGCTTCGTTCCCACGTCGATGTTCTTCGGTATGGGTATGCACATTGCACGCGCCGACGAGGCGGGTAGGATGGTTCTTACCGTAAACGATTCAAGGATGAACGAGCTCGTGGATAAGGTGGCTCAGCTCCGCCCCTGCTGGGCGCGCTATTCCGAACACGGCTCGGGCGAGCCCTTCGGCTTTGCATCCGGTGATAGCCATATCGCGCTGACCGGAATGTATGCTTTGGGCCATACTCTCTTTATGGGTGACCTTCTCGCAGAGTACCGCAACCTATCTCTCGGCGGGGCAAACGCAGATTTTTCGGTGGGAATACTCCCCACGCCCAAGCTCAACCGACAGCAGGACGAGTATTACACTCCCGTTGTGTCCTCGGTTGCCACCGTGGCCTGCGTTCCGATCACTTCCTGCGGCAAGGATCTCGACAAGGCTTCTCATATCATAGACCTATGGGCCGGGATCTCCGAGACCACGGTCGTTGAGGCCTATGCGGAGCAATATATCGCCCCCCGTTATTCGGGAAGATCCGTACCCGCCGACGTTATGGACGTTGTTTTGCGCTCGGTTTCCTATGATCTGGGCTATGCTTTGGCCTTTGGTGATATTACAGACGAGCTCCAGAAGATCCTGTACGACGGCGACGTGGACTTTGCCGATATGTACAAGGAAAAGTCCTCGGATGCTCAGTCGGATATAGACGAATTTATGGCATCATTTGCGTAGTACCCGCTGTGTTTCCCTTGTGTTTATAAATTTAAGGAAAACCGCGCCGGGAGTTCAGCTCTCGGCGCTTTTCGCGGTTCGGGGACGGTAAATAGAGCAGGGTACACCGACGGCGGAAAATCGGGTGGCGGCCGGGCGCCCCGGCGGGCAAGGATCGGGTGACGTGACCTCGCATTGCCCGCGATCACCCGACGGTGAAGCGAGCGATAAATCGGAGTTTGAAGGGTTCAAACAGATTTCACCACAACCAACCTTAGAAGCGGTTAGGACAATGCCTTCCTCCGGGAGGAAGGGGGACCGCTTGCGGTGGAAGGAGCCCGCGTCACGATGGATTTAGCGAAACTTCATTGTAAGCGCGGCCTGAAAAACAAGCCAAAAATTAG
>JAFTOB010000128.1 GCA_017451545.1 Clostridia bacterium | reverse complement strand
CGTCTGCTTTGAAAATATACGCGTGCTGACCGATTCCGATGAAATGCGTCCCCTCATAAAGGTAAAATGCGAGGGAGGGAGCGACAATATATCGGGCATCAGTCTAAGCGGACTTTACCTGAACGGCGAGAAACAGACCGATCTTTCGCGCTTCGAGACCGTTTTTGAAAATTTTTACGAAAATATAATAAAGAACTGAAGACAAAGGGCCCCCGCGCCACGGCGCGGGGGCGACTATTGTCAGAGTCATACTTACTTCCGATAGGTCATTGATAAAAGTATATCACCGAGAGCAGAAAGGTCAATAAAAAGCAAATCCGATTTGAATATTTCGAAACTCTTCAGCCCTTCTTGGTCATTCTTCGCCTCACTCGGTTCAGATGTCGCTCGAAGCTGCCGCTTTCGATAAACTCGGCAAGCACGTACTGATCGAGCACGGGTACGGAGCAGGAGAAGCTGCCGAGGCGGCGATCGTATTCCTCAAGCAGGGCGGGCGGCAGGATCATATATCCCATTCGCATTGAGGGGGACAGACTTTTTGAAAATGTATTGATGTAGATTACCGAGCTTTCGGTGTCAAGTGCAAATAGCGGCTCGATGGGATGACCCGGCAAAAAGAACTCGCTGTCGAAATCGTCCTCGATTATATAGCTTTTTTTCGCCTTTGCCCATTTTAGGTATTCGTAACGCTTGGAAATTGACGTGGTGACCCCCGACGGATAGCTGTGGAAGGGAGTCACGTGGATCACGTCAAAGCGCTCACCGAAAAGCGCGTCGCTCTCGATGCCCTCGTCTCCGAATTTCAGCGGACACACCCGTGCTCCCGCGCCGAGGTAAACGGCGGGTATCCGTGAATAGCATGGGTCCTCGATACCGTAGACCCGATCACGGCCGAGAAGCTTGACGGCGATCTCGTAAAGCTGCTCCGAGCCCGAGCCGATGATTATACGGCGTGGGTTGGCCACCATTCCGCGATAGCGGTAAAGGTAATCGGCAATGGCGTTGCGCAAAACGGCACAGCCCTGACCCGGTGAGCGGACGAAAAGCTCATCGCCCCGCTCGGAGATCACTCGGCGCAAGGTCTTAAACCACAGAGAATACTCGAAATCCTGCGCAGGGTGCGCGTGGGGCTCGGGAATATGATCGATTGGGGCGGCCTCGCGTGTTTTCGTTCGGTCAAAAAGCCCGTCGATCCTCGATACGTAATAGCCGCTTCGCTGGCGCGCGACAATATATCCCTCGTCCTCCAGCATACTGTATGCGCGCTCTACGGTGACGGTACTGCAACCCTCGCGGTCGGCGCAGACCCGCTTCGACGGCAGCTTCTCTCCCGCCTCCAACTCTCCCGACAGTATCCGACCTTTTATTTTGCTGTAGAGTGAATAGTATTTTTTATCATTCATAATTTTTTTCGAAAACCTTCTTGAAATCTGATATTATAAAATTCTCTGATTTTGATCATTTACATATTGCCACATTGATATTATAATATAAAAAAATCAATTTGTAAAGAAGGAATTTCAATGTCTTACAAAAGAATTCTCACAATTCAGGATATTTCTTGCGTCGGCCAATGCTCGCTGACCGTGGCGTTGCCCGTAATTTCGGCCTGCGGCGTGGAGACCTGCGTGCTCCCCTCGGCCGTGCTTTCCACTCACACGGGCGGATTTTCGGGCTTCACCTTCCGCGACCTCACCGAGGATATGCCCGCCATCCGCGCCCATTGGCAGAAGGAGGGCATCAAATTCGACGCAATTTACACGGGCTATCTCGGTAGCACCAAGCAGATCGGGTACGTGGCTGACGTGTTCGACAACTGCGGCAAGGAGGGCGCGCTGAAGATCGTCGACCCTGCCATGGCCGACAACGGCAAGCTCTATTACGGCTTCGATATGGAGTTTGTGGCGGCGATGCGAGGCCTTTGCGCCCGCGCCGACTACGTCGTTCCCAATCTTACCGAGGCTTGCTTCCTCACGGGCATCGAGTACCGCGAGAAATACGACCGCGCCTATATTGAAGAGCTTCTTCGGGCTCTCACCGCCCTCGGTTGCCCTAACGTGATATTCACGGGCGTGTCGTATGCGGAGGGTAAGACCGGCGTGGTGGTCTACGAAAAGGGCGAATACTCCTACTACGAGCACGAAATGCTGGCCAACAGCTGTCACGGAACGGGCGATATTTACGCCTCTGCCTTCGTCGGTGCGCTCATGCGCGGCAAGTGCGCATACGATGCCGCAAGGATCGCCGCCGATTACACTCTTGAGTGCATAAGAGTCACGGCCGAGCAGGATAACCACTGGTACGGCGCCGCCTTCGAGCCCGCGCTCCCCAAGCTTATCGAGCTTTTGAAATAAGAAAAACCGAAACGCAGTGCAGAAGCACCGCGTTTCGGTTCTTTTATTCGTTTGATTCCATTTTTTTGAGTTTGCGCATAGGGAAAAGTGCCGCGGAGATCCCAATGACGGCCAGAGCCGCCCAAAGGATGAAGACCGCGTTCCAGCCAAGCCCCGTTTTTACGTACGCCAGTCCGACAGCCGACAGCGCGCTTCCCACAAAGGTGCAGGAATTCAGAATACCGACCATTGTCGATACGCGCCCGTATTTTGCGAAGCGTATGGGCACGAAGGTGATGGTAACGTAGTTTGCCGACGTCATAGTCACGGTCATAAGGGTCAGCAGAATGACCGAGGGCAGGTATAAGTCACGCAGGATGACAAGTAGCCCGAGGCAGACGAGGAAGGTGGAAAAATAGATCATTGCAAGCAAAAGCTCGCTCCGTATAACCTTCTTGCGCAAAAAGGTAGTAAGGAAAATACTGCAGGCCGAAATGATGGGGAAGAGCATAGTGGAGAGGATGGACTTCTCGCTGCTCATTTTGAACACGTCGGAGATGTAGGGCGCCATCCAGGTGTTGACACCGTCCTTGAGGAAGCCCTGCAGGAAAATAAATATCATTATGAGGATGAGGCCGCAGGCCAGCGCGGGCTTGAGAAAGCCCATTGAGCTGTCACCCGAGGTGTCGCGCGCCTTTGCGGGAGCTTCCGGGCATCCGTATTTCTTCTGAAGGCAGGCCGAATAGACAGTCCATATGACGATGACCGCCACGGCAAAGCCGCCGAAGCAGAAAAAAGCCGTCCGCCATCCGCTTAAGTTGATTATAAGCGGCGACAGCAGCGACACGGCAAGTGTGCCCATATTGCCCGCGATGGCAACCGTCATTATGGCGTTCGGATAATTCTCGGCCGTCAGATACGTGGACATAGTCTTGATGGTGGGCGGGTAGACGAAGGACTGCGCAAGTCCGTTCAGTCCCCAAAGCAGAGCCATGAACGTCGGATTCGGCGCGAAGGGCATCGAAAAATTGACGGTCGCCGAAACCGAAAGACCGATAATGATGATACGGGTCGGGTTAAATCTGTCACCCAAGTATCCGCTGAAAAGCTGACCGAGTCCGTAGGAGATAAACGCGGCGGTTATGGCCAGCGAGAGCTGTGTTTCGGCGTATCCCTCGGCCTTGGAGATCTCGATCATCATAGTGTTGAAGCCCACGCGGGTCAGATAGCTCGTAAAGTAGACGGCAAAGCCCATGGCCGTCAAAAGGAGGACTTGCGCCTTTTTGGTTATTTTCATGTCAGATGAGCTTTATGTCACCGTCGGTCAGCTCAAGATAGGTGGCGACGATATAATTGCAGTGGAAGAGAGGGGAATGGGAGCTGTGGTGTGCGTCAGAGCCGAAGGTGAACTTACAGCCGCACTCCTTGGCGATCCTGAGCACACGCATATTGTCAAGGGCAAGAACCTCGGCGATGCGGCGGTTCTTGGTGTTGGCAAAGAGGGCCGCGGCGTTGATCTCAATTCCAACGCCCGCCTGTCGCGCGGCGATCATGGCCTCGCGGAGCTCGGCATCCGAAAGCTTAAAGGATACCTCGGTCTCGGATGCGGCGAGAAACGGGTGTGCCATTGAGGTTATATACTGCACGATATTGCTGTTAAGTATGTCGTACCACGCATCGAGAATGAACTTCGCGTGCTTGCGGTCGTCGTCGCACAGCTCCTTCGGCATGGTCAGGTGGGTATGATCGTGGGGAACGAGGACAAAGTCAAGCTGTGCCGCCGACTCGGGGGAGAGGGCGATGTCGCGGCGGGCGTAATCGTACTCGGTCTCACAGCCCACAAGCACGCGGATGCCTTGAGTATCCACATTTTTCAGCCGCTCCTTGAGAGCCAGCGTTTCCTTCATTCCCGTGGCGGGAGTGCGGCCGGGGCAGGGGTTTGGCATACTTTCATCCCAAAGGTGGTCGGCAATTCCCACGGTATTGGTGCCGTTCAGTCTCCAAGCCTCAAAATAGCTTTCGACCGTGGCGTCGCGGGCGGCGCAGGGGGACAGATTCGTATGTACGTGAAGATCCTGAGTGATTATCATAGCTTTTGCCCTTTCAAGTATATTCAAGCATATTTTACACCCTTTTGTTTTTACTTTCAATACACAATATTGCTCTTAATTGACACAATATTGCGCGCGGTCCGATTTTCGAAAAATAATTGAAAACATTTTTTGACTCTCGTTGACAAAGCCGTGGAATAATGATATAATTTATAAAGAATCATTTAAGGGGGGCACGTTATGAAAAAATCTCCTCGTATTTTTGAAAAAATAAGCTCGCTGATGAGCTCCTTTATGGCTTTTTACCCCTTTGGTCTGTCAAAGGATGAGCCGGGGATCAATATAAGCGAGGCTATGGCTACACGCTTCGGCCTGCGCGCGGGAAATATATCCGAGGCCGAGCTTTCGGATGCCGTTACCGTAGCAACGGGCGGCGTAAACGGCTCGACAATGCGTCACGCGGACGGCATTCTCTACCGCCGCCCCGACGGAAAATATATGATGGTCTCCTACTCGCCCATACACGGCAAGGAAAGAGGATATATTCACGAGGTTCACGGAAGCTCTTCCGCCACCAAGTGCCCGCCTATATCCGAGCTGCCCAGCTTCGGCAAGCTCTCGGCCGCCCTTGAGCGCCGCGCAGACGGACTTTTTTGCGTGATGAGAGTTGTTCCGTACTCCGAAAAGGGAGAGGTATTTGATTACCGCTGTATCGCCGAATTTTTCGATAATCTGCGCAGAATACTGACCTCGCCCGCCATTTTCTGGCTCGGCGAGAAGAATTATGCGGTGCTGATCAGCCCCGATGAGCTCGACGTGCTTCGCAAGGTTATCGGAAGACCCCTGGAGATCGGCGGAGAGATCATCCGCTTCGCCGTAGCGTTCGCATACATATCCCCCTCGGATTCGGGGCTTGCTGCCGAAAAGCTGGCCTTCTGCCTCAAGCGCCTCGGCGCGGGTGCCGTGGGTGGCGTTTATAAATTCAATGCCGACGATTACAGAAATTATTGCTTCGTCAAGGAGCGCCGCACGGAGCTTTCAAAGCGACTGTCCGAGTGGGCCTTCAAGTTTGAGTTCCGCCCCGTGGTGTCGGTCAAGACCGGCCGCGCCGAGTGCTTTTGGGTGCGTACCGTTTCGGGTGAGGGCTTCGTGCTCGATTGCTATTATAACGGACTTTTGGTGGAGCTCGACCGAGCATTGCTCGGAAAGCTTATATCAAAGCTTGAGCGGGGCAAGCTGCCCGTGGTCTCCTATTGCGTGCCGCTTTACAGCAGCGAGGATAATCTCGATCTTGTGTCCGAGCTTGCCGAGCTGCTTGCGGAGAAGGGTAAGACATTATACGTCGAGCTTGAGGAGCGTGTATCGCGCTACGATGCGGCAACGGCCGCAAGAGTCGGCCGCTTCCGCGATCTTGACGCCAAGGTCTGCCTTAGCGACCGCGAAATTAAGCCTTGGGAGCTGCCCGATATTCACCGTATGAGCTTTGACGGTGTCAGAGTCTTCGATCAGACCGATGCCGAGATCAAGGCCTGCGCCGATTTCTGTCGCACCTACCGCATGGATTGCGCTGTTTTCGGTGTACATACCGAGGATAAATTCATAGCCCTTCGCAGACTCGGCGTGGATTTCTGCCGCGGAGACCTGTTCGGTGCGCCCACAAAGTCCCCTGAGGGCGAGATCTTCCCGCTTCCCACGGTTGAATATGAGCCCGAGGAGGAGCCCGAAGAGATCGAGGCCGATGCAAGCGGCGAGCAAAAAGAATTCAACCCCAATAAATACATAGCCAAAGCCATATATTCAAAGCTCAAGGGCGTTATAAACGGGGACCCGAATCTAAAGCCCCGCGACCCTATGGAAAAAATGGAGGGAATGGAGAGCACCGACCCCACCGAGAAGCTTGAGCCCGAAGAGGGTGGGGAACTTGAGTTCACCGAACGTGAGGAAGGCCTCGGCGCGAAGAAGAAGCGCAAGGAGATAACCGACCCGAAGAAGCAGGAAAAACGTCAGAAAAAGGAAGTCAAAAAAGGCAAGCTGAAGAAAATAAAGCTTGAAAAGAAAAAATAAACACCAAAGGCCGTGTCGATCGACACGGCCTTTTTCGCGGCAAAAATCATATAAAGCCGGAGTTTGAAGTTTTTTATTCGAGAACCTTTTTTGCAAAAAAGGTTCTCGAGCTCTCCAAAAAAACTTTGAAGAAAGGGCTTGCTTTAAGGTGAAGTTACCTTTTCAGCCCTCCCTCGGACGGTCGGGTTGAGATGATATATCGGCCAAGTTCCACGCGCTCACGCAGGCCTTAGTCCGGCGTTACCGCCTCCTAACGGCCACGACAGATATATTGCGATCATTTTTTTGCTTGTAATATTTAGAAAGGGCGCGCCAGGAGGAGTTTTCACCGGACTACGCGCCTGCGAGAGCGCGAACGATTTAGCCGAGATAATCACTCAAAATTCGCGACCGAGCGAATTTTGAAAGACACAATTACCCAATCAAGTTAACCAATGCGATGAAAGCTTTTGGGAGAGCTCGAGAACCCTTTTTGCCAAAAGGGTTCTCGAAAAAACTTTTCAAATAAACTCCGATTTATCGGCATACAAAAGATCGAGCCCCGGGTGGGGCTCGATTGGTGGTTATCCTATATTCACAACGCGGAATGCATCTCCCGCGAAGATGTAGAAATATCCGTCGGCGTAGAAGCCGCGCATAAAGTCGTAGTTGCAGTTCGGGTCAAGAAGGCCCTCGGTGTGGATCACGGTGATCTCGCTGCCGTCAAAGCCAAGCACCATATATCTGGTGCCTTTGCCCGTGGCGGTTTCCTTCCAGCTGGAAACGCCGAGTCCGACGAGACCGTTCTTGCGGTCGATATAATATGCTTTGTATTTAGTAGAGAAGTCAGTGCTTTCAAGCTCAAAGCTGTCCACAGAGACTATTTTGTCGGCGGCCTCCTCGTAAACCTCGACCTTAAAAGTGCCCCAAGAGGATCCGATTCCGATGCCCAGCAGATATCCGTCTCCGAAATTGACCAACGAGGTGGAATATCCGGTGATGGGATCGGTCTCCTTGTAGGTGATGTTCGAAACGTCGGAAAGATTGAAGAAATAAACGGGATCGGACAGGCGAATGGCAGTGCAAACGTAGCCCATATCGCCGTCAAAGCGTACCGACTGCACACTCTCGCCGTCGGGCGCAAAATTTTTTACGGCCGATACAACGGCCATAGTCTTGAGATCGATGCAGTAAAGGCTTGCGTTGGTGTTGTTGGACATCCAAGACATACCCGTCACGCCGCCGCTTGTGAACTCCTTGTATTTCGATACCGAGGTGGTGGTAACTGCGCGGAGAATACCCTCGTGCTCGTCAAGGCTGTACTGATCCTTGATACGTCCTTCAATCGCAACGCAACCGACGGGAGTCAGCTCCTCGCCCGAATAATTCATTGCTGCGATCTCGCACATTGCGGTCTGAGTCCGCACTTCGTTTTCGGTCGAGACGTTCGTATAATTCCTCATTGCATAAATGCTGTTTTGCGAGACGTAAACGTCCTGCGAGTAAGAGAGAAAAGCACCAGAGCCCTCAAGCTCCAACGTGTCGGCATCAAGACGGACAGCCACGGTGTAGAGGGTATTGGTCAGCTCTCCGGGGAGAAGTATGCACTCACCGGGAATGCACTCGACCTTGCCGTCGGTAGCTACGGTGGGCACAAAGGTGGTCGGATCATCAAAATCCACGTCCTTCGTATTTACGGAATACTGTGTCATAACGAGGAAGCTGCCGTCGGTCATACGCGAGGACAGATAACTGCCCGTCAGCTTCACGCGGTTCTTGACGGTCAGACCCTCCTCGGGCTTTGTAACGTCAATGGCAATAAGCTCAACGTAATTGTTGCGGTAATTGACCTTTTCGCTGGCGGAAAGAATCACGGTAAGGGTCTTGCAATCGGCAGAGAGGTACATCTCCCAGCTTCTTGCATTGCTGTAGTAGCCCTCGTCCGCAGACAGAGTGACAGAGTCGAGCTTTGCGGAATCCGAGCCTGCAATGGAATAAGCGGAGACCGTACCGTTAAAAAGATAATAAGCATAGCGGTCGCTTCGCTTGATTATATCGGCCTCGATAACGCCGTCGACCTGATTATCGGTGATCTCTTCGTAGCCCTGATCGGGAGAGCCGCTGGTCTCATCGTCTTTGTTGTCTCCCGATGGCTCTCCGGGGGCGGGAAGTCCGCCTTCGGGGACGGCGGCGTCCGGAGAGTCTACAGCTCCGCCTAAATTACCGCCGTAGATAGGTCCGTCACTATGTTTATCAATATAAGCCGAGAGCTTTTCGATAACGGGATAATATTCATTGCCCTTATACTTTTCGATTGGCTCATCCTCCCGCAAAAGCGGCACGAGGATGAAAAGGGTTGCGGACAAAAGGATCGCGAGGATCAACGTGGCGGCCACAAGGGGAATGAACAGTGCGGCCTTTCTCTTTTTCAGCGCGGGCGGCGCGGCCTCGTCGATAAAGCGTCCGTCAATCTCGCCGATGGCGCGTATGAGCTTTTCTTTTTTCATATCATAATTCCTTTCGTAGATAAGTATTGGCGCAGGCCTTCGCGTGTGCGGTGCAAAATGACCTTCACGTTGCCCTCGGTGAGCGACAGCCCCGCGGCGATCTCCTTCACCGAGCAGAAATAGAAGTAACGCCGCATAAAGATGATGCGGGTCTGCGCGGGGAGGGAGGCGAGAAATTCGTTCAGCGCGTCGCGGAGAACGATCTCGTCGGCAGGGTCGCCCTGTGTCTCGTCGGGCAGACATTCGGAGAGCTCGTCAAGGGGCGTTTCGGCATAGAGGGCGCGCTTCTGCGCCTTGGCGGCAAAATAGCGGTCAAGGGCAAGATTTCGCGTGATCTTCGCCAAGAATGCGGACAGACGGTTAGGGCGTTGCGGCGGCATGGCAAACCAGGCACGAAGATAGGTGTCGTTGACACATTCCTCGGCGTCGGGATCGGAAAACAGAATGTTATATGCGATCTTGTGGCAGTATTTTCCGTATTTCTTGCGTGTCTCCTCGATCGCGGCTTCAGAGCGCTCAAAGTAAAGCTCTACGATCATTTTATCATCCATGTCGTACCTCCTTCTTCTAAGGTCCTCACCCTATATGACGGGCTGGTTCGCGAAAGGTTACAGAAAAAAGAAAAAATTTTTGAAAAAAGGTAAAAAATATGTAAGCGAACCGACAAAGCAGAGCTTGAATAATCTAATATTTACCCGTAGGGGCGTCACTTTGTGCGCCCGTTCGTTTGCGCGGCCTGAAAAAGAAGCCAAAAATTAGGTATTGCGCTTTGCTCCATACCCAATTTTTCGCTTCTTTTTCAACGAGCAGGGGCCGCCGTCGTTCCTTCGGAACGAAAGGAGTGTTTCGCGCTCTGCGGAGGGCGGCCAACGGGTTGCCGTTGGATCGCAAAAAACTTTTGAAAAAGTTTTATCAAAACTTTCAAAAATAGATTAGGCTTAAATTTCAAACTCCGATTTTTCGGCGGTTCACCTGAATTTGAGCACGTTGGGAATTTCGTTGATAATGTCCGAGGCCATGACCGAATATTCGGAGAGGAGGGCGGCGGCGCGGTCGCCCGCGAGACCGTGGACGTATACGCCGAGGGCGGCGGCGTCGAAGGGCGAGCAGCCCTGCGCCATAAGGGCGGCGATCACGCCGTCCAGCACGTCGCCCGAGCCGCCCGTGGCCATTCCGCTGTTGCCGCTTGTGTTGATCATCACGCGCTCACCGTCGGAGACGGCGGTGCGGGCATCTTTGAGCACGCAGATAAGGCCTCGCTGTGCGGCAAACTCGGCGGCAACGGCGGGGATATCGGCACAGACGGTGTCGATGGGCAGACCTGAGATGCGGGACATCTCGGCAGGGTGGGGAGTAATGACAGTTGACGGCGGCACAAGAGCCCAAAGCTCGGGATATAGTGCGAGGATGTTCAGGGCATCGGCATCAAGGATCAAGGGCGACGTCACCGATTCGAGAACGGCGCGAAGCACCGTCACCGCAGTGTCCGACGTGCCGAGCCCCATACCTACCGCCACGCAGGTGGCGCGGCAGACCGCGTTTTTGATAGCTCCGACGTCGGGGCTTGCGGGGTCGTAGAGCGCGAGTAAGGCCTCGGGAAGGGAAGTTTGATATATAATACGGTTCTGCTCGGGTGTCATGATCTGTACAAGCCCCGCGCCCGTCCGATACGCCGCCTTGGCGGCAAAGTATGCCGCGCCGCTCATACCCACCGAGCCGCCGACGGTCAGCACGCGCCCAAAGGTACCCTTGTTTGAACGGACAGGGCGCGCGGGGATGCGCGCAAGGTCCGAAATGCCGTAAGAAAAAATATCCATAACGATCTCCATAAAATTTTCTGATTTAATTATAACACAAGAGCATAAATTTTGAAATATGTATTGAAAAAAATTTTCGGATGTGGTAAAATATGAGTGTATAAAAAACGGAGGTCTACCCATATGAACAAAGGAATTTTCATCACATGCCCGGGTTACGAGAGCTTTGCACCCTCGGCTCACAATCCGTGGATAAACAAGCAGTATAACAATAGAAATATGAAGCTCGACGATCGCGGCGGCCTGCTTACCGTCCTCAAGAGCTTCAATGCGGAAGGTGTCAAGTCGGCAACTCTTCGAATCACCTCGCTTGGCGTTTTCGAGGCTATCGTAAACGGAAAGCGCGTGGGTAACGATGAGCTGATGCCTCTTTGGACAGACTATCATCACAGAGTTTTTGAGATCGAATACGATATAAAGCCCCTACTCAAGAAGGGCGAGAATACTTTCGCCGCACGCGTGGCACCCGGCTGGTGGTCGGGACGTATTTCTTTCGGCTGGTACGGCTTCAAGCCCTGCGCACTCTGCGCCGAGATCGAGCTTGAGCTCAAGAACGGGGAAAAGACCGTCATCGCCACCGACGAGAGCTGGAAGGCTACCGTTGGCGGCCCTGTCCGCACCGCGGATATCTGGGACGGCGAGCTTTTCGACGCACGCATCCCCGATCCCACCGTTGAGCCCGATAAGTACACCTGGCAGAAGGCCAAGCGCTTCGACGGCTTTGAGGGCGAGATCGTACCCTTTGAGGGCGAGCGCGTTACCGTCAATGAGTACATAGCCCCGAAGAGCGCCACGGTCTACCGTAACACCAAGAACAACGGCACCGATTTCGGTGAGATACTCGTCACAAAGAAGGCGGTTGGCGACAACTGCGAGAAGATCAAGCTTTTGGCAGGTCAGCACCTGATCCTCGACTTCGGCGAGAACATCGTCGGTCGCCCCAGCTTTGCCGTTATGGCAAACGATGGCACCGAGCTTGAGTTCATTTTTGCCGAAATGCTTAACGACAGCGGAGATCCCACTCGCGGCAACGACGGCCCAAAGGGAAGCCCCTATATGGCAAACTACCGCTCGGCTCTCTCCCGCCTCGTTTACATTGCAAGCTCCAAGAGCAGCCGCAAGCAGCTCAATATCTTCCGTCCCCTCCATACCTATTACGGCTTCCGCTATGCCGAGATCACGGCAAGCCGTGACGTGGAGATCGTCTGCGTTACCGGTGAGGTCATTCACGCCGACTTTGCTCAGCTCGGCAGCTTCGAGTGCTCCAACGCCGAGGTCAACAAGCTCTATGCCAACATCGAGCGCGGTATGAAGGGCAACTACGTCACAGTTCCCACCGACTGCCCTCAGCGCGACGAGCGTCTCGGCTGGACGGGCGATACCCAGATCTTCGTCGGCGCGGGCTCTTATATGGTCGATACCTATAAGTTCATGCGTAAGTGGCTCGGCGATATGCGCGACGCGCAGAAGGGCTTTGACGGCTCATATTCCGACGTTGTGCCGAGAGTCTGGGACGAGGAAGAAAGAGGAAAGACGAGAGGCTCGGCCGGCGCGTGGGCTGAGGCAGGCCTTATCGTGCCTTATACCATGTGGCTTATGTACGGCGACACCGAGATCATTGCCGAGCATTACGATTCTATGGATTGGTATATGGATCATATCTATCGCCTCAACGGCCTTAACGGCTCGAATCCCCGCTACGGTGACTGGCTCGCTTACGATGAGCTCCCCAAGGAGTACGTTTCGGTGGCTTATCACGCATATTCCGCCGCGCTGATGGTCAAGTTCTCCGAGCTTCTCGGCAAGACCGACAGGGCAGAGTACTATCGCGAGCTGCGCGAGAGGATCATCGCTCACTACTATGATCTTTACGTCAAGGACGGAAAGATTGTTAACGAGACTCAGACCGCATATCTTCTCGCTATTGCCTTCGAGCTTCTGAAGCCCGAGGACCGCGAGGCGGCCATCGAGTCTCTGAAGAAGAAGATAATCGACAACGATTACACTCTGTCTACCGGCTTCGTCGGCACGGGAATACTCGCACAGACTCTCTCAAAGCTCGGACTTGACAATCTGGCATACTCGCTCCTGCTCCAGACCCGCGATCCCTCGTGGCTCTACTCGGTACGTCAGGGCGCGACCACCGTTTGGGAGAGATGGAATTCCTACACCGTAGCCACAGGCTTCGGAGCCGTGACGATGAACTCCTTCAACCATTATGCATACGGAGCTGTCGCGGAGTGGATGTACGCCGGTATGGCGGGAATCCGTCCCGATCCCGAGCGCCCCGGTTTTGAACATATCATCCTCGCTCCCCGTCCCGACACGAGAAGCGACGCAGAGCTCCCCGCAGGCCAGGAGCGCATCACTATGGTGGATGCCACCTTCCGCGGAATACGCAGCCGTTGGGAGTACGAAAACGGGGAGTTCGTATGGAGCTGCCGCATCCCCGACGGCAGCGCAAGAGTGGAGTTCCCGCTGCTTAACGGCCGCAAGACCGTCAATATCAACGGCATTGATTTCACCGAAAAGGCACTTTCGGGCAAAATTGTGGACAAAAAACTCGTTTTTGAGCTCCAAAGCGGAGAATATGTAATAAAATAAAGCGAAAAAATAAAAAAACTCTTGACAATTTGACTCTTTTCTATTATAATGTTAAATGTTGCTTTATCGGAGGTGAAGGAATGAAGTTGGATGTTAGACCAATGCTGCGCGGAGAGTGTGATCGCATTGAGGTTGATTTTGAACTTTTGCCCTTCGAGATAAACGGAGCGAGCATAGATTCGAACGTAAAGGTCCTCGGAGATATCGTGGACACGGCGGGCTATATGCGGCTCTCACTGTCTGTTTCGTTTGATTACAGCGGCGAGTGCGCAAGATGCCTTACACCCGTGAACGGACGGTATGAGACCGAGTTTGTCCGCACTGTGGTCAGTGAGGGCACGCTCAGCGAGGAACAGCTTGAGGAGGATATCGATGAATACGTCGTTCTCGAAAACGGCGTTATGGATATCGACGAGCAGTTGCGTGAGGAGCTTATTCTCGATTTCCCGATGAGGCTTCTGTGTTCGGAGGATTGCCCCGGGCTTTGCCCGAAATGCGGTAAGCCGCGCAGAGAAGGGGATTGCGGATGCGATCTCACGGAGCGCGACCCCCGCTGGGACGTTCTTCGGAACTATTTCAGCGAAGAAAAATAAAAAATAACTGAATCTTTTAAGGAGGTGTAGGTAATGGCAGTACCAAAGTGTAAGGTTTCCAAGGCCCGCAGAGACAAGAGACGCACGGCTAAGGAGAGATTGGATGTTCCGGGTATGGTAAAGTGCCCCAAGTGCGGAGAGCTCGTTCTTTCCCACCGTGTCTGCAAGAATTGCGGAACTTATGACGGAAAAGAAGTCATAAAGGTTGAAGACGAAAAGGCAAGCAAATAAGTCTCACTCAAAAAAGTCGGATTTTTCCGACTTTTTTTGATTTTTGTGTGTCCCGTTTGTGAAATGTTTAAATTGCCCTTGCAAGGTCAAGAAAAGTGTGATATAATTATAAAGATTAATAATATAATGAGGTTTTTTATGAATAAGATCTTTTTGAAGCTCAGTGCAGGTCTGCTGGCCGCGCTGATGCTTGTATCCTGCAACGGTCAGAAGCCGACCGATGACAATAAGCCCGACGACAGCAAGCCTGCCGTTACAAATCCCACGGTAAACGACACCACGGGAGACAATCCCGATGAGACCGTTCCCACGGTAAAGGATCCCATCGATATGCTTGCCCTTGATATCGGCAAGTACGTGGAGCTTTCTGATCTCTCCGAGCTTGAGATCGACCTCAACGTATATTGCGACGATGAGGCTCTCGAGGCAGGACTTGTGGAGCTCGCCGCCGGGGTTGGCTATTATAGGGAAGAAAAGAACCGTCTTACCCAAAGGGGTGACGTGCTCAATATCGATTTTGCAGGCAGCATTGACGGCGTGTATTTTGATGGCGGCACCGCAACCGATGCACCCATCACTCTCGATGAGATCACGGGCTATATCGACGGCTTTGATGCCGATCTTTACGGAATTATGCCCGGTACCACGGTCAAGACCAAGGTCAAATTCCCCGACAACTACAAGGCAACCGAGCTTGCAGGTCTCGAGGCTGTCTTTGAGATCACCGTCAATTACATATACGATTACTTTATGACCGACGAAAACGTTTCAGAATTGACCAAGGGCGAGTATACGAGTCTCGCCGATTTCCGTGTGTATTACAGAAAACAGATGATAATCGAAAATCTCAAGAATTTCGATAACAATAAGTGGAGCCTCATTCTTGAGGCCGTTAACGGCGCGCTTGAGATCAAGGAGTATCCCGAGGGGCTTGTTGAGTATTATCATTCTCAGATGCTGGTCTACTACTATGAGTACGCCGACTATTACGGCGTTACCCTCAAGGAATTTTACGAAATGGCGGGGATCAGCGAGGAGTCGGTCCTCAAGAGTGCGCAGGATTATGCAAGAGATGACCTTCTGTGTGCCGCTGTCTGCAACCAGGCGGGGATCGTTCTCAGCGAGGCTGACTATATTTCTATGCTTGATCAGCTTGCCGCACAGCTCGGATATAAGAACAAGTACGAGCTTGAGGCCGAGCAGGGTAAGACGTATTTTAAAAACTACTTTGCGGGACAGCTTTGCAACAAGTACCTTATGGAAAACATCAAGGTCAACACCGATTACGATCAGTACAAGCATCTGATCGAGACCAAGCCTGAGACCACGGGCGGAACCGTAACGGGAGATTGAAATGAAAAAAACAGTAAAACGCGCCATTGCATTTGTGCTGGCGGCTATAATGGCTGTGTTGATGATCATTCCCGCATATGCCGAGGATAGCACCGAGGCCGGGGCGGAATACAGAGCAATAGATCTTGAAAACACCGATCTTTCGCGTTATATCACGCTCGGCAATTACAAGAACCTTCCGATTACCTTGAACGTGAACGTAACGGCCGAGGATCTTGACCGTATGGCTCGCGAGAATAAAATTTACGTTGAGGTTACAGATAGAGATACTGCCGAAGGAGATACCGTCAATATAACCTATTCGGGAAAAGTCAAGGTTTCGGGCGACCGTTGGATCACCGTATCGGGTGCGGCCGAGAGCAAGGCAGAGGTCGTGCTTACCGAGACGGATGAGGTAAAGACGGTTCGCGATTATATCATCAACAGCGGCAAGCTCGTTGGCGTTGCTCCTAAAAAGGAGACCGAGTTCACTATGACTTTCCCAGAGGACTTTGAGGTCACCACCGTGGCGGGTAAAGAGATCAAATTCACCGCCACTGTAAATTATATTAAGGAATACAAGTACACCGATTCCTACGTCAAGGCCAAGTTTGGCGTCGACACGGTTGAGGATTACAGACTTTATCTCATTGAAAAGAATCTTCTGTCCTTTGCCGACGATCTGGCTTACGAGCTTTATCTGACGGTTACGAAGAACTCTAAGATCAACAGCTATCCCGAGGAGCACCTCAATTATTACTATTACAAAGAATATAACGAGTATCTGCGGATGTATAATGAAACGTACAAGGATAGATTCGATACCTTTGAGGAGTTCCTTGAGTACGCGGGAACCGACACCGAGGCAATAAAGGAAAGAGCCAAATACTACGTTGAGTGGGATCTCGTTATGTTCGCACTTTACAAGACGGGTGATTTCGGAACTATCTCGGACAGCGAGTACAGCGCACGTGTCGCAGAGATGGCCGAGAGCTACGATATGACGGTTTCTGAGCTTGAGGAGCTTTACCTCGGCAAGCACGATATCAATAATATGATAATTGCCGATTACGTCTTCGAGCTGCTTCCAAACGATATGTACGGTGTGTACGAGCTGACCACCGACTTTGAGGATTTCGAGTATCTGCTTGAGGATAACAAGCCTACGGGTACCACGGGGCCGAACAAGCCCGCGGGAACCACCACTCCCGGTAACGACGCAGACAGCAACGGTCAGGGCGTGGATATTATTAAAATAGTAGGATTTTCGGTCATCGGGCTGCTGGCCGCAGCCGTGATCGCATTCTGCGTATTTGCTGCCGTTATGACGGCAAAGGCTAAGAAAAACAAAGAGTAATTCGGAGGTGAGGGCGTGTTCGGTTACATAAAGGCCTATGCGCCCGAGCTTCGGGTGCGCGAGCACGAATATTATAAGGCGGCCTATTGCGGCCTCTGTCGCGCTCTCGGCAAGTGTTGTGGATGCCGCTCGAAATGCACGCTCAGCTACGACGTGGTTTTCGCGCTGCTTATCAGAATGGCCATAAGCGGTACCATGCCAGAGTTTGAGCGCCGCAGATGCGGATTGCACCCCTTCAAAAAACGTCCCTTTATGAAAATAAATCCCGAGCTTGAGTTCTGCGCCAAGGCAGGCACACTGCTGGCATACGGCAAGCTGGACGACGATGTGAGAGACGAGCGTGGAGGAAAACGTATCGCCGCGAAATTCGCTCGCAGGGCTATGAAGAAGGCCAATAAAAAGGCTTCTGAATGTCTGCCCGAGCTGAAGTCCGAGCTTGATCGCGGCCTTTGCGCGCTCTCCGAGCTTGAAAGCAAAAAGGAGCCGACGGTCGACCGCCCCGCCGATCTTTTCGGAGATATTATGGCAAAGATCATAGCTCACGGTTACGAGGGCTTTGACGAAAAGATAGCTTCGGAAATAGGCAAACGGGCAGGGCGTTGGGTGTATATTACCGATGCCGTGGACGATTGCGAAAAGGACAAAAAGAAGAACACCTACAACCCGTTTTTACTGCTTTACGGCGACATTCCAGACGATCAGCAGCGAGAGCATATAAAGGCTGCGTTGCAGTTTGAGCTTCAAAAGCTGCGTGATGCCCTTGACCTTGTTGAGCGCGGCGAAAGGCGAGATCTGTTCGAAATACTTGAAAATATAATTGAGTTCGGGATGCCGGCTTCGGTTGAACGGGCAATGACTGAAAAGGAGAAGGACCATCGTGAATAAGGATCCATATTCCATCCTCGGAGTGTCGCGCGATGCAAGCGACGAGGAGATCAAAAAGGCATACAGAAATCTGGCGAGAAAATACCATCCCGATAAATATCGCGATTCGGACCTTGCCGAGGTGGCAACCGAAAAGATGCAGGAGATCAACGCGGCGTACGAGGAGATAAAGGCCGAGCGAGCAGGCGGAGGCTCCCGCTCCTCGGGCGGCTCTTACTCGGGCTATAATCCCGGCTCGAGCAGCTCTGATCCGCAATATTCCCGTATAAGGGTAGAGATCAATAACGGCAATATCGGCAGGGCAGAGAGCTTGCTTGATGCCGTTCCCGTCGACAAGCGCGGAGCCGAGTGGCTCTTCCTTCACGGCGTTATTCTCGTGCGCCGAGGACATTACGTGGATGCCCAGAATTGCTTCGATCAGGCTTGCGCGCAGGACCCGTATAATAACGAATACAGAAGCGCGAGAGACAATCTGCGCAACCATATGAACCGCGGTGGCGGCTATCAGACAACTCAGGCAGGAGGATGCTCGGTCTGCGATATCTGTACTGCTCTTATGTGTATGGACTGCCTCTGTGACTGTTGCAGATAACTATGAGCAGAGTTCCAAAAAAGACCCGTAATACGGTGCTCTGCGCCATTATTGCCGCTCTCGGCGTGGTGGTGCTGATGCTGGGCTCGGTGATTGACGTGCTTGATCTTACCGCGGGCGCGCTGGCAGGAATGCTTGGCGTTTTCGTGGTGCTTGAGGTTGGCGGCTATTGGCCGTGGATGACCTACGGCGTTACCGCAGTGCTGTCTTTGCTTCTGTTGCCCAATAAATTTCCCGCACTAATTTTCGTGCTGACCGGATTTTATCCCGCGCTGAAGCAGAAAATAGAAAAGCTGCCCCGCGTGATCGCGTGGGTGCTGAAGATCCTGCTTTGCAACGTGATGATGACGGCGGCGGTTTTCATAACCTCAAAGCTGTTTTTGGCTGTGGATATGACCCTGATCCCCGGCGTTGATGCGCTCTGGAATTACGTGGCCATCTACGCCGCAGGAAATCTGATCTTCGTGCTTTACGATATCGCGCTGTCGAGATTTATTACTTATTATATCTTCGTCCTGCGTGATCGACTTCGTATCGGTAAAAAATAAATGAATACAAAAAAATAACGCCACCGATTCGGTGGCGTTATTTTTAATTCAATTATTAAGCAGCGGTGGTGGACTCGACCTCGGTGTGAGGCTGTGTCTCGGAGATGCAGGAGTTACGGGTGTAGCAGGTCACGCCGTTGTAAATGACCTTGCTCCAGCCGGCACCTGTCTCTGCGTCCTCAACGTAAACGCCGATCTGAACGAGCTCGGTTCCGCAATCAAGAACGTTAACGGAAGCGGCCTGAAGGGAAGGAGCGGTGCGGAGGTTGATCTGTGCACCCTCGTCGCACTTGCCGTCGTCGTTGTTGTCGTAGTAAGCGTAGACCTTCTTGTTGTCAACAGCGGTAAAGTCTGCATCGGTGATCTCCTTGGGGAGCTCCTCAACAAGTCTGCTCGTTGCGATATAGCAGGTAATACCGTTGTAAACGATCTTGCTCCAGTCCTCGTGGTAACCGATTCTGCGAACCTCGGTACCGTTCTGGAGGCCGTCCTCATAGCCCTCAACAAGGTTATCATCCTTGATCTCGGGAGAGGTGCGGATCTTTACTGCACCGTTGAAGTCATAAACGAGCAGGGTCTCGTCGCAGTCCTCAAAATCGGAGGGAGTTACGGGCTTGTCTGTAACGATGGGCTTTTCGGTGGTTACGTCGGGTTTCTTTGTGGTGGTGGATCCTTCGCCTTCGCCGTCCCCACAGCTTACAAGAGCGAAGAGTGTTAGTGCTGCAAGAATGATTGCAATCAGCTTCTTCATTTTGGTTGTTCTCCTTTTCTTTTTCCTCTATTTTTTTATATATTTATAATACCATATGTAAATTTAAAAGTCAATAGCAAAACTTCAAATTTTACAACGAAATTTTTTATTTTTCGCGTGTGATGAGCAGCTTGACGGCCTCAATGGCGGTGCGCACCGCGCGGTCGGTATCGTGTTGCTCGGCTTCGCCGTCGGAAAGTCCTGCGGCGGCGCGTTCCTGATTCCAGATCACGTGGAAAACCGCACCCGCCTCAAGTCCGAGCGAGGCGCAAACGGTGAAGAGCGCCGCACCCTCCATTTCGGATGCCAGCACGCCGAGGCGCTTCCAAGCCTCCCATTTTTCGAGCAGAGCACCTGCGATGGGCATTCTGTTCGGGGAGTGCTGACCGTAGAAGGAATCCTTGCTTTGAACTACGCCCGTGTGGTATGTGAATCCGAGGGATTTTGCCGCCGAAACGAGAGCAGCGACCGTTTCAAAATCCGCAACGGCAGGGAACTCGGGCGGGGCGTATTCGTGGGACGTGCCGTCCTGCCGCACCGCTCCCGTGGCGATGACAACGTCACCCGAGCGAACCTTCATGTTAATGCCTCCGCAAGTACCGATGCGGATGAAATTTTTCACGCCGCAGGCCGCCAGCTCCTCGACCGCAATGGCCGTGGAGGGGCCGCCGATGCCTGTGGAGCAGACCGAGACAGGCTTGCCGCAGAGCTTACCCGTCCAGATGGTGTACTCGCGGTTGGAGGACAAAAATGCGGGCTCGTCAAAGTATTTCGCGATCTTCTCGCAGCGTCCGGGATCGCCGGGGAGCAGGCAGTATTCGCCAAGCTGACCCTCGCGGCACTTCAGATGAAACTGTTCCGTATGTTTATCAAGCATAATAACACCTCAATTTACTGTAATTTTGACCGTGTCGGTGTGGCTTTCACCGTTTGCCAGATGCTTTGCATAGAGCTTTGTCTCAATGTCGTCCACCTTGCCTTCAAAGGATGGCAGACCGCAAAGCGGCTCGATGCAAACGTAGGGCGAATCGGTAAAGGGCATATGCCAGAAGCCGATAACGGGAGTATTGGGGTAGCTGACTGTGACCGATCTCTCGGAGGCGTCACAGCGCAAAGTCACGCTGTCGGCGGCACCTGTCAGGAAGATGGCATCGTCATCGAAAAGCGAGTGGTGCAGAGGAAGCTTGGTGCCGCCCACGAGCTGATCCGAAAAGTCCTTTTCGTCGATGCAGAACTTGCCCTCGGAGAAGAGTACTTGCTTAGGCTGAGCCACGCCGCCGAACTCCATATACCAATCCTCGAACTTCGTTCCGGTGCCGAGGGGTACGTTGAAGCCGGGGTGCATTCCGTTGCAGTAGTGAAGGGTCTCGTCACCGAGATTCTTGACGGTAGTCTCGCAGATCAGAGAGTCACCCTCAAGAGTGTATTTTATAGCGTACTCAAAATCAAAGGGATAGAGCTTGCGCGTCTCCTCGTTGGCGCGCAAGGAGAAGGTTATGCTGTCGCCATGCACGTCGGCCGCAAGCAGGCTTCTTCTGATAAATCCGTGATTTGCGCCCTCGTAGCTCTGACCGCGATAGGTGTAATGACCGCCGAAAAGTCTGCAGCAGTAGGGGAAGAGCAGGGGGGACTGACCGCCCCAGTATTGCTTGTCGCCGTACCAGATATACTCGACGTCGCCCTTTTTCAGCGAGATAAGCTCTCCGCCGAGATCGGTGAAGGTGGCAGAAAGGTTGGCATTTTTTATGGTGTAGTTCATAAAAGACCTCGATTTTAGTATTATTCATATCATTATAACATATTTTTTTTGTATCTTCAAGGGATATTGCGTTTTTTGCAGTGAAATAATAGTAATAATTACGAAAAAAAACGGAGATAGTGTGAAAGATCGCAAGTTTAAAAGCAAAATGATCGGTTCACGCAATGGAGAATTTATGAAAAGATCCATAATAAAGCTGAAAAGCAACGTCATAGCGGCGGCCACGGTGGTGGGCGGCAAGGAGCACGAGGGGCCGCTGTCGGGATTTTTTGATCTGTGCGACCCCGAGGACAGCTTCGGGCAGGACACCTGGGAAAAATCCGAAAGCGAGATGCAACGTCGCGCCCTTGCCGTTGCAATGAAAAAATCGGGGCTTGCCGCCGAGGACATAGATGCAGTCTTCGCAGGGGATCTGCTCAACCAATGCGTGGGCTCGGCCTACGGCCTGCTTGATTACGGCATCCCTTATTTCGGACTTTACGGAGCTTGCTCCACATCGGCAGAGAGCATTATGCTGGCCGCCACCCTCACAAGCGGCGGCTTCGCTACGCGAGCCGCGGCGGTCACATCCTCCCATAATTGCTCGGCCGAGCGGCAGTTCCGCACGCCCACCGAGTACGGAGGTCAGCGCTCGCCCACGGCCCAGTGGACAGTCACGGGTGCGGGCGCATATATCGTAGGGAAGGAGGGGAGCGGCGCGAGGATCACCGAAGCGTTGCCCGGTATTGCCGTTGACAAGGGGATATCCGATGCTTCAAACATGGGTGCGGCAATGGCACCTGCGGCTATGGACACACTCGTTCGTTATTTCACAGAAAGCGGTCGCGCGCCGCGCGACTTCGATATGATCCTGACGGGCGATTTAGGTTACGAGGGCAGCTCCATTCTCTGCGAGCTTCTGAAAAACGAGGGGATTGATATTTCGCGCGTTCACAGCGATTGCGGAATGATGATATACAACCGCGAGACTCAGGACGTTCACAGCGGCGGCTCGGGCTGTGGGTGCGCCGCCACGGTGCTCGGCGCGTATGTTCTGCCAAAGCTCGAGCGCGGCGAGCTTTCGGACGTGCTCTTTCTGGCCACGGGTGCGATGATGAGCCCTGCAAGCATTCAGCAGGGGCTTTCCATTCCGTCCATCGCCCATCTTTTACACCTTGAAGCACCGAAAAAGGAGGACAGGAAGCTGTGGTTATGAAATTCGTTTGGGCCTTTATCGTGGGAGGCGCGCTATGCGTCATTGCACAGATATTGCTTGACAAGACCAATCTGACCCCCGCGCGGATTCTTGTGTCCTACGTTGTCGTCGGCGTGCTTCTCGGAGCTGTCGGGCTTTATTCACCTCTGGTTGATCTCGCCGGCGGCGGCGCCACCACGCCCTTGACCGGCTTCGGCTATCTAATCTCCAAGGGCGTGCGCCAAGCTGTTGACGAAAAGGGGCTCATCGGTGCGCTCACCGGCGGCCTTTCCTCGGCGGCGGGTGGCATCGCGGCGGCGATATTGTGCGGACTTTTGGCTTCTTTGATCTTTAAAAACCGTCCTCGAAGGTAAATTTATCATAAACTGTTGCAAAATCCAAAGTTTTGTGGTAGAATAGAGGAAAATCCGAGACCCCAAAGTAAAAAAACGGAGGAAGAACGGTTGTTAAAAGAAAAGATAAAAAATTATGTGGTCGCCGCGATGGACGTGCTGCTGGCCAATCTTTCGGTATTGATAACACTTTTTGTGTTGGCTATCGAGCAGAAAAACTACGATATAAACTTCAAGGGCTTCTTTGTGGGCGTGCCCATTTTTGCTATCGTTATCATAGCGATCTATTACGTCTTCGGTAATTACAGGATCATATGGAAGTATGCCCGTGTGCTGGATGGTATCAAATTTGCTCTTTCCACTGCCTTTGCTTACCTGCTTTATATGGGACTTCACGTTGTCATAACAAGCGAGCTTTTGAAGATCGTTGCCTGGCGCTTTGAGATTCAGGTCTACCTGTTCAGTGCCGCCGTCGGAATGCTTTTGCTTGTTATGTCTCGAGTGGTTTTCCGAGTGACAGATAACCAAAAGACTGACCGTGCGGACAAAAACGCTAAAAAGCGTATAATGATCATAGGCGGCGGCAGCGCGGGAAGCATGCTGCTTCACGATATGATGCTGAACAAGGCCTTCGATAAGTACCGCGTTATGTGTATCATTGACGATAATCCCGCCAAAAACGGTATGGTGCTTTACGGAGTCAATATCGTAGGCGACCGCACCACTATCCTTGAAAACGTTAAGAAATTCAATATTGACCAGATAATTTTTGCTATCCCGACCTGCCCGCCCGTTGAAAAAGCAAAGATACTTGAGATATGCTCAAGGGCGGGATGTAAGGTCAGCAGCGTTCCGTCCATCGATCAGATGATAGACGGAAAACCCACTCTGTCCAACGTACGAAAGATAAACGTTGAGGACCTTTTGGGACGTGAGCCCATTAACGTAGATATCGAGAGCATTATAGGTTACGTTTACGGAAAGCGCATTCTGGTCACGGGCGGTGGCGGCTCCATAGGCAGCGAGCTCTGCCGTCAGCTTGCAAAGCACCACCCGAAGCAGCTCATTATTTTCGATATATACGAGAACAATGCATATAACATTCTGAACGAGCTTAAGACCGACCATCCGGATCTCGACGTTATTGCCCTCATCGGCTCGGTTCGCGATGCTGTCAGACTTGAGGAGGTTTTCTCCGAGTACCGCCCCGAGATAGTTTATCACGCCGCGGCTCACAAGCACGTACCGCTGATGGAGGACAGCCCCCGTGAGGCCATTAAGAATAACGTCATAGGCACCGAAAATACGGTTCGTATGGCCGATAAGTACAAGGTTCAGAGATTCCTTCTTATTTCTACCGATAAGGCGGTCAATCCCACCAACATTATGGGTGCCAGCAAGCGCATCTGTGAGATGATAGTGCAGACCTGCAGCCGCCACTCGGATACCGTGTTTATGATCGTTCGCTTCGGCAACGTGCTGGGAAGCAACGGAAGCGTCATTCCTCTCTTCGAAAAGCAGATCGAGGACGGAGGTCCCGTTACGGTAACGGACAAGAGAATAATCCGCTATTTTATGACGATCCCCGAGGCTGTTTCCCTCGTGCTCCAGGCAGGTGCTCTGGGGCGCGGCGGTGAGATATTCGTCCTTGATATGGGCAAGCCTATGAAGATCCTCGAGCTTGCTGAAAATCTTATCAGACTTTCGGGCTACGTTCCTTATGAGGATATAAAGATCGAGTTTATCGGTCTCCGTCCCGGCGAGAAGCTTTACGAGGAGCTTCTGATGGCCGAGGAGGGACTCCGCGACACGGCTAATAAGATGATACATATCGGACGCCCGATAGATATCGACGAAGAGAAGCTGTTTGATCAGCTGAAGGTTCTGAAGGATGCCGCATACGCCGAGGGTAGCGACATTCGCGGGCTTGTCAAAGAAATAGTACCCACCTACAATCCGAAATAATAAAGAAGCCGCGCCCGACAGGGCGCGGCTTTTGCTATATAAAAAGCACGGGACCGATCACTCGGTCCCGTGTAATTTTTTCAGTTGTTTTCGGAATCCCACTTTGCAAAGTCTTCTGTGAGATCGGTTCCGAAGATGGATGCGATAGCATTGATGTTCTTCTGGATGGCCTCGCGGTTTTCCTCGGTGGCATTTTCCTTGTAGTAGGTCTCGATAGAGTCAACGACCTGCTCCTTATCCTCCTCCTTGAGGGATTCGGAAAGCTCAAGGGCATCCTCGTTAAGGTTGCCGTTTTCGTCGTATGCGATAGCGTTGATGGCGGTAACCGAGATCTCGGAGGTCAGCATCGTCTCAACAAGCTCAATTGCGTTGTCTTCTTCAGCCTCAAAGACCGATTTGAGCTCCTCTGTAGAGTCAATATTTGTTGCGGTGTTTGCTATCTTCATCATATAGTCGATAGCCTTAGCTTCCTTCTGAAGCTGCTCTTCAGAAAGGTTCTCCATTCCCGCAATGGCGGTGATAACGTTGGAGAGCATAGCGGATACCTTGTTGTCGCCGCCCATAAGCAGGTTGGCACCGAAGGCACCGGAGTTGAGCATTTCGGAAATGACTGTCGCGGTGTCCTCATCGACCGATGTGATCAGAGTTGCCAGCGACTGAGAAAGCTCAAGCATATTTGTGGAGCCGTTTCCGTTCTGATAATTAACAAGAATCGACGCAAGCTGCTGAGTGGATATGAGCAGCTTTGTTATATCAATATCACCTTTTTCAATGTGGCTGACAAGAATGTCACAGATGGGACGGATGTTGTCAAACGTAGGAGAATCGAGAATAGCAATAATGGTGTGGTGGAAGCCCTCGCCGATAAACACGCTGGATTCTGCGTTGTTGTAGAGTGCGCCAAGGCTTTCCATATCAAGAGCAGCGATAAGCATAAGAGGATCCGCGGAGGCTTCGCCGTCGGGAATGGACTCTATGAATTTCAGACCGTCCTTGATCATCTGCGCCGAAAGTCTTCCTTCCTCCATCAGATCCTCTCTGGTAAGGTTTTCGGGGGTTTCGGCAACGCCGAGGGTGTGCTCGTCAACTCCGAAGCTTGAGAGCAAGGAGCGGAAGAAAACGGTGACGACAGGTTCGATCATTACCTTGTAGTCCTCGTTTCCGTAAAGCTCGCAGTAGAGCTCACCGATGAACTCGCCGTCAGCGATCTGGTCGATCAGCGGCTGGGTCTCCTTGGTGTCAAGCGTGTTCATAATTGTCGGGGGGAGATCGTAATCGATAACGAGTATCAAAATCTCGCCGATGGTCTCAAGATCGTTTACAACGGCTTCGGGCGAGCTCTTGGAAAGGATATCGATCAAGGGGGTAACTATGATTTCTGCCGATTCTGCCTCGGGCTTACTGATGCCCATAAAGCTTTCGCCTCGTGCCCAGGCGTCGCCGAGTCCCTTGAGAACGTCGGCCGCTATGGCGCACTTGAATTCGGAGTTGGAAACGTAACCTATAATGTTGTCAACAGCCTCCTTCTGAGGATCGCCGTAGGTCTCGGGCTCGACAAACAGATAGGTCATATCCGCGACTAAGGAGAATACGTTGGAAAGCTCTTCGTCGAGATAGCACCTGGTGTCATCAACGGTTATTTGGGTAAGGTTTGTGTAAAGCGCGTGAGAAAGAGGATTTGCAGACATGGCGATTATGGGGTTCTGAACGATGGGCTTAACGAAGGCATCGTTGAGCTGACCCAAAGATTCGCTGTTGATCTTGCTTACGTCGATGGTGTTACCGTCGGTATCGTTGACGAGCTGGCTCTCTTCGGAGATAACGAACTCTGCCTTGGAGTCGGCCATGGCTTTTTCGATCTCGGTGATTCCGTCACCGATGGTGGTGAGGAAGCAGGAGAGAGGGAGGAAGCAGACGATAGCAACAAAGAAGGAGGTCACAAGCTTGATGCCCGCGCCGGCAAGTCTGTCAGGCCAAGTGAAATCTCCTTTTGCCTTCGGGGGATCCTGCACTACGGTAACGCAAATCGCCTTGGCGTGCTCTTCGTGATGGGGAGCCTCGGGGTGTGCACCGTCGGCAGGCGCATCCGTCGCCTCGGGCTGTGGGTGAGCTTCATCGGTCCCGGGCACGCTCGGTGTTGAGGAGTCCTGAACGTCGATGGTCTCAACGGTCACATGGTTGTTCATAACGATGGGATCGGAGGCCTTTTCTTTTTTATCTTTGCCAAGAACCGCCATTTTGACAAATGCGGCGGGAATGAGCAGAAGAAGATCGTAGATTCCGAAAAGGATGAGGAATATAAAGGGCAACACGATCGCAACGGGGAGGTAGGACATAAATGTGTGCACCGAGGATATTTCTCCGACGGCGTCCCCGAGTATTGAGTCAACGACGGGCCCAAACCATTCCTCGATCGGGAGGAACATGGCGAGGAGCTTTGCCGTCAAAAATGCGAGCAGAGCCGCGCAAAGTCGACGAACGAGCTCAATGAGGGATCGCTTCCAACCTCTCAGCAGTCCGAGCGCGGACATACCGAAGATCAAAACGAAAATAATTACCGTAAAAGCGATTGAAATAAGATTGATCATGATTTTCTTTTGCCAAAAGCAAACCTTTCATAAATATTTACATCTAAATGATACCACTTTATGATGAATTTGTCAATAGAAAGTGACAAAATATACACATTTTGGAAACAAAAACTGTAAAAACCGCAACTAATCTCCGTTATGAGCGGTCACACCGAGCGGTGTGTGGCCGAATCTCTTTTTAAAACAGCGGCAGAAAAACGAAATATTGGAGAAACCAACGGCGTTTGCGGCTTCCTCCACCAGATATTCTCCCGTGCCGATGAGTCGACGTGCTTCTTCAAGGCGGATCTCGTTGCGGTATTCGACGGGTGACATTCCCGTGTACTCCACGAAAAGGCGACGGAAGCCGGGCTCGCTCAAGGAGCACATATCGGCGTAATCGCGGATGGGGCGCTGTATGAAAAAATTATTTTGAATATCATTGAGAGCAGGGGAGAGCTTTTTGAATTTCGGCGCAATGTCCTCAAGGCAATTCACGGCGTTCCATATGATCTCGTACATTTTGTAGATGCACCAATATGATCGGCTGTGACCGTTCAGGGACATGGAGCGGTATTTAAACAGCTCCTTTATATGCCGTTCCGCGTGTTGCATAGGCACACGGCGAGGCCTTTGCAGGACTTTTGGAAGTTCTCCGTAAACAAGATCGAATTGTGCAACGATAATGTTGGTGCCGTCCTCAAGATAGGTGGCGGTGTAAACGGTTCCGCTGGGAACAAACACGGTTTTTCCGGCAGTAAGTATCCATTCCTTGGCGGGGCTTTGCTCGGTTGCGGCAAATTTATAAGAAAGCTGCCCCCTCTGCACAAATATAAATCCGGACTTTTCTCGGCCTTCGAGGAATGGCATTTTGAAGTTTTTGTCACGCACAACGTCAACAAACTCAATGTTTGCAATGCCGCAGGGGAGATTTTCGTATTCGTAAAACTGTTTCACTTCCTCGCCTCCTTTTCCTCATTATAGCAGGCACGCATAAAAATGTCAATAAAAATGATCGAATTGTGTTATTATTTATTGATTCCGATATTGAACGGAGAAAAAATGAAATGTATAATTAATGCAGAAAATGTAATTGGAGGAAACTATGCTCAAAATTTTCGATCAAAGCTTTTCGCTTGACATATTTTTGAACTCGGATGCGCCCGAGTCGGTGAAACTTGCGGTGCGCGACCTGCAAGCCGATCTGCGCAGACTTTCGGGCAAGACCGACGGATTTGAGATCGCCGACCGAGATGGCGGTGCGGCCATCCGCGTGCGAACCGAAACCGATGCGTCGAGGATCGAGGCTTATACCGTCACCGTCGGCGAGAGCGGCGTTGACATTGTCGGCTCGGATGCTCTCGGCACGGTCTACGGGGTATACGCATTTTCCTATAAGTGCCTCGGCGTTCTGCCCGTTGCAAAGATAGCAGACGTTTTTCCGACCCAACGGGAAGAGCTTGCTCTTGCAAGCGTAAAATTTGCTTCGCCCGAGCGGAAGGTTCGCTTCCGCGGCTGGTTCCTCAACGATGAGGATCTTCTGACCGAATGGAAGATAAGCGGCGGCAAGCGTCGGATAGATTATCCCTTTTACGGAGACGTAATGGATCCCTCGGTTCTCGATATGATCCTTGAGACCGCCCTCCGTATGGAAATAAATCTCGTAATCCCTTCGTCCTTCGTCGATATCCTCAACCCACCCGAGGAGGAGCTTGTCCGCACCGTTGTCCGTCGCGGAATGTACGTTTCCCAGCACCACGTCGAGCCCGTCGGCGTGTCCTATTTCGGGGCCGATAATTATATGAAGGATCGGGGCTACGAAAACGAGACGGTTTCCTTTATCGGAAACCGCGCCCGCATGGAGGAGATCTGGCGGGTCTACGTGGAAAAGTGGGCAAGATACGGCAAAAACGTCATCTGGCAGCTTGGTTTGCGCGGCAAGGCCGATCGCTCGGTTTGGAGGACGGACCCGACGGTTCCGAACGGCGATGCGACGCGCGGCGCGATAATAACCGATGCCATAGCAACACAGCATAAAATGATCTCCGAAGCTCTCGGAACTTCGGATTTTATTTCAACCGCTACTCTTTGGAACGAGGGCTCGGAGCTTTACCGAAACGGTTATCTTCGTTTGCCGGAGGAAACGATCGCAATATTCAGCGATATCGGATTCAATCAGATGTTCGGCGGAGATTTTTATGCAACCGATAGAAATCCGGATTTCAGATATGGCGTTTATTATCACGTCGGATATTGGGTTCAGGGTCCGCATCTCGCCGAGGGAACGGACCTCCGAAAAATGGGGTTTTCGTATCGCGAGGCGGCGAGAATGAATTCACTTTATTATTCGATACTCAACGTTTCAAACCTCCGCCCGCTTCATTTTTCCGCGTGGCTTTACTCGAAGCTTTTGAGCGATCCCGAAAACGCGGATATAGAAAAGCTCGTTTGCGGTCAGCTTTCCGAGTTTTACGGCGAGGATGCCGAAAAAATATCTACTCTGCTTTGGGAATATTACGGCGCAATAGCCGACCGCGGCAAGGATGAAATACGCTACGTTTGCAAAAAGAACGAGTTCGATTATAACGATCTCGGCAGTATGCCGTTCCCGGAGCGTCCGCTCACCGACGGAACATTGCGTTATGCCATAGCGAAATCCCTTCATAAAAAGGATTTCGATTACACCGAGAGCACCGAGGATTTCCGCAGGACTCTTGCCGAAAATCTGCCTCGGTGGGAGACCTTGCTCAAAAGAGCAGAGAACACCGCCGTGTCCGCCGAGCGACAGCTTTATTTCGATCAGTTTTTGAAATTTGAGATCTTCTATATGACCAATATGACGAAGGCGACCCTCGCCTGCCGCGACTTTATGGATGCCGAGAGCAGGGAAGCCCTTGATGCCGCCCGCGATACCGCGCTGTCGGCTCTGTCCTCCATTATCGAGGCGAGAAAGATATTGGAGCTCGGACGTTGGGAGGGCTGGCACAGAGGCGAAAAGAAGATAGACGTACAAAGATGGATCGCAGAAATTGAAAAGGTGTATCCGAAAAGATTGGAGGAGATCGGATGAAAGAAAATTTTTTGCTTAAGACAGACGGCGCACGGGTGCTTTACGAAAGCGTAAAGACCCTGCCCATCGTGGATTTTCATAACCACATTTCGGTGGATGACATTGCAAAGGATCGCAGATGCGGCGACCTTTACGAGCTTTGGCTCGCCCCCGACCCCTACAAGCACCGCCTGATGCGTATCTGCGGTGTTGATGAAAAATACATCACGGGTGATGCCGCACCCTATGAGAAATTCGAGAAATATTGCGAGATATTCCCATACGTGGCAGGCAATCCCGTGTACGATTGGTCGAGAATGGAGCTCTCACGAGTGTTCGGCATCGAAAAGATCCCCTCGCGCGAGAACGCAAGGTACATATTTGACTCGGCAAATGAAAAGCTGGCCTCGCCCGAGTTCTCCAATAACGGGATCCTCTCGGGCTTCGGAGTTGAGTATCAGTCGCCCGTGGCCACACTGCTGGAGGATATTTCGGGCTTCAACGGCAAGACGGTTGCCCCATCCCTCCGCGCGGACGATCTTCTCGCTCCCACAGACGAGTTCAAGGCGGAGCTGACCGAAAAAACGGGCATCGTGATCACGGACAAAGAAAGCTATATGGCGGCCGTTTGCGTGATGCTCGACAAATTCAACGAAAAGGGCTGCCGCTTTGCCGATCACTCCCTTGACGCGAAGTTTTTCGCCGACGACCGTAACGGCGCACGCCGCGAAATGCTCGTCAACCTCGGTAACGAGTACGCAAAGCGCGGCTGGACGCTTCTGCTCCATATGAACGCAAAGCGCAGAACCAGCCCTCGACTGCTCTCTCTGGCGGGCCCTGCGGGCGGCTTTGCCGCTGTGGGCGAGAGCTTTGATATTGCCGCGATCGCCGATCTGCTCGGCGCGATGGAGGAGCGCGGCGGCCTGCCCGATACCGTACTTTTTCCGCTGAATATGAGCGATCAGGCACCTCTTGCCGTAATGCAGGGCTCGTACTCGCAGGACGGAGTACCCTCAAAGGTTCAGCTGGGTCCGTCCTGGTGGTGGTGCGACCACACCCTCGGTATCAGAAACACTCTCGAGTGCATAGCATCCTTCGGCGCGGTCTCGCAGTTCATCGGTATGACCACCGACTCGCGCAGCATACTTTCATTCGTTCGCCACGATTACTTCCGAAGAATTCTTTGTTCGTGGCTCGACGAAAAGAACACGTCCGCCGAATGGGAGCTGCCCGCAGAATACCTCGCGGAGATCGCCGCGAAGATCTCTTACGGTAACGCCAAACTTAAGATAGAAAAATAAAAATCACAACATAAAAAGGAGAAAAAATCATGGATCAGTATTATCAGGGTAAGGTCGCCGTTGTAACCGGAGCGGCCGGAGTTATTTGCTCGGAGGTCGCACGCGATCTAGCATCTCTCGGATGCACCGTAGCACTCGTTGACCTTTCGCTTGAAAACGCAGAGAAGGTTGCCGCAGGCATCCGCGAGAACGGCGGAAATTGCAAAACATACGCCTGCAACGTAATGGACAGAGAGGCTGTGGGCGCACTTGCAGACGAGGTCGTCAAGGATCTCGGCAGATGTGATATTCTTATCAACGGCGCAGGCGGCAATAACGCAAAGGCGCAGCCCAAGATCGTCGAGTTCGATCCCCGTGAGCTCGAGGAGGATCGCCCCGAGGATCTTGTCGGTCTCTACAACGTGGATATGGACATTTTTGAGAACGTTATCAAGCTTAACACCATGGGAACCATATATCCTCTCCTCGCATTTGCAAAATATATGGTCAAGCAGGGCGGCGGAAGCATTATAAACTTCGCTTCCATGAACACATACTGCCCCCTCACCCGCAATTTTGCATACGCCATGAGCAAGGCCGCAGTTGCAAACTTTACTCAGGCCTTTGCCGCGTATTTTGCAAAGACCGGTATCCGCATCAACGCAGTTGCCCCCGGATTCATCCTCAACCCCAGAAGCAAGCTCATCCTCGGCACAGTCGAGGAAGGACTGACCAAGCGCGGTCAGGACGTTATCGATCACACCCCCATGGGCAAGTTCGGCTCAGCAAACGATATGTGCGGTGCTATCCGCTGGCTTATCGACGACCGCGCCGCGGGCTTCGTCACCGGTATCACCGTTCCCGTTGACGGCGGCTTCCTCACTCTTTCGGGAGTCTGATAGAGGGAACGAATATGATACTTTCCGATTATTTCCGCTCGGAGCACGATACGGCGTGGGATTTTGCGGTGGCATCGGGTGTCCGTCACGGCGTTATTCGCCTGCCCGAGGACGGCAAGTTTGACTACGCGGATAAGGCTCATTGGGACGCGCTCGTCAAAAAGTTCACCGATTTCGGCGTAACTCCCGTGGCCATTGAGCCCATGCCCAACGAGCTTCACGATCACATAAAGCACGGCGACGCGATGCGCGACGAGAGCATCGAGCGAGTCATTTCAATGTTCCCGAATATGCGCGCTCACGGAATCGATACCATCTGCTTCAACTGGATGGCGCATATCGGATGGCTGCGCACAAGCTCGGACTTTCCCGAGCGCGGCGGCGCAAGAGTCACAGAGTTCAATATGGCCGACTTCAAGCCCACTGGCGCGAAGATCACCGCCGAGGAGCTTTGGGCCAATTACGAATATTTCGTCAAGGCCGTCATCCCCGAGGCCGAAAAATACGGCATCAAGCTCGGTCTGCACCCCGACGATCCCCCCGTGCCCCGTCTCGGCGACGTTGAACGTATTATGATCTCCAAGGAGAACATCAAGCGCGCGATATACGGTATCGTAGAGAGCGACAGCCTCGGAATCACCATGTGCCAGGCCAATTATTTCGTAATGGGCGAGGACCTCGAAAAAACCATTGAGGAGTTCGCGGACAAGATCTTTATGGTCCACTTCCGCAACACGAAGGGAACACCCAACCACTTCCGCGAGACCTACCACGATAACGGCGACATCGATATGGCGGCCATTATGAAGGTCTATATTAAAAACGGAGTGAACGTGCCGATCCGCGTTGACCACGTGCCGACTATGGCGGGCGAGATCTCGACCCTCCCGGGCTATGACGCCATGGGCAGACTTTTCGCCATCGGCTACCTCAAAGGAATTCTCGACGCTTGCAAATAAAATGTGAAATTTTAAGGAGAACATAAAAATGAATTTTAACGACAGAGAAAAAATTATTCAGTTAACTCCTCTTTGGAAGGGCGAGCGCTTTCCGGACGGCCGCCCGAAGGTAGCGGACAAATATCTTGACGCCCTTTACGGAATGACGCTTGAAGAGGTCTGGAAGCCTATCTTCGTCCTCGGCTACGAGCATCAGTTCGTAGGCGGCGGCGAGGCTCCCCTCAAGACTCTGCACGATGACGGCAGAAAGCTGGTCGGTCGCGCCGTTACCTGCACCTATTGCCCCACACGCCCCGACCTTCACGACGTTCAGTTTTCACGCGGTGCCGAGGACGGCCTTTCGGGCAACTATAATCAGTGGGTCATTGACCGACTCGTCGAGCGCGACGTTGTGGTCGTCGATATGTACGATAAGATCTACAAGGGAACCTTCCTCGGCGGCAACCTGACCACCGCCATCAAGAAGCGCACGGTAAACGGCGGCGCTGTCGTTTGGGGCGGCGTGCGCGACGTCGAGCAGATGAAGCAGGTGCCGGATGTTCAGGTCTACTATCGCGGCATCGACCCCACCCCCATACGCGAGTTCGTTATGAAGGACTGGAACGATATAACGAGCTTTGGTGGTGCGGTCTGCCTCCCCGGTGACGTTGTCTTCGGCGCGGGCGGCGGAGTCCTCTTTATCCCCAGCCACCTCGTTGCCGACGTTGTCGATGGCGCGGCAAAGACCCACGTCAAGGACGATTTCGGCTTTGAGATGATCAGTCAGGGTAAGTTCACCACCGCACAGATCGACAGAAACACCTGGTCTGAGGAAATGCTCGATATGCTCACCGATTGGATAAAGAACGATCCGCGCGGCGAGGCTTATCGCGACCTCGATTGGTCGAAGGAGTACGATCTTGCCCGCAACGGCGACCCCAACGACACCCAGACCGCTCTTTGATCCGCCCTATGGAATACAGAGAATACGGACATTGGGCGTCGGACGGTCGGGAGTACGTCATTACCGACCGAAAGACACCTCGCCATTGGTACAATTATTATTTTAATGACAGCTACAATGCCTTCGCATCCCAGGTCGGCTTCGGCGAGGGCTTCGCGCAGGACGGCACGGGCAGGCGTGTCAAGTCGGTTATGGACAGATGCGCATATATCTGCGATAAGGAGCAGGGAAGCTTCCACACCGCCGTCGGACTCCCGATGCGCGAGAGCTTTGACTTCTACGAGTGCCGCCACGGCCTCGGATACTCGGTCATCGTCTGCGAGAAGAACGGCATTCGCTCCGAGTACACGGTCTTCGTTCCCGCAGAGGGAATGCGCGAGATCTGGACGGTCAAGGTCACGAACCTCCGCACGACACCCGCAAAGCTCACGGTGGTTGGCTACGCGGCCACCGATTGCGACGGCGCATACACGCCTCAGGGCTACAACAGCTGTGCCGCCGACCTTGACAGCGAGAGCGGAGCGGTCTGCGCCAAGGTGGCAAGTGCTTTTGGCGGCAAGAAAAAGCATTTTGAATACGATTACATGCTTGCCTCCGAAAGGTGCGTGGCATACGATACGCGCAGAAGCGCATTTATCGGCACTTACGGCTCAAAGGAATGCCCCGATGCGCTGGTCGACGGTTGCGGCTGCAAAAATTCCGCAACCTGCACCGAGAAGATCTGCTTCGCGCTTGAGCTCGACTGCGCCCTTGATGCAGGAGAGAGCAAGACCGTGGCCTTTACCACGGGTCACGCCGCAAGTATGGAGAATATAAAAAGCCTTGCCGACAGCTTCACCGCCGCCTCGGCCGCCAGTGAGCTTGCGGGCGTTATCTCCGCAAGAGCGGCAGAGTCCGAGGGCGTGAGCATTGAGACTCCCGACAAAAACCTTAACCTCGCCTTCAACAGCTTTTATAAATACGCAACCAATATGGGCTCGCGTTGGGCCCGTGTGCGCCATAACGGCTACCGCGATATGGCCAGCGACACCGAGTGCCTTGCGGCCTTCAACCCCGCGCTTGCGTGGGAACGCTTCAAGAGAATACTGACCTATCAGTATTCGACGGGATATTGCCCCCGAACCTTCATCGACGGTAAGATCAAGCCCAATAACTTCTCGGATTGCGCCGTCTGGATCACCTTCACCGCATATTCTATCGTAAACGAGCTCGGCGATCCTTCGCTCCTCGACGAGGAGGTGCTCTTCAACGACGGCACGTCAGCTACCGTTTTCGAGCATCTGCGCCGCGCCGTTGAATATCTCTATAATTTTCAGGGTCTCCACGGTCTGATCAAGATCTGGGGCGGCGACTGGAACGACGGTATGAACCTCGCGGGCCTCAAGGAGCAGGGCGTCAGCGTTTGGCTTACCATCGCGTGGGTGCGCGCCAACAAGCAGTTCATCGAGCTCTGCAGGCTGACCGGTAAGACCGAGTATATCGAGGCCCACGAAAAAATGGGCGCGTATATGGCAGAAAAGATCGAAAAGTACGGTTGGGACGGCGAATATTATATCACCGCCATCAACGATAAGGGCGAAAAGATCGGCTCAAAGGAGAGCCGAGGCGGCAATATGTACTTAAATCCACAGCTCTGGGCGGTATTTGCCGACCTCGCACCCAAGGAAAAGCTCGACGCGCTTATGAAAACGGTGGACGAAAAGCTGGAAACTCCCCTCGGCGCGCTGGTCAATAACCCCGGTTACGATGAGTTCGACGATTGCGTAGGCAATATGACGTGCCAGCCCAAGGGAACGCTGATAAACCAGGCCGTCTATCTCCACCCCATGGCGTGGAAGCTGGCCGTTGAGGGCATTATGAAGCGCCCCGAAAAGGTGGAGCAGACCCTTAAGCAGATCCTCCCGTGGGATCGCGAATTTGCCCCCACCGTGGGCGAGCCCTACATACTCTTCAATTTCTATTACGGCCCCGAGAGCGGCTACCGCTACGGTACACCCGGACAAAGTTGGAGAACGGCAACCACACAGTGGGTCACCAAGGCGCTGATAAACTTCGTCTTCGGCCTCAAGCCCACCGTATCGGGTCTGACCGTTGATCCCTGCCTGCCTGTGTCCTGGCAAAGCTGCCGCGTGACCAAGACCTTCCGCGGCTGTACCTATAATATAGAATATGTAAGAAGCGATAAAGAGAAGGGAATCGAGGTCGACGGCAACCCCGTTGACGGCAACCTGCTGCCCATAAAGGCGGGCAAGACCGTCAAGGTCAAGGTTCTTTGCTGATAAAGCCGCACCCGATTTCGGGTGCGGCTTTTGTCTGATCGTGTCAAAAAGTGCATATATGCATATATTAGTCACTTAATTAACAGTTTGTTCAAAAATAACCCCTTGTTTTTTAACACACTGTGAACGAAAAAGTGGTAGAATGTAACATACTAATATAATTTATATTGGGAAGTGTTTCCATATTGATTCTAACGCACAAGCGTGTGAATAAAGCTTAGTCAAAAATTCAATAGGAGGAAAAAGAAATGACTAATCGCAAAACCACCAAAAAGGCATTGATATTCAGCGCACTTTCTCTGCTGCTCTGCTTCTCGATGCTTGTTGGTACCACCTTCGCATGGTTCACCGACAGCGTAACCAGCGCAGGTAACATCATTCAGTCGGGTACACTCAAGATCGACCTTGAGCACTATGACCCGGAAACCGGCAAGTGGAACTCCATCAAGGAGTCCCAGGCCCCCATCTTCACTTATCAGAATTGGGAGCCCGGTTACGTAGACGTTCAGCTTCTCAAGGTTGAGAACGAGGGCTCCCTCGCACTCAAGTGGGTTGCTACCTTTAAGTCCGATGCAGAGCTTTCCAAGCTCGCTGAGGTCATCGACGTTTACGTAAAGCCCAGCGCAACCGAGATCACTTATCCCACAAGCCGCGATGACATCGCAGGTTGGGAAAAGGTAGGAACCGTTGCAGAGTTCGTTAACACCATTGAGGAGACCACCAAGGGTACCCTTCTCAAAGGCGAGTCTGCATATCTCGGCATCGCTCTCAAGATGCAGGAGACTGCAAACAACGATTATCAGGGACTGAAGCTCGGCGAGTTCACCATCCAGATCCTCGCAACTCAGATGACCTACGAGGAAGACAGCTTTGACGAGAATTACGACAAGGGAGCAGGATTCCCCTGGAACGGTTCTGCCGATACCGATTGGTACGCTGCAAACGCAACCGAGTACGTCCTTTACTCCGCTGAGGAGCTTGCAGGACTTGCTTCTCTCGTAAACTCCGGTACAAGCTTCTCCGGAAAGACCGTTAAGCTCGCCGCCAACATAAACCTTGCCAACAAGGCATGGACTCCCGTTGGTGCTTGCGATACCAAGGCTTACTTCCAGGGAACCTTCGACGGTCAGGGCTACACCATCACCGGCCTGAATGTGAACAAGTCCGCAGATGAATACAAGTATTCTACCGCAGGTCTCTTCGGTTGGGTCGATGCAGCAGGCGCGGTCATTAAGAACGTAAAGCTTAACGGTGCAACCGTTAAGGGAAGCCACTGGGTCGGCGGTATTGTCGGTTATATGACCGGTACTGTCGAGAACTGCACCGTGACTAATTCTACCATAACCGGCTACAACGTTAACAATGATGCCAACGGCGATAAGGTTGGCGGTATCGTTGGTTACATGAACACCGGCGCTGGTAAGATTGACGGCAACACTGTTTCGAACACTACCGTTACCGGATACCGTGACGTTGCAGGTCTTGCAGGTGCTGTTGCTACCACCAACACCGTTACAAACAACAAGGTTGAAAACGTAACCGTAACCTACAGTGAGAACTATGTTGGCGAGATCGTCAGCCCCAAGACTGCCGTTACTGTTGACGCTACCAACGTTGCTACCGACGTGACCATCGTGAAGGCTGTTACGGCAACCACTCCTGACGATTTCGCAGGCTCTCTGAACGGCTATGACAACACCATCACCGATAAGAACATCTCCATCGTTCTCACCGCCGACCTTGATATCGACATTGGCGATCTCGGTCAGCAGACCGGCGGCAGCGGCGAGTATAAGCTCGGCACTACAGAGACTGAGACCATCACCATCGACCTGAACGGTCATAAGCTCAACATCAAGACCACCTACTGGTCCGCTATCGGTGCTCAGAATCCCAACGCAGTATTTACCATCAAGAACGGTACGATGACCAGCACCGGCAACTCTGCAGGCACTTGGAATGCTTGGGATATCAGACTTTGCAATTGTAATTACGTGATCGAGAACGTAACCTTTGAGAAGGCAGTCGCTCTTGACAATGCAGGCAAGTCCACCACTATGAAGAACGTAACCATTACCGATTCTCACAATACCGATACCTACGCCCTGTGGATCACCTCTGAGGGTCAGACTGTTAATATTGACGGCTTGACCATTGATATGCTTGCTGCTACGGATGGTCGCGGTATCAAGATCGACAATCAGTATGTCGATTCGTCCAGCAAGGTGACTCTGAACATCAAGAACGCAACCTTCAAGACCGAGGAGAAGGCTGCCATTCTGGTTAAGACCCCTGCAGGCGCTGACATTACTCTCAGCAATATCAATATTGAAGACGTAATTGATGCTACAAACGCTGTTTGGGTTGACGAGAAAGCTGAAACTTACGCAGACCTTGTTACCGTCACCGGCGGCACCAAGATCAACGAGAGCACCATAGTTACCAACACCACTGAGCTTAACAACGCTCTTACCGCGGGCAAGACCGAGCTGTTCCTCACCGCAGGCGAGTATGACATTAACAACGGCCAAAACAAGACCCTGACCATCACCGGCCTTTCTAAGAAGGCTGTGATCAAGGTCGTTGGTGGCGAGCAGGGCGAGGCCGGTGGTCAGCTTGACTACGGCCTGGATTCCTCTACCGTTACATTTAACAATGTAACTATCAAGACCAACAACAAGACCTACGCAGGTTATGCAAGACTCACCGCTACCTACAACAACTGTGTTTTCGATAACTGCTACTGCTTGAACGGCAACAGTACGTTCACCGAATGTACCTTCAATGTCAGCGGCGATCAGTATAACGTCTGGACTTGGGGTGCTCCCACCGCAACCTTTACGAAGTGCACATTCAATTCCGACGGTAAGGCTATTCTGCTCTACGGTACGGCCAACACCAAGCTGACCTTGAACGATTGTACCTTCAACGATACGGGCGTTCTCCCCGACCTCAAGGCTGCGGTTGAAATCGGTAACGATTACAATAAGTCATATGAGCTCATCGTTAACAATGCAACCGTTAACGGCTACGAGATCAACGACAAGGGTATCAGCACTGGCACAACTCTCTGGGCTAACAAGAACTCCATGGGCACCGATAAGCTCAATGTTGTTGTTGACGGCGTTGACGTATATTAATTTTTGATCTTATAAAAGATTGAATTTTCCCCAACCGCTTCGGCGGTTGGGGGTTTCTTTTGCTCAAAAATGAGTCCGTGCACCGCTTCCTATTGACTTTTCGCGCCTTTTGGAGTATACTTTATATAATACAATATTTTCAAAACGAGGTATTCAAATGAAGCTCACAACAGAACAGATCGCGTCGGTAACTCTCGGCGCGGAAAGAGTAATAAACGAGAAGGGCGGCACCTGCTTTCACCGCTTCACCGAGGAGCAGGAGGAGATCTATCGCAACTACCGCGAGGACTTTTACAAAAAGGTCTTCTGCAGCTCGGGCGTGAAGCTCAGCTTCAAGACTGACAGCCGCACCCTCGGCCTCAATGCCGACGTGTACAAGCATTCCACCCGTTCTTATGTTTCATTTGACGTTTTTGTCGACGGCAAGTGCATCGGAAGCATGGACAACTTCTCCCATATGGAGATCCCCGCCGAATATTCGACTCTCACCTTCGAGGGCGGCAATTTCGAGAAGACCTTCGACCTCGGCGAGGGCGAAAAGACGGTCGAGGTATATCTCCCCTGGTCCTGCCTGACTATTCTTCGTGACGTGATCCTCGAGGACGGTGCAAGCCTTGTCCCCGCTCGCCCCGCAAAGCGAATGATCACCTTCGGTGACTCCATCACTCAGGGCTACGATGCCCTCCGTCCCTCAAGCCGTTACGCCGCAAGGCTTGCAAGCTTCCTCGGCGCGGAGGAACGCTGCAAGGGCATCGGCGGTGAGGTCTTCATGCCAAAGCTGGCTCTCGCCAAGGACGAGGGCTACGATCCCGACTACATAAGCGTTGCCTACGGCACCAACGATTGGAGCCACGCCGTTTCCTGCGAGGAGCTGACCTCCCGTTGCCGCGAGTTCTATACCGCTTTGCGCGCGACCTATCCCCGCGCAAAGATATTCGCCATTTCTCCTATCTGGCGCAAGGACGAGGGCAAATATTCGGCCTTCGGCACCTTTGACGAGATGCAGAAGATGGTCGCCGCCGTGGCGGAGTCGCTTCCCGAGGTCTACTTTATCAGCGGCTACGATGCCGTTCCTCACGACGAGACCTACTTCGCCGACCTCTATCTCCACCCCAACGATCGCGGCTTTGACCACTACGCAGAAAATATCTGCGCGCAGGTCAAAAAGTACGTCTGACCCACAAAAACTTAAAAAATCGGACACTTTGCCGCTTCCGTATGTCCGCAAGAAGAATTGAAAAGAGACGGCGGACGGTGTATAATATAGTCATCATTAATATTTCAAAGAGGTTTTAAAATGAAGATCATAAGACACGGAGAACCGACGGTAATTATGAGCAATGAGGACAGTCGCCACAAGTATTTTGCCTGGCCCACCGTTACTCGCCTGAAGAACGGTCGCATTGCCGCCGTGGCATCGGGATACAGACTTTCCCACATCTGCCCCTTCGGCAAGACTGTAATTTCCTTCAGCGAGGACGAGGGCAAGACTTACACACGTCCCGCCCCCGTTATCGACACGCCCCTTGACGACCGTGACGGCGGCATACTCGCCTTCGGCGAGAGCGGAGTTATCGTCACCTCCTTCAATAATACGGCGAATATGCAGAGATCTCATCTCAACAACCGATATAACCTTGCCGGCGAAGGCGATGAGGCTAACAAAAAGCTGATGACCGAATACAGAAGCGCGTATCTTGACTATATAACCCCCGAGGATGAGCAAAAGTATCTCGGCATAACCTACCGTGTCAGCTATGATAACGGCGTTACCTTCGGCCCGATACACAAGAGCCCGGTTTCCTCTCCCCACGGACCGCTCGAGACCAAGGACGGCAGAATACTGTGGATCGGCCGCACCTTCAGCGAGGGAGCTGACCGCGTGCTGAACGGTGACAAGGTTGCCGCATACGAGCTCGACCCCGCAAACGGCACGGCAAAATATATAGGCGAGATCGAGCCGATCTTTGACCCCGACAACGGAGAAGCGCTGCTTTCCTGCGAGCCCGACACGGTGGAGCTTGATGACGGCACGCTGATTTGCCATATCCGCGTTCAGGGGGGCAGGGAAAACGGCCACTCCAAGTATTTCACCATTTATCAGTCCGAGTCCCGTGACGGCGGAAAGAGCTGGAGCAAGCCCTATCCTCTTCTCAAGAGACGCGGCGGCGCTCCGTCGCACATCCTGAAGCTCGAGGACGGAATGCTTATCGCAACCTACGGATATCGAAACGAGCCTTACGGAATTCGTGCTATGATCAGCACCGACGGCGGCAAGACGTGGGAGACCGATCTCGACGTTTACGTAAACGGCGTTACCTTCGATATAGGCTACCCCTCCACGGTCCGACTTGCGGACGGCAGCTTCAGTACCGTCTTCTACGCCCACACCGAGGCCGACGGCCCCGCAATGATAATGCAGCAGCATTGGAGTCTTGAGATATAAGGCTTGACAAATACATAATAAAAGGTTATAATTAAAGGTGGCGGTGTATTCCGCCACCTATTTTTTGCTTTTTGAGGTTGATGATGAAATCTGTACGCAATATTTTTAAGATCGGTATAGGCCCCTCGAGCTCCCACACCATGGGACCCGTCTATGCCGCAAAGAGATTCATTTCCCAATATCCCGACCTTGACAGGATCGAGGTTATCCTCTACGGCTCGCTGGCCAAGACCGGCAAGGGTCACGGAACCGACCGCGCCATTACCGATACGCTGAAGGATTTTGAGACCGAGATCATCTTCAATATGGACGATTCGGTGGAGCTTGAGCACCCGAACACAATGGATTTTGTGGGCTACAAGGGCGGCGAGCGGGTTGCCGATATGCGTGTGCTGTCTGTCGGCGGCGGTGAGATCCGCGTGGTCGGCGAGGAGAGCGCGCAGGAGCTTGAGATCTACAAGGAGAGCAGCTTTACCGAGATCGCGAATATCTGTAAGGCTCGTAATATCCGCATTTCCGATTACGTTTTCGAGCACGAGGGCGAGGGATTCAAGGAGTACCTTCACCACGTTTGGGAGACGATGTGCGCCGCCATCCGCGAGGGACTTACCCACACGGGTAAGCTGCCGGGCGGTCTTGACGTGGAGCGCAAGGCGCAGATGCTTTATGCACAGAAGCATATTGACGAAAGTCCCCAGACCCGCGAAAACCGCATAGTTTGTGCTTATGCCTTCGCCGTCAGCGAGCAGAATGCCGACTGCGGACAGATCGTCACCGCCCCTACCTGCGGCTCCTGCGGTGTCGTCCCCGCCGTGCTTAAATATATGCAGGAAAAGAACGCATTTTCCGACGATGACGTGATCCGCGCCCTGGCCGCGGCAGGTCTTGTGGGTACGATCGTCGCCACGAACGCTTCCATCAGCGGCGCCGAGTGCGGCTGTCAGGCCGAGATCGGAACTGCCTGCTCCATGGCCGCTACGGCTCTTGCCGAGCTTTACGAAATGGGCATCGATCAGATCGAGTACGCTGCTGAGATCTCCCTTGAGCATCATCTTGGGCTGACCTGCGACCCCGTTTGCGGTCTGGTACAGATCCCCTGCATCGAGCGCAACGCAGTTGCCGCAATGCGTGCCATAAATTCCCTCAGCCTTGCAAACTTCCTTTCGGGAAGCCGAAAGATCTCCTTTGACCTTGTGGTCGAGACCATGTATCAGACGGGTCAGGATCTTTCCCACCTATACCGCGAGACCTCAGAGGGTGGCCTTGCAAAGCTTTATATGCAGAAGTGATGAAATATTCGTCGGTAACCGAAAAATTCCTGCTTGAGCTCACTCCCGAGCAAAAGTGGGAGCTAATCTGCGGAGGTGTCCGCGATGACGGAGAGTCTGCGGACGTGGCACTCCTGCTCGGAACGAGACCCGAGATCGCCGCGGAGCGGGCATTGGCGGCGGCCGAGCTTTACAGGCAGGGAAGAGTGAAATATATCGTTCCCAGCGGTGGAGTAAAATGGGACGTAGGCAACGGTGAGATGCAGAGCGAGGCCGAGTATATGTCGGCCATCCTGATCCGCGAGGGAGTACCGCCATCTGCCATCATTATCGAAAACGAGGCCACCACCACGAAGGAAAATATGATCTACGGTGCTTTGCAGATCAACCGTAAAACTAAATTTTACGGGGACAAAAGGGTGATAATCGTCACCTCGCAAAGCCATATGAAGCGCAGTATCGCGTTGGCAAAGACCTTTTTGCCGCGAATGGTGCGAGTTTCGGCCTATCCCTCGTTCCCTGCGGAAACGCGTGAGGAGTGGCTGAAAAACGAAGAAAATCTCCGACTTCTCGACAGCTTTATCCACCTGACCAAGGGTCTCGTCGATCACGGAATCATCGAGGATGAGGAGCTGAATATCTGATAAAAATGTCCCACGGCACAGCCGTGGGACGTTCTTTTATTTGACGATTATTCTCGTTACAATGCCTGCGTGATGATGATAAGAGTTTCCGTGGCTGCAGAATTGCGGGATCAAAGCTTCGTGGCGGACGCATTTGTCGGTGTAGGAGGCGCGCACCTCGGTGTAAAACACGCTGTGCATATGACCGCAGAAGATGCCTCGGATAACGTCGGCGTTTTCGGTCAGTAGTGCATAAACGGCGCGGGTCGCTTCGTCTGCGTTCGGGTCAGCACCAACCCCGACGGTATCAAAATCGTAGGATTCGGGGTTGCCGTCCGAGGGCCATACCGTCCACACCTCGCCGACTCCGCTCTTTGGAGCGATGGGCTCGTGCATAAAGGCGAGAATGATCTTGCCCTCGCGCCGCGCCGCCTCAATATCCGAGGCGAGACGGGATACCGCTACCTCGGGGAAGCCGCCGTCGCTGTTGTCAAGACATACAGCGAGAACCTTGCCCACCGCCTTTGAATGATAAAACATATCGTGTGGCCAGATCTCTGCGAGCTGTGCGAGCCTTTCTTCCTTCGGAAGCTCGTTGGGAAGCCTCGTCTGCATCTGCTTCGTGTAATCGTGAGCGCCGAGGGTCATGAGCACCTCGGGATCGCGGTCAATAATATGCTTTTTTGTCAGCATCATAGCACCGCGGGAGAGAAAATCCAACACGTCGCCGGTTATGACCGTCTGATCGGCAAACTGCGCCGCGTCCATAGCCTTTATGGCCGACTTGACCGATGCGCCCTCGGCGTTCCACCGGCGGCAGAGCTTCGTGCCCTGTATCTCACGGTCGCCCTCATCGGCAATGGAGACAAAATTGAAGTGAACGTCGGTTATCTGATCGATCTCAACGGCATCGCCCTCAAGACCCGAATCAATATTGACCTCGCAGATATATTGCCCTGTGTATTCAAGCCGATAAAAGTCCATCGCCGCGCATTTTTGCGCACCGACGACCTCGGCCTTGCCCTGGGAGTAGAACCACTCCCGCGCGGATTTTTTGTCTTGCATATTTATCAGTCCTTTTTCTTTTTTAGTGTGGGAAGCACGACGGTGACAAGCAACAGCGTGATGACCGCGCTGATGCCCGAAAGGAGCTGCTGAGGATAAACGGTGAGCCCGAAGAGCGAGTAGCCGCTATTTTAACCGCTTGCGGCACATCCACAAAGGGGACGCAGTAAAGCAGCAGGAAAGCAAGCTGATTGACAAGGTTGAGGTTCGTTTTCTGTCATATTTTCCTCTTTATACGTTATTTTAATATATGATAAACCCAAAAGCAAAAAAAGTCAACAGCTTTGACTCCGGAAAATTTTTCTGTTTTTTTGCCTTGACATAATACTCCGCCGATGCTATAATATTCGAAGTAAAGAAGTGAAGGAGTGACGGAAAATGACACTCAGCGAGCTTGCAAAGCTGGCCAACGTTTCGGTATCTGTGGCATCCAAGGCCTTTTCGGGCAAGGGCGAGATCAGCCGCGCCATGCGAGACCACGTTTTCGAGGTGGCCAAGGCTCACGGCTGCTTTCATCAGTTTTATAACGTGCCATACGATCGCCCCGTGGTTGCCGTTATAATCCCCGAGGCCATCAGCGAATATTACATAGATTACGTGGAATGCCTGAAGCGCGGCTTTGAAGAAAACAATATCACGATGCTTCTTTCCATCAGCAATTTTGACCGCGATATGGAGCGTGAGCTCGTGCGCTATTACACAGAGCACGGGAAGATCAACGCCCTGCTGTCGGTTGACGGCCACGCGGAATTCCCGAGGAAGGTTGACGATATCCTTTTCGTCAAGCTGGGGAGCGAGACCCCGACGGCCGATATTTCGGTCACTACCACCGATCTGAAGGGAATGACCGAATCGGTCAAATCCTTGATCGATGCAGGGCATACGCGCATAGCCTTTGCGGGTGAGCCGCTGACTGTGTCAAAGGCAGATATGATACGCGAGGCGATGGCACTTTACGGTCTTGAGCTTCGCGAGGAATACACCGTTTGTTCGGATTACCGCTTTGAGCGGGCAGGGGAGGACAGAGCAGAATATCTTATGTCGCTTCCCGAGCCGCCGACCGCCATTATAGGCTCCTACGGCCGCGTGACACGCGGCGTTGTTTCGGGGCTTCGCCGCCTCGGTTATTCCATCCCCGAGGACGTTTCGGTGATCTCCCTCGATAACGTTCCGTCGCCGCTTGATCCCGAGATTGACGTGTCGTACGTCGACCCTGAGATCGAAAAGCGCTGCAATATTACGGTTCAGCGAGTATGCGAAAAGCTGGGGCGCAAAAAGACAGACGAGATCATCTGCGTTGAGCGCAGCTTCCATTACGGAAACAGTATAGGAAAAGCAAAATAAACGGGCTGTTGCGAATGCAACAGCCCGAAATTTTTAGTTGTGGGGCAGATCCTCGCCCTTTATGATGGCATCGAGATCCTTTGCCAGCTGATCGGTAAATTTCTTGGCACCGCTGGCGTTAAAGTGGTTCCAGTTGGAGAAAAACTTCTTGGCGTCTCCAACGTAGGAGCCCGCGATGTGGACGTCGTGATAAGTGTCGTAAATATCCGCGCTCGTATCGCCGTACGGGTGGTGGTTGTAGTTGTAGAACTCAACACCGAGCTCCTCTGCGATGGCTGCGATATTCAGAGTTTGCTCCCAAATGATGTCATTGGGGCGGTCAGCTCCGTAATCGGGAAGCTGGATAAATACAACGTTGATACCGTCGGCCTGCATCTGAGTTATAAGCTCCTTGAAGGCCGCGATCTCGCGCTCAAAGCTGGAGGTTTTCAGCTTGCGCACGTCCTCTTCCTTGTACTGAGCACCCGATCCATCCTGCTTGCCGCCGCCGTACTCGGCCTCCCAGGGGATAAAGCCCTTGTAGAAGAGGCTGGAGACGTTACCGTCATTATCAACGCAGAACTCGCGGTTTTCGTAGAAGGGATCCTCAAACTCAAGCTTCGGTATTTCGGGGATCTCAACGAGTGCGGGAGGCGCGGGAAGCTCATCGGGGATCTGATCGTCCGGAGGAATGACGGTGCCGTCAGGTGTGGTATCGCCGGGAGTGGTGTCACCGGGAGTAGTATCACCGGGAGTCGTATCGCCGGGTGTAGTATCTCCGGGAGTGGTATCACCGGGAACGTCGGGTGACTCTGATACCCAATCCTTGCCGGTCAGGCTCTTGTAGAGCGCTTTTGCGGATTCGAGTCTGTTTACAAGCGGGGCGATGTTTTCCTCATGCTTGGCTTCTTCCAGTATGTAGGCCTCGGCAAGCTCCTGCTTGTATTGGTCAAGACCTGCCTGAAGCTCGGCTTTCTTTGCATCGATCACCTTCTGATCGGCGGCACTGTTCGCTCCGTAGTTCAGGAAGTACACGGTCATATCGACAATGGCATCCTGATTTGCATAGAGGGGAACTTCATTTTTTAAGTAATCCGCAAGACCTGAAAGGTCGGGTCGGATCTCTCCGTTCCACCACGCCACGATATATTCCCATACGTTTTCGGGCTTCTTTGCCTCATCATTGGGAGAATTTCCGTCGAGGGACTCGGAGGGGAGCTCTGCGGTAGTACCCTCAGCCTCTGCCGTAGCGGCCATAAGCTCTATATTTGCGGCGGTGGCGGCGGTATTTGCCATATAATCTCTGATAGCGTCAAGAGCACCTCGGTCTCTGGTATCGTAGTTGAACCTTCTCCACATCCAGGAGTCGTCGAACATAAACCAGTCAACACTGTAGATAACCGTGTCGGGCAGGGGATAATTTGCCTCGTTTTTGAATACGTCGTACCACTGGAGATAATAGGAAGGACCCGCCGCATTCAGCGCGAAGTTGTAGAAGGAATAATACTGAAGGGAATCCGCGTTATCAAGGTAAAGGGGATTTATACCGTATACGGTACGGGATGAGCCGAGGAAGATGGTGTCGGCTTTATACATCTGGTTGAACATCTCGTAGAACTGACCGTAGTAATGATAATCTCGGTTCTCACGGGTGTTTCCGTGATTGTCGGCCGTGTAGTATTTGTAATATTCCTCGTGCTGAGCAAGCATTTTTTCAAGCTCGGCATATACGGCCTTCTTTTCGTTGTATTTATCAAGATTTGACAGATACTCTGTGTAATCGGCCTGATTCTGATAATAAGCATCCCAAGCGGCAAGCCAATCGAGATAAGCCTGCTGTTTTTCGGTCAGCTCACCGTCGGAGCGACCCTGCTTCGGAGCATTGCCGCCCATCAACTCCTTGTTGGCGGCCTCAATCTTCAGAATTTCGTTTTCCAGCTCCTTGCGTGTGGCACGCAGATCGCTGAGGGCCTCGTTGTGCTCGCGGAGAGCCGCAAGCTCGCTGTCCGAATAGGCCTTCGTGATGTTTTTGAGCTGATTGTCCAGCTTGTTTTCCGTGTAGAAGTCAATGCCGGAATTGAAAAGGAAGGCAATCCCAAACGCAATGAGAACCACGATAACACCGGAGGCAAGCAGCTTTATGATATTAACAACGTTTTTTGTTTCTGCAGACATATTGACCTCCTTATCAGAACTGGAAATAGATGAACTGGTTGTTTCCGTAAGCGCCGAAAACAACGATTATGGCGGTGAGAAGACCGTAAAGGGCAACGCGGCAGAGGTGGGGAGCCTTGAAGAAGAGCTCGCGAACCGGGCGGCCGTAGGCCATAATGGCCTCAACACCGAGAAGGATAACTACGCTGCCGATAGCGACCCAGACGCGCAGGGTGGAAAGGCTGTCGCCGAAGTCCATGGAGGTGGGACCGAACATATGAGTTATAACGTAGAAGGCATCGGTGAAATTCTCCGCGCGGAAGAATATCCAGGAGAAGGATATAAGCGTAAAGGTGAAGAGAACTGCCAAGGGCTTCGTGAGCCACGGTGCTCGGTCAAGGTGCGTGATCTTCAGGAACTTATCCTTGACGGGCTTGATAAAGCGGGCGAGGACTATGTAAATACCGTTGAGGAAGCCCCAAACGGGATAGGTGTAGCCTGCGCCGTGCCATACGCCGCTTATGGTGAAAGTAACCATCTGGTTAAACACCCAACGTGGCTTTGAAACGCGGTTTCCGCCCAGCGGGATGTAGATATAATCCTTGAACCAGGTTGAGAGGGATATATGCCATCTGCGCCAGAATTCCGGCACGGATGCCGAGAAATAAGGAGTATCGAAGTTTTTCATCAGATTGATGTCCATAACCTTCGCCGCACCGATAGCGATATCGGAGTAAGCAGAGAAGTCACAGTAGATCTGAAAGGTGAAGGCAAGGATACCGATAATGAGGCCCCAACCGCTGAATTTGTCGAGTCCGTCAAATACGCCGTCGGCAATGATCGCCAAGCTGTCGGCTACAACTACCTTTTTGAACATACCCCAAAGCATCATACGTCCGCCCCTGGAGATGTTCTCGGCCTTCAGATAGTGGCGTGCCTTGAGCTGACCCATAAGATTGGCGGTACGCTCGATAGGACCCGCAACAAGCTGGGGGAAGAACATAAGGAAGAGGGCAAAGTTGATAAAATTCTTCTCTGCGGGAACGCGACCCGTATAGGTGTCGATTAAATATCCCATACTCTGGAAGGTATGGAAGGAGATACCGATGGGAAGAATGAGCACCTTGGTCAGATAATCGAGATCGATGGCTGCACCGAAGGCGTTGAGAGTGCCGCAGATGGTGATGAGGTACTTAAAGACAACGAGCAGGCCGATATTCAGCACAAGACCCGTTATAAATACCGTTCGTTTTATAGCTTTTCTATCCCAATATTTCTCAATAAGTCTCGCGCCGGTGTAGTCGACCACCGTTGTAAAGGCGAGTATGAGTATATATCGCGGAATGAACGACATATAGAAGAAAAGGCTCGCGGCGAGCAGGAAATATCTTCTCAGCTTATGAGGCAAAAGAAAATAAACTATCACCGTGAACGGAAAGAACAGCAAAAATTCCAGTGAATTAAAAAGCATATATCTCCTCCTGAAGAAATTTGTGCGCAAAAACACACAAATTATTATACCGCTTTTGGTGAAGTTTGTCAAGAATGCGTGGGGTATGACAAGGCAATTTGTATATTTGCCCAAATTGTCGACTTCCCATAAGTGCATTTTGCCCAAAAAGAAGAGCCGATACCGCGAGGGCACCGACTCTTTACATTATTATTAATATTTTTCTGCAATTTTTCGTGCCACGTGAACTCCGCTGGCCGAGGCGTGGGAGAGGGAATGGGTGATTCCGCTGCCGTCGCCGATAACGTATAGACCGTCGTAGCAGGATTCAAGGTCGCCGTTGACCTGAACCTCCATATTGTAGAACTTGACCTCCACGCCGTAGAGCAGGGTATCGTCGTTGGCCGTGCCGGGAGCGATCTTGTCAAGAGCGTATATCATCTCGATGATTCCGTCGAGTATGCGCTTTGGAAGCACGAGGCTCAGGTCGCCCGGAGTGGCGTTAAGGGTGGGTGTCACAAAGGATTCCTCAATTCTCTTGGCCGTGGAGCGCTGTCCTCGGATAAGATCGCCGAAGCGTTGAACGATAACGCCGCCGCCCAGCATATTGCTCAGCCGCGCAATAGATTCGCCGTAGCCGTTGGAATCGCGGAAGGGCTCGGAGAAATGCTTGGCCACCAAAAGGGCAAAGTTCGTGTTGCCCGTCTGCCTTGCGGGGTCCTCGTAGCTGTGACCGTTGACCGTAATGATGCCATTGGTGTTCTCATTTACCACCGCGCCCTTGGGGTTCATGCAGAAGGTGCGCACCTTATCGCCGTATTTCGGCGTGCGGTAGACGATCTTGCTCTCGTAAAGCTCATCGGTCAGGTGGGAAAAGACCTCGGCGGGAAGCTCAACGCGCACGCCGATGTCCACGCGGGTGGAGCTTGTAGGGATGCGAAGCTCGGAGCAAACGCGCTCCATCCACTTGCTTCCGCTCCGTCCGACCGAAACGATGCACTTTTTGCAGGTGTAAGCTCTGGCGGCACATACCACCTCGTAGGCGTTGCCCACGCGCTTTACCGTGTCCACGGGAGTGTCGAAGAAGAAATCGACCTTTTCTTTCAGCTCGGTATAGAGATTTTCAAGCACAACGTAGTTTATATCGGTGCCCAGATGGCGCACCGAGGCGTCGAGCAGGTGCAGATCGTGGGTGATGCACTCCTTTTTCAGCTTTGTGCCTGCAGTGGAATAGAGCTTTGTGCCCGCACCGCCGTGGCTCATATTGATCTCGTCAACGTACTCCATAAGCTCAAGCGCCTGCTCCTTGCCGATATAGGCGTGCAAAGTACCGCCGAAATCGTTGGTTATGTTGTACTTTCCATCCGAAAAAGCACCCGCGCCGCCGAATCCGCTCATAATGGAGCAGCATTTGCAGCTTATGCAGGATTTGATCTTTTTGCCGTCGATGGGGCATTTTCTGCGGCTCAGCTCGTGGCCCGCCTCAAAAACGGCCACGCGCAGCTCAGGTCTTTGCTTTTTCAGCTCATAGGCCGAAAAGATGCCGCCGGGACCTGCACCGATGATGATCACGTCGTAATTCATAGTAAGATCTGCGGCTTCCGCTGTCGGAAGTCTTCCTTTCTTTTTGATTGCGGACAAGCCCGTCCGCGAAATGGAATGGCCACCGTTTTTTGCAGGCAACCGTTATCGGCGGTTGGTAGAAACGCTCAACCTTATTATGAGTTTATACAAAAAATATCCGGTACGGGATCATTATACCACATTGAAGAAAATTTTGCAAGACCCGAAAAAGAGAATATCAAAAAAGCTTGACAAGACCTGAAAATCGGTGTATAATAGACCAAAGTTCGTTTATGCGTACTCAAAACTGACGCGAAAGTTCGCGCAAACGAACACAAATGATCAAACGGAGTAAAAAATGGAGTATATTACGGTTCAGGAAGCGGCGCAAAAATGGGGAGTGTCGGTTCGCAGAGTTCAATATCTGTGCGTCAACGATCGCATAAAGGGCGCCGAGCGCTTTGGCTCGGTCTGGCGTATACCGTCAACGGCGGTGCTGCCCAATGCAAGGCGTAAGGTTGAAGAGCCCGACCTGCCAATGCCGCGTAAATCTCCCTTTCTCGATATGACCGATCTGTACAGCGGGGCGGGAAAGGCGGAGGAGTGCGCAGAAATGCTCATAAATCAGCCCGAGGCGCACGCTCTTTTCAAGGCGCAGATCGCCTACCGCCGCGGCGAGATCGATAAGGTCTATGAGCACGCGAGATATTTTCTGTCCTCACATTCGGGTTTTTACGCAGTTATCGGCGGCAGTATGCTTCTGGCGCAATGTGCCATCTGGAGAGGCGATATATATCTGTGGCGAGAGGCGAAAAAGCACGTGTTTGAGGCACCCTGCAAGGACGATCACGACCGCGAGATACTGTCGCTGACCCTGTCTATAATCGACAGCTCGATCTACGATAACAAGGACTATCCCGAGTGGTTCAAGATCGGAAATTTTGAGGCCCTGCCCGGTGATGCTCACCCCGCGGCCAAGGTTTTCTACATTAAATATCTCTATATGGCGGCATATGCCATCGCCACAAATCAGTTCAAGTTGGAGGGCGTTGAGGGCCTCGCACTTATGCGTATGCTGCCGAACACAATCGAGCCCATGATCTCGCAGGCGGTCATAGATAAGACCGTGGTGCCCGAAATGTTCCTGCGAATGTCCTGCGCCGTGGCATATTTCAACTCGGGACAGAGGGAACGCGCCGTCTCTCACATAGATAAGGCCGTCGCTCTCGCTCTGCCCGACAGAATGTACGGCTTTCTTGCCGAGTATATCCGTCATTTCGGAGGACTTCTCGAGCAACGCATCGCCCTGCGGGACAAGGCCGCGCTTGAAGCGGTCAACGCCCTTTACAGCATATACAGCGTAGGCTGGGCAAGGCTGTCGAGTCAGGTCAAGGAAAAGCACATAGCCATAGCTCTCGACGCCAAGGACCGCGAGATCGCCAAGCTTTCTGCCTTCGGCTTCACGGTCAAGGAGATCTCGGCCGCGCTCCACACCTCCGAGTCCACGGTCAGCCACGCCATTACGAGGATACTCAACAAAACGGGTCTTACAAGCAAAAAGGATTTTGCTTTCATACTCTGATTTTTGCCGAAAACGTCAAAGAAATCGGCAATAAAGTTTGCCGAAAAAACCGAATATTTTTGCTATGCAATAAAAAACGAATCTGCTATAATGTTATCGAAATAACTTATGGCAGATTTTTCTTTTCGGAAAATCGAAAGGAGGCATATGTTCACGACCCTTTTTGGCAAATCGCCGCCGAAAGAGCCTGAGCACAGGGAAGGGGAGCTTTACCGCGTAATAACGGCCTTCGGTAAGACCTTTGAGATCTACTACGGCTATTACGAGGAAAGCGACCGCTACTCGAAATACCCCCAGCCGGTCGAGGTCTTTCCCGATTTTATTAAAGAGCCCCTGTACACGGAGGACGGCACGCCCTTCGTAACGGCGATCCAAGCGACCTGCGAGCACTACGAAAAGGTGCGCGACACCGCAGACAAATGCGCCGATTGCCTTCATTTTGAAAAGGGCGAGGAGCTTTTCGGGCTTTGCAGATGCCGGGCGCGACGGCGGGAACCTCAAAAAGACAACGGTATATAATGTAATCGAATAATATTTGGAGGAAAACAATGAAAAAAAGATTTTTGATAACTATGCTTGTCATCGCAATGGTGGTGGCCGTGATCCCCGCAATAGCGCTGACAGCGCAGGCGACGACGGATGAATTTGACGGCGAGTGGGATACTGTTCCCACAGGCGTCGCATCCGTCACCACAACCGGCGGCACGACTACGAGCTACACGGCTTTGGAAGACGCCTTCGCGGCTGCGGCGGCGGCAGAGAGCTCCGAGCTGAAGCTGCTTACAACGATTGAAAGGAACGAGTATATCAACATTACAAGCGGAAAATTCACGTTGAATCTGAACGGACAGACCTGGACGAGTTCGAACCATGTACTCTGGATCAGCGGCACTGCCGACGTCAAGATCACAGACACCGCAGGCGGTGCGCTGAAGGGCGCTGCCGATGGATATGCAACGATTCAGCTTGACGGTTCCGCAAAGCTGGAGATCACCGGAGGAACGGTGGAGCATACAAACGGATCGAACGCCATCACCATGTGGGAGGGCGGACTCAAGACCTCTTCGGATCTTACGGTCTCCGGCGGAACAGTCAAGGCAAACAGCTCGAACCTCAGTATTGCGATCAGTGCATACGGCAACGCGGTCACCGTGACCGGCGGTACGGTAGAGGGTGCAAGGCTTGATATCGAATACGCTAACGGCATCATCGACCTGTCGGGTCATCCCGATCCCACCGGAATCACGGTCGCTAACTTTACGGGTTCAAGCGTAACCGTCGGCAGTGAAAGCTTCAAAATTCCCGACGGCTATGCGATGCTCGACAGTATAGGCAACGTACAGACTACTCTCGCGAATTATGAAACATATGAAGTGGGCAAGGTGGCTGTTACCCCCGAAGTCAAATGGGGTGCATCGGCTGACGCATCCCTGATCGAGGGAACACTCGTCGATGCGAAGGTAAATAACGCTGCTTACATTCAGCTGCAGAAGGATATCACGTGGGACGGCACACTGGCGTTCGTTAATTCCGTCACGATAGATCTGAACGGCAAGACGCTGACGGTCACCGGCGACGATTTCGGCATATATCTCCCGGAAGGCAATCTGACGGTTACCGACAGTAGCGCAGCAGGTAACGGTTGCCTGTCCGCTGCAGCTATTAACGACTATAGCTACGGTGTATTGGCCATCGGCAGTATTACCGTCACGGGCGGTAGCCTGTCCGGAATATCTTCCGGCACAACCGGTGTCGGCGTATATGTCGATAATGACATCATCGTTGAAGACGGCAACTTATCCGGAGAAGCCACCGGCGAAATCGGTTGCGGCATATTTAGTGTAGGCGACATCATGGTCTCGGGCGGCAGCTTGTCCGGAACATCTTCCGGCGCAGACGGCGGCGGCGTATCAACCCACGACAGTATTACCGTCACGGGCGGCAGCCTTTCCGGAACATCTTCGGGTACAAACGGTATTGGCGTAAATGTCGATAATGGCATCATCGTTGAGGGCGGCAACTTCTCCGGAGAAGCCACCGGCGAAAACGGTTTCGGCATAGTTAGTTTAAGCGACATAATGGTCTCAGGCGGCAGCCTCTCCGGCATAGCTGAGTCCGCAAATGGTTTGGGAATAGATGCCTACGCCACTGTCACCGTTAAGAATGACGGTAAAATCACCGCAACGGGTATGCCCGACGCCATATATGTCAGTAACGAAATCGATTCCGGCTATACCGTAGAGTCCGAGACGACCGATGCGGCGACCGGCCTGACCACCGCCGTTCTTGTTAAGAAAGCGGCAGCCACCGCCAACGTCGCCTCCGTCACCGTCGGCGGCAATACTACCAATTATACCGAGCTTGAAGAAGCATTTGAGGCGGCAGCAAGCGCAAGCGGATCGACCCTCACCCTGCTCGACAACATTTTGCGCGACACGGAGATCATTGTTAAAAGCGGTAATTTCACCGTCGATCTGAATGGCAAGACCTGGGAATGTACGGATGACATTATAATTTCCCTTCGTAACGATGCCAAGCTTAAGATCGATGACGGCTCCACCGATAAAAGCGGTAAGATTTTGGCTTCAGATGTCGCTTCTTCCGCAATCAATATGCGTGGTAATGCTGAGCTTGAGATAGCCGGAGGCACTTTTGAGAGTGCGTCCTACTACGTCGTAGATATGTCATTCGCAGGCAACATAACCTCTACCAAGCTTGTTGTTTCAGGCGGCAGGCTGATTACGAACGGCAATATTGTCATAGGCGCTTTCGGTAGCTTGATCACCGTGACCGGCGGTACTCTTGAACATAATGGTAGCTATGCAGCCGTACATATTTATTACCGTGCGGGTGCCGTCGATCTTTCCGACCACCCGGACCCTTCGGGAATAGTTATTTTGAACGGCCATAATAGCGGCGACGTAATTTTGGGAGAAGATACCGTAAAGATTCCCGACGGCTATGATATGCTTGACAATAATGGCAACGCGCAAACGACCCTTTTGAGCGGCCATTTGTATGAAGTAGGCAAGGAACAGCCCAAAACCAACGCCTTTTTCACAGGCTTTGACTTTAATAGTGACAGCGCAGGCTACGATCCCGAAACCGGCATCTTTACGGTAACGGAGGAGACTCCTCTCGTTCTGACGGTCACGGGATATGATCTTGACAAAATTGACACGACGAACTATGTATCGAGCCCGGTAATCAATCTTAGATTTCCTCTCGACAGATACGTTGACATATTTGCCTACGCGCAGCCTACGACCGTCAGCGAAAGCGAAATGATCATTACCCTGACCGTGGATGTGATCAAACGTATTGCGGCAGAGGACGGAGTAATTGATGCTATAGTTTTCTCCAATGACGGTATAAACATTAACGGTTATATTGAACTTAATGTTCAGCTGGTTCCTCACAGTATCACTGTAACGCCAAGTGAAAACGGAGCTGTAACTGTTTCCTCCAAAGCCGGCTTCGGCAGCACCGTAGAGATTTCCGTGATTCCCGAAGAGGGTTATACAGTTGATACGTTGACAGTTACCGGCGCGGGCGGTGAGGTTACGGTTACACGCGAGGGTATACATGTGTACACCTTCCGTATGCTGGACAGCGACGTGTCGGTCAGTGCGACCTTCCGCAAGGCGGAGAGGTACACCGTTACTCTTGAGGGCGGTGTTGAAAACGCCACGGTCACCGTTGCCGAAGACGCATTTGAGGGCTCTTACGTTACCGTAACGGTCCTCACCGACTTCGGATATATAGTGGAAAGCATTACCGTGTCTTACGGCGACAATGCTTCGCTTGAGGCAGAGAAGAGCCCCGATTCCGACACGGAATACCGATTCATTATGCCGTCGTCCGACGTAACCGTTAAGGTGAAAACGGCCAAGGGCGCGGTTATTAGCGATATGTACGTTCCCGAGGGAACCCCCGGCTATGATCCCGAGACAGGGGAATTTGTGATGACACCCGTCAATCCCTTCATTATTGTGATAGAGGGTATAAATTTCAACCTCATACCGTATAAGTGGCAGCTCCGCATCGGCGGCACGGCCTCCGGTGAGTCCTTGGTTGGATACATTTCCTCGATTGCAAGCAACGTTACCGATACGGAGCTCACGATCATTGTCGATGTTGCTATGTTGAATGACGCCAAACTTATTCACATGGTTGACGGCACGCTTGTGGGAAAGGTCGAGAATTATTTTGACAACCAAGTAATATCCGACGTGAAGCTTTATTACAGCTACGTAACCGTTGAGCCGAGCGAAAACGGAAGGATCTCCTTGCCTCACGGTCTGAATCCCGGTGAGACCGCTGTTATTACCGTTGATCCCGATAAGGGCTACGGACTTGAAACTCTTACCGTTACCGATGCGTCGGGCAATCCCGTGGAGGTAGTGGACGGAAGCTTTACCGTCCCGGAGGGTGGTGCAACCGTCAAGGCTACCTTCAGCCCCAAGGCGGAGTACACTGTCACCGTAAACGGCGAGGCTACCGAAGAGGAGACCGTTGATATTAAGGACGGTGACGTGATAGGCTTAGAGGTTGTCGGCGCGAAGGAGGATGACGTTATCGAGGTCGTGTTTGAGGCTGTCAAGGACGGTGAGTCGGTAGCCGTGGCAAACGGAAACAGCTATACCGTCAAGGCCGCCGACTTTGCAGAGTCCGATCATCTTTACGTATACGTGTACCTCAATGGGGATGAGGATTACGTTCGTGCCTTCCGCTTCGGCTACACCGTGTCCTTCGCGGCAGGTAAGGGAAGCGGAGAGATGGCGAGCGTGAATGCGTACGGTGAGTTCGAGCTCACTGCATCGGGCTTCACTCCTCCCGTTTGTCACGTGTTTGCGGGTTGGGCAGTCACCGAGAGCGGTGAGACCGTCGGCGAGACCTATAAGCTTACGGGCGATACTGTATTTTACGCTGTTTATGCAGAGAGCACCCATACGGACGTCGAGGGGAACGACCATGCTTGCGATCTCTGCGGAAAGGAGCTGACCGAGTGCACAGACGGGGACAACGATCACAAGTGCGACGTTTGCACCAAGGTCCTCGGTGAGTGCGCCGATACCGACAAGAACGGTAAGTGCGACGTGTGCGATGCCGATATGCCCACCGAGCCCGGCGTGACCACTCCCGGCACCGATGATCCCATCGGAACAACCGACGTTCCCGGCACCGACACTTCCGGAACCGACGTGCCCGATACGGATGAGCCCGACACCGATCCGATACCCGACAGCCAACCGAAGTCCGAAAGCGACGACAGCGGCTGCGGCTGCGGCGGCTTCTCGGTAATTCCGATCTTCATCGCCATGATCTGCGCCGCAGGTGCGGTCTTTGTGGCAAAGAAAAAATAATCACTCAGAGCCAAAAGGCGGTGGGCATTATGCCCACCGCCTATGTGTATATTATGAGATAGTTGTAAAATTATGAAATTATATAAGTGCAATATGTTGACATCCGTTTCATTTTGGTGTATCATAGTAATATTAAAATCGCGGATGATATATCAAGGACTAATACTATGAGCAAACAAAAGAAGTCTAAAAAGAGAGTAAACTGGGGCAGGGCGTTGAAAAACAACGGATATATGCTTGGGTTGATATGGAAGTCAGATCCCGGGACTGTTATAATCACGTTTATTGCCACGGTATTTAGTGCAGTACAAAGCTTCCTTTTAGGCACGTATATGTTTCAATACGCGCTCAACGCATTACAGGAAAACGAGAAGATCGAGAGCATATTGATCACGTTGGCAATAATGCTCGGCTTTTCTCTTTTCAGCATGGTTTTCAACAGGATCTCAAGCGCATATATGGAGCTGAGAACTCCGAAAATCGAGGCGTACATTCAGAGTTACTTGCAAAAGAAAGCAAGCGCGGTTGAGCTTGCCTGCTTTGAGAGCCCGGATTTTTTTGACACGTACGTTAAAGCCACGGGCGAGGCAACCGGCAGGGCGTTCGCCGTTCTGAACAATCTTATGGACGTTATCTGGATCGTTATCAACGTTGCGTCGGTCGGAACACTTATAGCCACGATCCATCCTGTTTTTCTTGTTTTTGCGTTTCTGCCGCTTATCTGCACGCTTGCCGTGGGCAGGAGACGCAATCGGATAAAATACAGCTATGATATGGCAAACAGGGAGGTAAACCGCAAGAAGGATTACGTTCGCAGAACCTTTTATCTTGCCGATTTTTCCAAGGAAATGAGGCTGACCGATATGTGGCGCGTTATGTTTCGCGGAATGAGCGACAGCGTGGCTCAGCTCAAGGGCATTGCAAAAAAATACGGCTACAAAATGATGTGGTTTGCCTATCTTTTTGATTTCGTCTTTGATATTTTGGTGTACAGCGGGTCGATAATCCTTGCGGCATTTATGACTCTTTTCAAAAAGACAATGCTTATCGGAGATTGCTTCGTTATAATAAACTCGATCTCAAACATAGCGTCGAGCATAAATTATGCGGGAAACGTATTTCTTCGATTGGACGAAAATTCGCTGTACGTGGACAATCTCAAGGCATTTCTCGAGTATGAAATAAAGATCCCCGAGGACGAAAGCGCGCCCGATGCGCCGAGGATGGAGACCTTGAGCCTGAAAAACGTGAGCTTTTCGTACACCGAACAGGGAGAGCAGGTTCTTTCGGATGTGAATCTGACATTCAAGGCAGGGGAGAGGATCGCTATTGTCGGCCATAACGGGGCGGGAAAAAGCACGCTTATAAAATTGCTCTTGAGATTTTACGATCCGACAGAGGGCGAGATATTGCTGAACGGAGAGAGCATAAAAAACTATCGGCTGTCATCATATCGCGGGCTTTACGGCACCGTTTTTCAGGATTACAGACTTTTTGCCGTCAGTGTTGCCGAGAACGTTATGCTGCGAGGCAATTTGAACGAGGGCGATATGGAAACGGTGAAGGCTGCCCTTGAGAGCAGCGGAATTGCCGAGAAGGTCTCAGGTCTTGAACGCGGCGCGGAAACGGTCGTTACCAAAGAGTTTGACAAGAACGGCGCGGTATTTTCGGGCGGCGAGGCGCAGAAGATATCGATCGCGCGTATTTTTGCGGGAAGTAGCGAGATAGTGATACTTGACGAGCCGACGTCGGCGCTTGATCCTATCGCCGAGCAGAAGATGTATCAGAATATGTTTGCCGCTTGTGAGGGGAAAACGGTTATATTTATTTCCCACAGATTGTCCTGCGCGGCGGCGGCTGACCGTATCTATATGTTTGAGAACGGCAGGATAGCGGAGCAGGGCAGACACAGCGAGCTCCTGAAGCGCGGCGGAAAATACGCCGATATGTGGCACAAGCAGGCGGATAGTTATTCAAAATATGCGTAAACGATAAAAAGAGCGCAACACGATAAATTTCGTGTTG
>JAFTOB010000127.1 GCA_017451545.1 Clostridia bacterium | reverse complement strand
TCCCTACCCCTCGGGGGGCGCGAGGGGTCGACTGCGAAGTATGCGAAGCAGTCGGGGGAGGGGGCGGGGGTTCGCGGGTGGATAAGCGGCGAGGATGAGCTGACAAAACGATTATCTTGCCCAACCTCATCGTTTGCGCGGCCTGAAAAAGAAGCCAAAAATTAGGTACTTTGTACCCAATTTTTCGCTTCTTTTTCAACGAGCAAGGGCAGCGCGGGGCTTTTCGCGCGTTGCGACGCGCGACCGGCGTTTCGGCGCCGGCTCCCGAAAAACTTTTGAAAAAGTTTTATCAAAACTTTCAAAAAGGGGCTCGGCTTAGACCTTCAAACTCCGATTTATCGTCGGCCTTATCTATTATTTTACACCCACAAAGAAGTTATTGCCGCCGTAGAAGCCGCCCGTTGAGGTTATGCGGATCATATAGCAGCCCTCCTCGGTCTCGGGCAGGTCGGCGGTGACGAGGACCTTGCGGACGGTTGTGCCCTCGGCGATCTTGTCGAAGCTGCTACCGTTGAAGAGCTCGACCGTATACGTGCCGACGCCGCCGGGCGTGAATGAGATATGATTGAAGGGATAGACCCCGCCGAAGAAAAGCTTGGCAATGGTGTTATTCTCAGTGTATTCCACGCGGGAATAGGGCGAATCCATCAGGTTCGCGGCCACGCCCTCGATCTCCTTGTCGACGGGCTTTTCGTAATAATAGAGCGACAGGATGCGCAGAATCGGCGCGGCGGCCGCCTCGGTGACAGTCAGGCGCAGGTGATCTGCCTCGGTCTCGGGGAAAAGCAACGCGCGGCAATAGCCCACAGACGTGCCCTCGCAAAGCTGCTTTGCATTACCATCTTCGTCGATCTGCTCCAGCTTAAAGGCGGCAATGCGCTCGCCCGCCTCCACCAGCTCGCCCAGCTTGAAAACGTTAAAGCGCTTCTTGCCGTCGAGCTTGATATCAATAACCGCTGTGTGCTTATTCTCCGCGGCGGCATAGAAGAGACTGTCGTCGGCCTCGACCATATTCTGCGCGGAAAGCTCGGGCGAAAGTGTGCTGTCGGCGTTAAGCTCAGCACCCACGGCAAGATCTACCGAGAGCATCTTCTCAATTGAAAGGTTGGAAAGATAGGCGTTTTCGGCGTCCCTATCATGGACGCGACCGCGGCGGTCGGGCGGGAAATTCAGAAGCATAATGGAGTTGCGTCCGATCGACTCAAACCACAGCTTGTCGAGCCTCGACACGGTCTTAACGGCGGTGTCCTGACCCGCGTGGTAGAACCAGCCGGGTCTGATGGAGGTATCACACTCCGAGGGAATGTAGCTGTCGCCGCCGAGACAGCCCGTGTTCATATTCTTGGTGTTCTCCACCTCAATATCGTAGGCGTTGATGGATGCGTAGTGAGTCTCACCCGCCACACCGCGCTCGTTGCCCACCCAGTGGAGGTTGACGTAGGGCGTTGCGCCCAACGAGCCGAAGATCAGCGCCTTTGGCTGGTGCTTGTGGATAATATCCGCCCACTCGTTCCAGCGGTACTCGGTCTCCTGACTGCCCGCGCCGTCCCACCAGACCTCGTGTAGCTCACCGTAGTTCGTCATAAGCTCGGTGAGCTGCTTTGCATAGTAGTCGCTGTACTCGGGCTTGCCCCAATAGGGCGAATGTCTGTCCCACGGCGAGCAGTAAAGACCGGCCAGTACGCCGTGCTTGCGGCAGGCATCGGTGAATTCGCGGACGATGTCGCCTTTACCGCCCTTATAGGGGCTGTTTTTCACCGACTGCTCGGTGTAGGCCGAGGGCCAGAGGCAGAAGCCGTCGTGGTGCTTGACGGTGAGAATTGCCATCTTGAAGCCCGCCTCCTTAACGGCGATTATCCATTGCTCCACGTCGCAATCAGTGGGGTCAAAGGCGGACGCGGTCTCGCTTCCGTCTCCCCACTCGGCGTCGGTGAAGGTATTTATTCCAAAGTGAAAGAATGCCTTTTTGCCGAGGCGCAGATGCTCGAGCTGGCGTTCGTCGGGGGTCTGCCCGAAGGGCTCGATCCCGTATTTTCTGATATCAACCATTGCTGATCCTCCGAAAAGAGTTGTTAAAAAAATTATATCACAGCTCGCCCCAAAATGCAACACAAAAAGTTGACTGAAAACAACAAAAAAATCCCCGCAACGGTCGTTGCGGGGATCAAATTTATTCAGCAGACGTGGGTAGGTCGTCATTCAAAACTTTCTCGTAGAACTCCTGCTTGCTCAGAAGCACGCGGCGTGGCTTGTTGCCGTCGGGAGCACTGACGTATCCGGCCTCCTCCATCTCGTCGATGATCTTGGCGGCCTTGCCGTAGCCGATGGACAGCTTGCGCTGAAGCAGGGACGTGGAGATCTTTCCCTCGTTGACAGCGACCTCAAGAGCCTGACGGAATTTATCCTCGTCGCCGCCCGCACCGTTTGCGGGGGTGAAGTCGGAGGATCCGTTCTTCTTATTGCTCTCGGCCTCCATACTTGCGGCGGCGGCCTCCATGGTGTCCATAAATCCGCTGTTGTAAACAACGGGCTCGTTGTTGTCCTTGATAAAGTCGACCACGCGCATGACCTCTTCGTCCTCAAGGAATGCACCCTGAACGCGCATGGGCTTGGCGAGACCCACGGGCGAGAAGAGCATATCACCGCGGCCGATGAGCTTCTCGGCACCCGAAATATCGATGATGGTTCTCGAGTCGACCTGGGACTTAACGGTGCAGGCGATTCGGGAGGGGACGTTGGCCTTGATAAGACCCGTAATAACGTCGACCGACGGACGCTGTGTACCGATGATCAAGTGTATACCAACGGCACGGGCCTTCTGGGCGATACGGGTGATGAAAAGCTCAACGTCCTGCTTTGCGGTCATCATAAGATCGGCCAGCTCGTCGATGATAATGACAAGCTTGGGCAGATACTCACGGTCGGGATCATTGGCGGTAGCCTTGTTGTATGCGTCAACGTCACGCACGCCCACGTCCTCAACAAGCGAGTAGCGGCGCTCCATCTCTGCAACGGCCGAAGCCAGCGCACCCGCGGCCTTGCGGGGATCGCTGATGATGGGGCAGTAGAGGTGGGGAATGTGCTGATATACGTTAAACTCGACCTTCTTCGGGTCGATCATGACCAGCTTGACCTTGTCGGGCGGGTTCTTGTAAAGCAGGCTGCAGATAACGCAGTTGATGCAGACCGACTTACCGGCACCGGTGGTACCTGCGATGATCATATGGGGCATCTTCTTGATGTCGAAATAAACGTTCTTACCTGCAACGTCCTGACCCAGCGAAACGGTCAGAGGCGATGAGTTCCAGAACTGATCGTCATCGATCAGCGTGCGAAGGTAAACGTTGGAGCGAACCGAGTTCGGCACCTCTACACCGACGGCCGATTTATTAGGTATCGGAGCCTCGATACGTACACCAACGGTGGCGAGGCTCATTGCGATATCGTCAACCAGATTGGCGATCTGCTTGACACGAACACCCTCTGCAGGGATGACCTCATATCTCGTAATGGTCGGGCCTATGGAGTATCCGATGTCCTTGACGCGGACACCAAAGCTCTCAAGGGTCTGATAAAGCTTTTTCTTGGTCTCGGCGATGGTGACCGACTGATCGGCGCGTGCACCGGGGTCCTCATTGAGCAGTTCAAGCGGAGGCTGAATCCAGGGGATCACCGCATCCTCCTCGGGCTCGGGAAGCTCGAACATATCGTCGGTCTCGGCCTCAAGGGGCGCGCTGTCGTCGCCGTCGTTGGCATCGATCTGGTGCTCGGGCTCGGCAAATACGCGATTGAGCATGGATTCCTGCTTTGTGGGCTCGGGCTCGGGAGCAGGCTCGGAAATGGGCGTGGGTGCAGGCTCGTCCTCAACGGGCTCTGCATAACCGCCCGAAACTGTTACGGCGTCCGACGTATCCTCGGGAACGTCGGGCGCGGCGAGAGTATCGTCGGTCTGCTTCTTGCGAAGGCTCAGGAGTGATCTGCGCCCACGGGGCTCTTCAAGCTCCTCGGGCTTCTCCTTGACCTCAAGCTCACCGATGGCAAGCTGCTCGGCCTCGTAACGCTCGCGGTCGCGCTCAATGCGCTCGCGGCGGATCTTATTCTTATATTTTATCCAGGTCCAGATATTTCTCGGTGTGGCATCCACAAACAGGCAGGCTACGATGAGTATAACGGCGGAAAGCACGATGATGGAGCCAACCACCTTAAGTCCCGCAAAGCAGAGCCAACCCAGCGTGCCGCCCACAAGACCGCCTCCGATAAGCTCGGCTCCCTGCCCCCAGAGCGCGAAGCCGGGGAAGCCCGCTTCGTTGATCGGAACGCAGAGCACCTGCGCAAACATGGAAACGAAAACGATCAGCGCACCCGCAAGGAAGGTCTTGAGACCTACGCGGTGGCGGTCAATAAGCTTTCTCCATTTTGCGCCGAGATAGGCACACAGTGCAGGGATGAGGAAGGCACCCCAGCCCAGCAGGCCGAAGAGCAGATTGTGTATCGCCTCGCCAACGGGACCCATAATATTGTCGTCACCCCTGAATCCGAAAACGTCGCGTGAAATATAGCAAACGAAAAGGAAAAGCGCGGCAACGATCCAGATAAAGGGAATTATCTGGTGTATGAGCTTGTCCGAAAGCGGCTTTTCGTCCTTATGGTTTTTGTGATTGTTGTCCCCGCCCTTCTGCGGCTTTTTACCTCCCGCAGGGGGCTTTTTAACGTCATTTTTATTTTTAGCGTTTGTTGGGGTCTTTTTGCTGACCTTCAGTTGTGCCATTCAAAACGTCCTTTCGATTTTTGGATTATTCGCCCGATTTTCGGGAATGATAGCTATATACTTTATTATACCACACAAAAAAATTTATTGCAAGAGCAAAAACGGCAAAGGGGGCTGGAATGAAAAAATTTTTCGCGTTGAAGGGCAACGGAACGGCAAAACTCGTGGCTGTCGGGCTGGCTGCGGGGCTGGTAAACGGACTCCTCGGCGCGGGCGGCGGTATTCTCATCGTCTTTGGGCTGACTCCGCTGTTGGGGCGGGACGCGGAAAGCCGACGAGACATATTTGCCAACGCCCTTTGCGTTATGCTGCCCGTGTCTGTTGTTTCTCTCATAAACTACACGGCGGCGGGTCATCTTCCGCAGGCAGATTTTGCGCCGATCCTGATCCCTTGCGTGGTCGGCGGCCTTGCCGGTGCTCTCCTTCTCGACCGAGTGAACACCACAGCCCTGCAGCGCCTCTTCGCCCTCATCGTCATCTGGTCGGGCGCGACGATGATCTTCTTTTGAAGACAAACAGACCGATAAATTAGAGTTTATTTGAAAGATTTTTTCGAGAACCTTCTTGAAAGAAGGTTCTCGAGCTCTCCAAGAAACTTTAATGCATTGGTTAATTTAAGTGGGCTGTTTATCCTTCAAAATTCGCTCGGTCGCGAATTTTGAGTCATTATATCGGCTAAATCGTTCGCGCTCTCGCAGGCGCGCAGTCC
>JAFTOB010000013.1 GCA_017451545.1 Clostridia bacterium | reverse complement strand
TGCAAGCCTGCGGCTTGATGAGATACAGCCCTTTGGGCTGATGATATACGAGGCTATGCCTCGATGATATGCAACGCTGCGCGTTGATGATATGCCGCGTGGGACGCGGATGAGATACACGGCTTTGCCGTGATTATTGCCGCTTTGCGGCGGCAAGCGGCGGTAAGAGGGACACCACCCCCGGCCACTCCTCGTGAACCGAGGAGGGGAGGAGTTGGGGGGAGTGAATCTAATGAGTGAGCTTGCATGATGCAAGCCTGCGGCTTGATGAGATACAGCCCTTCGGGCTGATGATATACGAGGCTATGCCTCGATGATATGCAACGCTGTGCGTTGATGATATGCTGCGCGGAGTGCGGATTGCATGCAGCCCTTCGGGCTGATGCCATGCACGGCTTCGCCGTGATTTATGCCGCTTTGCGGCGGCAAGCGGCGGTAAGAGGGACACCACCCCCGACCCCTCCTCGTGAACCGAGGAGGGGAGAAAGAGAGACTGAGGTTTTCGGTGAACCGAGGAGGAGAGGAGAGAGATTGAGACCTTCAGCAAACCGAGGAGGGGAGAAAGAGAGGCTGAGGTTTTCGGTGAGCCGAGGGGGAGAAGAGAGATTGAGACCCTTAAGTAAATTTATGGGGAGAAAGATTGAGGTCTTCGATGAACCGAGGATGGGTGGAGAGAGATCGAGATTTTCGATGAGCCAAGGATTTGGAGTAGGGAAGGGCACGAAATTTGTGTTGACAAATTCGGATTCTTGTGATATATTGTTATTGGCGGTAGACGTGTTGGGCTTTCCCGACTGCTCCGCTTTTTTATTTGGCGAGGGTTTTATCGGCTTTTGCCTTTCTGTTGACAATTTCATAGCGATATGCTATACTGTATGCAGAGCCATCGCTCAAGGTATTCACGACATTAGGCATTGTGACCTTTTCTCGGGAAAGAAGAGCGAGGGCTCTTTTTGTTTTTGCGTGGGTGTTTGGGTTTGGATCCGTCTTCTTTATGCGGAGTTACGTTTTTGCAATTTTGCTTGCATTTATGTCGATCTTATGTTATAATTAAGATGAATAACTACGTTTATTTTTTCGGAGGAGTTTATGAGCGATATTTTTGACATTAATCTTGCGTCGTCGGGTCGCGACAAGATCGACTGGGTGCGTTCCTATATGCCCATTCTCAACAGCATCAAGGAGAGATTCGAGCGCGAGAAGCCTTTCGCGGGCATGAAGATCTCTATGTCCATTCATCTTGAGGCTAAGACCGCCTATCTTGCGAAGACCTTAGCCGCCGGAGGCGCGCAGGTACACGTGACCGGCTGCAATCCCCTTTCCACTCAGGACGACGTTGCCGCCGCTCTCGCTGCCGAGGGCTTCGAGGTCAACGCCCGTCACGGCATCGATATGGAGGGCTACGAGAGGCATCTTCGCGCCACCCTTGCCCAGTGTCCCGATCTTATTATCGACGACGGAGGCGATTTTATCGGCCTGCTTCACGGCGAGTGCCGCGAGCTCGGCAAGAATCTTATCGGAGGCTGTGAGGAGACCACCACGGGCATTCACCGTCTGCGCTCCCGCGAGGCTCGCGGCGAGCTTGACTACACTATGATCGACGTTAACGATGCCGACTGCAAGCATCTTTTCGACAACCGCTACGGCACGGGTCAGTCCACACTCGACGGCATTATGAACACCACGAACCTGATCATTGCGGGCAAGACCGTGGTGGTTGCGGGCTACGGCTGGTGCGGCCGCGGCATTGCCATGCGCGCGAAGGGTATGGGTGCTGTGGTCATCGTGACCGAGATCAATCCCGTCAAGGCCATTGAGGCGGTTATGGACGGCTTTACTGTTATGCCCATGGACGAGGCCGCCGCCCTCGGTGATCTGTTTATTACCGCCACGGGCTGCAAGGACGTTATCGTTGACCGCCACTTCGACGTGATGAAGGACGGTGCGATCCTGTCGAACAGCGGACATTTTGACGTTGAGATCGACAAGGTGGCACTTGAGGCCAAGTCGAAGAGGGTCTGGACCCGCAAGCCCAACATTCAGGGCTTTGAGATGGCCGACGGGCGCATTATCAATCTGATGGCCGAGGGCAGGCTCGTGAATCTGGCTGCCGGAAACGGTCACCCCGCCGAGATAATGGATATGTCTTTTGCCATTCAGTCGCTCTGCCTTGAGTATCTTGCGAAGAACGGCCGCGAGCTGAAGAACAAGCTCTATCCCGTGCCTGCCGAGATCGACGCCCACGTGGCGCAGATCAAGCTGGAGGCTATGGGTCGTGCCATCGACGTTCTGACTCCCGAGCAGTTTGAGTATCTCAATTCCTAAGCTATGAAGCAGAAAACACAGGTCGCCGTCATCGGTGCGGGGCACGCGGGGATAGAGGCCGCGCTTGCCTGCGCGCGGCTGGGGCTTGATACCGTTCTTTTCACCTTGTCCTTGGATGCGGTGGCGAATCTGCCCTGCAACCCCTCCATCGGCGGTACGGGCAAGGGGCATCTCGTTTACGAGATCGATGCCTTGGGCGGCGAGATGGGCCGCGCGGCCGATCTTGTCACTCTTCAGTCGAGGACCTTGAATCTCGGCAAGGGTGCGGCGGTGCATTCGAAGCGTATTCAGGCCGATCGGCGCGCCTATCAGCACAAAATGAAGTCCACGCTTGAGAGTGTGGAAAATCTGCGCCTCATTCAGGCCGAGATCACGTCGATTTCGGCAAAACAGGGGGGGCGTGTTGCGAAAATCGAGTCTGTGACCACGTCCTTGGGTGAGATCTGGGAGTGCGATGCGGCCATAATCTGTACCGGAACTTATCTTGAAAGTGCGGTATTCGTGGGTGACGTAAGCTACCCTGCGGGGCCCGACGGGTCGCTTCCCGCACGGGGACTTTCGGCGTCGCTTTCGGAGCTCGGCATCAGGCTTTTGCGCTTTAAAACGGGCACGCCTGCCCGCGTTCACCGCCGTTCCATTGATTTTTCCCGTCTCGAGGAGCAGAAGGGCGAGACGCCCATCACGCCATACTCGGCTCTGACCGCCGACGGGGAGCTTGACTCGCGCGAGCAGATATCCTGCCACGTGGTCTACACAAATGCAAAAACTCACGAAATAATTCGCGAAAATATAGGTCGCTCGGCTATGTATTCGGGCAAAATTCACGGCACGGGTCCCCGTTATTGTCCGTCCATTGAGGACAAGGTCACCCGTTTTGCCGACAAGCCCCGCCATCAGCTTTTCGTTGAGCCCATGGGCGAGGGAAACAGCGAAATGTACATTCAGGGCTTTTCCACCTCTCTGCCCACCGACGTGCAGTACGAGATGCTTCGCAGTCTTGAGGGCTTTGAGAATGCCGAAATTATGCGATACGCCTACGCCATTGAGTACGATTGCTGTGATCCGACCCAGCTTTATCCTACGCTGGAGTTCAAGGCTGTCGAGGGACTTTACGGCGCGGGTCAGTTCAACGGCACCTCGGGCTACGAGGAGGCCGCCGCTCAGGGGCTTGTGGCGGGTATCAACGCCGCGCGTAAGCTGAAGGGCGAGGAGCCCGTGATCCTGCGGCGCGACAACAGCTATATCGGCACGCTGATCGACGATCTCGTGACCAAGGGAACCAACGAGCCCTACCGAATGATGACCTCCCGCGCCGAGTACCGTATGCTTCTGCGGCAGGACAACGCCGACCTGCGTTTGACTCCCATCGGGCGCGAGGTCGGGCTGATCAATGACACACGGTATGCGGCTTTTCTCGAAAAGAAGGCGCAGATCGAGGGCGAGACCGCCCGTATCGAGCGCACACATTTTTCGCCCGAGAAGGTCAATCCGCTGATGGACAGTATGGGTCAGCCGCAGGTTTCGTCGGGCTGTTCTCTGGCCGATCTTTTGCGCCGTCCCGGCGTGGATTACGCCTCGCTTGCTCCCCTTGACATTGATCGCCCCGAGCTTTCGCCACGCGTGATCCTGACCGTTGAGGTGGGCGTAAAGTACGAGGGGTATATCAAAAAGGAGATCGCCGAGGTGGCGCGGCGCGAGAAGTTAGAGAGCAAAAAGCTGCCCGAGGATATTGATTATTCGACCATCAAGGGTCTTCGGATCGAGGCGGCGCAAAAGCTGGCCGCTCTGCGGCCGCTGACCGTGGGTCAGGCCTCGCGCATCAGCGGAGTCAACCCAGCCGACGTGTCGGTGCTTCTCATATATCTCGGAATAAAGTAAAAAAAGATCGCACCTGCCGTCGGCAGGTGCGATCTTGCGTTTATTCTTCGCTGTTGGGCTCGGTCGGTGTGCTGTCCGTCGGCCTCTTCTTGAAAAAGTCGATGAGCGAGACGGTGGCGTAGGCGATGAGGATGACCGAGATGATCTGCGAGGTGGAGATATTAAAGCTGATAGCGCCGTTATAGGTGGAGGTGGAGTAGTCGAGGGTGACGGTGGTCACGCCGCGGAGGACGTCTCCGCGCCAGAACTCGTCCACGAAGCGGAGAACGCCGTAGAGCAGGAAATAGGTGGGCAGCATGGGAATGCCGCGACCTGTTTTGTCGTTATAGCGGTCGATCAGCATAAGGATCACGAAAATAACGGCAATTCCCGCGGCCTCGACCAGCTGGATCGGGAAGCAGAGGAAGTCTGCGTTGCACTCGAAGCCGTGCTCCCATTCAACGCCGTGGCAGCAGCCGTCAAGGAAGCAGCCGACGCGTCCGATAGCATGGAAGGCAGCAAAGCAGGGAACCACAAAGTTGAGCATTTCCGTCGCGTTGCGCTTGATGAGCTTTGCGAGAATGGCAAGTCCCGCCATGGCGCCGATAAGGCCGCCGTAAAAGACGAAGCCCAGATGCGAGATCTTATAAGTCAGAAGCTCCCAACTGAAGTTGCCGATGATCTCGGGGACCATGGTCAAAAAGAAGAGAAACTGTGCGCCGACCACGAGCCCCGCGCCGCCCATAAGGAGCATTGCGACTATATCGCGGGGGGAGTAGTTGTATTTTTTGCGGCGGAAATATGCCACCGCGAAGGCCGCCGCGAAGCCGAGGGCGGCGAAAATAATATAGGAATCGATGCCGAAAATTTTTGGATACATAGGATCCTCCGTTTTGTTTTTTTGTATGTCGGGGGCTTTACCGTCGATCCATTATATCATAGATGCGAAAAAAGTGCAAGTGTTTTTGCGCGAGATGCGAAAACGGGTCGTTTTTTTCTTATATTTAAATATTTTTTTGAGAATACGTCAAAAATTTCACACAAGGGTCTTGATAAAATTTGCCAAATGTGGTATATTATAAGGTGGAAATAAATTTTGAAAAAATTTTCGAAAGGAAACGAAAAATATGAACTACAACAAGAAAACAATCGAGGATATCGAGGTATCCGGCAAGACAGTTCTCGTCCGTTGCGACTTCAACGTTCCGATCAAGGACGGCAAGATCACCAGCGACAAGAGAATCGTCGGCGCTCTCCCCACCATCAAGTACCTGCTTGATAACGGCGCGAAGGTCATTCTTTGCTCCCACATGGGCAAGCCCCACAGCATTTTCACCGAGGGCTTCGGTCTGACCAAGAAGGAGAAGGCAAAGGTTGCTGAGCTTCCCGAGGCAGAGCAGGCCGCCGCTACCGCAGAGCTTCTCGCCAAGGCCGCTAAGGACGACAAGAAGAAGTTCACCCTCAAGCCCGTTGCCGACAGACTCAACGAGCTTCTCGGCGACAAGGTCACCTTCGCTGAGGATCTCATCGGTCCCGACGCAAAGGCAAAGGTTGCCGCACTCGAGGCAGGACGCGCTGTTCTTCTTGAGAACACCCGCTTCGACGCTCGCGAGACCAAGAACGGCGCAGACCTCGCCAAGGAGCTGGCCGCATATGCTGACGTATACGTAAACGACGCCTTCGGTGCAGCTCACAGAGCACACGCATCCACCGCAGGTGTTGCTGATTATCTCCCCGCTGTTTGCGGTTACCTGATCCAGAAGGAGCTTTCCGTTATGGGTAAGGCTCTTGCTGATCCCGCACGTCCCTTCGTTGCCATCCTCGGCGGCGCAAAGGTCTCCGACAAGATCGGTGTTATCAACAACCTCATCGAGAAGGTCGACACCCTCATCATCGGCGGCGGTATGGCTTACACCTTCTTTGCCGCTCAGGGCATGAACATCGGTACCTCCCTCTGCGAGGCTGACAAGATGGATCTCGCCAACGAGATGGTTGCAAAGGCAAAGGCCAAGGGCGTTAACTTCCTGCTCCCCGTTGACAACGTGATCGCTACCGAGTACGACGAGAACGCAGAGAACAAGATCGTTGATTCCACCTCTATTCCCGCAGACTGGATGGGTCTCGATATCGGTCCCAAGACCCGCGAGATCTTCGCTAACGCCATCAAGGGCGCAGGCACCGTTGTCTGGAACGGCCCGATGGGTGTTTCCGAGTGGAAGAACTTCGCCGCAGGTACCGACGCTGTTGCTAAGGCAGTTGCAGAGTCCGGTGCTGTTACCATCATCGGCGGCGGCGACAGCGCAGAGGCTGTTGAGCGTCTCGGCTACGGCCCCCAGATGACTCACATCTCCACCGGTGGCGGTGCATCTCTCGAATTCCTCGAGGGTAAGAACCTTCCCGGCGTTTCCTGCCTGCTTGATAAGTAATTTTTAGGAAAGATTTTTGTTCGAGAACCTTTTTTGAGAAAAAGGTTCTCGAGCTCTCCAAAAAACTTTTAACG
>JAFTOB010000126.1 GCA_017451545.1 Clostridia bacterium | reverse complement strand
AAAATGAGTTTAGCTTAAACCTTCAAAAACGCTGAAGGCTGTGTTCTGTGTTTTAAAGCTTAATTTTATTACCGTACACCACGTCGTCGGGCTGTGCGGCGTAGACGTGTGACATATCCGAATAGCAGAGTATTCTCGGGGCGGTGACGCCGTTTTTGTTATTCTTGAACTCGATGACCGTCACGCCCGTGTGGGTGTAATCAAAGCCCGCCCACATAAGGTGGATCGGAATGTGAAGCAACGACGAGATCCAGGCTCTCGCCATTGCCGAGTGGCAGAAGAGAGCCACCTTTTCGTTGTTCTCGCGCAGGATGCGGTAAACGTCGCCCTCCTTTTTGTAGCCCAATCTCTCGAGGAAACCGTCGCCGCCCTTTTGGATAATATCACGGGCGCGGCGCATATTCGTCTGATCAAAGCCCTGCGCATCAAAGGCGTGCTCGTAATCAAGATCGATATTCCCGTTTTCACGGTAATAGGTGTTCTGCACGAGGGAGACCGACTTGAGCACGCCGTCGGGGAAGGGTGTCAGCCTATCATCCTCGATCTCGTGAGCCCAATCCTCCACCGTGTACTCAAGTCCCAGCATACGGCAGGCGGGGGCGGCGGTCATTTTCGCGCGGCCCATGGGCGAGGTGAAGATGCGGTCGATCTTCGCGTCGAACATCCTCTTGCCAACCTGCTCGGCCTGCAGCTTGCCCTTCTCGGTCAGCGAATCGGTCTCGTATATGGGGTCGCCGTGGCGAATTATGTAAAGAAGCATTTGCTTTTCCTCCGTTTTATTTATTAAATTATTAAAAAAATTATACCACTTCCCTCCCCCGATGTCAAGGCTTTCGGAGGCTCTGCAAAGCAGAAAAATTTTTCTGTGCACCGAGCCTTGCTTTTTTCGGGCAGTATGGTATAATAAAGATAGAAAACAACCGATCGGAGGTCTGTATGCATACTTTTATTTCCGACACCCTTGAGCTGACCGCCAGCACGGAGAGCGGCAACATTATCGGCATCCGCGTTCTCGGCGACACTTCCGGGATGGATTGGGTGCTTGAAAACAGCGAGTGGGGGCAGGTCGAGCGCTTCGGCACTCAGAGCGTGACCCTTGAGGGCGGCCGACTTATCACCGTGGCCCGCCACGAATCGGGCAAGCTGGGGTTGACCGTCGAGAGATTCGTTGAGGACGGCAAGTACACCGAGGTCTATCGGGTCAAAAATCTCATCGACCTCGACTGTTTCGTCACGCCCGACGATTTCGGCATCTTCTTCCCCTTTGATTGCAAAATGATCCGCGCCAACATTACCGAGCAGTTCGTGAAAAAATGCACGGCTCACGTGTGGTGCGGCGAAAATACGAGCTGGATCTACGGCGCGAAGATCGGCGGCAAGCCGCCCTACCTCGTCGCCCATCTGACCGAGGGCTCTATGTCCGAGTACAGCATCCACCGCGATCTGTCCATGACGCGAAGCTGCTCGGACTACCGCGGCATTATTCTGATGAACCCCGCCCCCGCCTCCATCCTTGCGGGCGAGGAGGCGATTTACAAATTCGTTTACGAGGCCACCGACAAGCACCCGCGCGACTATCTGCGCGAGGAGACCGACGCCATTTGCATTGAATCCGACAAATTCTCGGTCTTCGAGGGCGAGCCCACGGTGCTTGACGTTTACTGTCGGCGCGGAGTTGAGGGGCTCACGGCGGTCTGCGGCCGCGAGGCTTTGCCCACGGAGACGGTCAGCCCCACACACGCCCGCGTGACCTTCGCGTCAGATAAAATCGGCGAGTACACGGTCCGCGTGAGCACCGGCGGCAAGACCACCGTGGCGCGGATCAACGTCCTGCTCCCTCTCGGCGAGCTCCTTGAGCGGCGCGCCCACTTCATTGCCGAAAAGCAGCAGTATCACAAGGCGGGCAGCCCCCTGGACGGCGCGTATCTGGTCTACGACCGCGACCTTGAGTCTGTCCACTACGACGGTTGGACCGATTGCAACTCCTGCCGCGAGCGCGTGGTCATGGGCATCATCGTGGCAAAGCAGCTTCAGCGCAAGTTCGATCAAGGCCTTTACGATTCTTTGATGAAATACATAGAGTTCATCGAGCGCGAGATCTTCAACACCGAGACCATGTTCGTGGAGGGCGGCCTGCGCAAGTACGGTCTGCCCCGCCGCGGCTACAACGAGCCCTGGATCTCCCTGCTCTACCGCGAGCTTTACGAGGTCACCCACGACAACCGTCACCTCGACTACTCCGCCCGCGTGCTCATTGAGTTCTTCAAATTCTGGGGCGTGCTTTACGGCGGCTGCTGCGTTGAGCCCAACGAGACCGCCGTCATCCTCCGCCGCAACGGTATGAACGAATACGCCGACGCCCTCGACACCTACGCAAAGGATCACGCCGACGTGCTCCTGCGCAACCGCTACGAGGCCACGGGCTACACCGAAACGGGCTACGAGCACGAAACGCCAAACGGTCGCGGCTTCGCCCTCTTCAACCACTACACGGTGTCGAAGGACGAAAAGTATCTCGACCTCGCCCACGATAACGTGGTCAGCGCGTCCTCCTTCTACGCCTTCCAGCCCGATTTCCACTTCAACCGCATCTCGGTGCGGCACTGGGACTGCTATTGGTTCGGCAAGCGCAAGATCTACGGCGACACCATGCCCCACTATTGGAGCGCGCGCGCCGCAAAGATGTATAACGCCATGGATATCGCCCTCGGCACCGACCACTCGGTGCTGATCCGTCAGATACTGCTGGGCAACCTCTGCCTCTACCGCGAGGACGGCTTTGCCTCCAACAATTATCTCGCCCCCTACGTGGTCAACGATTTCGTGCCCGAGGGCAAGCTGACGGGCTCGACCCACACGGAGGTGCGCGGCCGCTTCCGCGGCAAGGAAAAGGACGCCTTCGCCAACGACCAGGACTGGGCGCTCTACTACGCCATCCGCATCCTCGATGAAAAATCTCCCTTAAAGGACTGAACGCTATGAATATTATTTTAAACAAGGAAAACGTCATCGGCAAGATCAAGCCGGTTCACGGTATCTCAAACGGCCCCCTGTCCTCGGGCGGCAGCTGCAACACCTCGGCCGAATATCTCGAGATGGGCATACCCTTCGTCCGCCTCCACGATACCGACTCGCCCTACCCCCAGCAGGTGGACGTTTATCAGATCTTCCGCGATTTCGACAAGGATCCCTACGATGAGAAAAACTACGATTTCCTGCTGACCGACCAGTTTCTCAAGGCCATCGACGGCGTGGGCGCGAAGATAATTTACCGCCTCGGCACGTCTATTGAGCATATGCCGATCAAGCACTGGATCGATCCGCCAAAGGACAGCCATAAGTTCGCCGTGGTCTGCGAGCATATAATCCGCCACTACAACGAGGGCTGGGCCGACGGCTACGAGCTGGGCATTCCCTATTGGGAGATCTGGAACGAGCCCGAGGAGCTGACGAATTTCAGAAGCAATATGTGGTCGGGCACCAAGGCCGAGTACTTCGCCCTTTATGACGTGGTGTCGAAGCACCTGAAGCAGTGCTTTGGCGACAGCATCAAGGTGGGCGGCTACGCCGCCGTGGGCTTTCAGGGGATTTTGCCCGACGCAAGTATGCATTCCCTTGAATATCTGCAGTATTTCCACGACTTTTTAGCCTTCGTCAAGGAAAACGACTGCCCTCTCGACTTCTTCTCCTACCACCAGTACGGTATGAATATGAAGTTCGTCCGCGACGCGGCCCATTACGCCCGTAAGCATCTGGACGAGGCGGGCTTTGGCCACGCCGACATCATCGTCGACGAGTGGAACGCCAGCGCCAGCACCCGCGAGCTCTATTGGATCGGCACAATGCGCGGCGCGCGCCACGTGCTCTCAATGATGATGGCCTATCAGGATTCCCCCGTTGACATCGCCAACTACTACGACGGTCAGCCCCATATGGCGCATTGCGGCATTTTCGACAAATTCCGCCGCAAGCAGAAGCCCTACTACTCCTTCGTGGCCTTCAATAAGCTCTACCGTATGGGAACGCAGATCGAGGCGGTCTGCGACGACGGCGGCCTCACCGAGGCTCTCGCCGCAAAGGGCGAGGACGGCAAGCTCGGCCTCCTTGTGGTCACGAGTATGCAGGATCCCTACCTGACGGTCAAGGGCTTTGATAAAAAGCCTGCCGCCTACATCCTCTCCGAGGAGAAAAACCTCGAGGAGGTACCCGTAAAATACGAAAACGGCACCGCCTCCATCGTCTACCCCACGGGAACGGTCCTATATTTTGAGGAGTAAAATAAAAATCGGCAGTAGTATTGACACTCTGCCGATTTTTTGGTATAATGGCAAAACATCAAAAATTTTGGAGGTGAAATAAAATGGCACAGCAAAACATCTATGACAACGCCACGTTTTTCGAAGGATACCGAAATCTGCGAGAAAAGGAGAATAACGCAAACAATTTATTTGAGATCCCGGCGCTTCTTTCGCTCTTGCCCGAGCTTGACGGCAAAAAGGTGCTCGATCTCGGTTGCGGCTTTGGAGATCATTGCAGATTATTTGCAGAAATGGGGGCAGAAAAGGTTATCGGCATTGATATTTCAAGCAAAATGCTCGATGTTGCAAGAAAAGAGAATGCAGATCCAAGGATCGAATATATCAATATGCCTATTGAAAGCATCGACAAACTGAACGGATCATTTGATATTGCGGTCAGCTCACTCGCCTTCCATTACATTGAAGATTTTTCGGGCGCGGTAAAGAACGTATTCGATCGGCTATCCGAGGGAGGAATTTTTGTTTTTTCTCAAGAGCACCCGCTTGTAACCTGCCATTCCCGCGGCAGCCGCTGGACAAAGGATGAAAACGGCGAAAAGCTGTACGTAAACCTCGCAAATTACGGTGTTGAAGGGGAGCGAGAAACAAAATGGTTCGTTGAAGGTGTCAAAATATACCACAGAACCTTTTCGCTTATCATAAACACCTTGACCGAGGCAGGATTCACCGTTGAAAAAATGATTGAGCCCCGCCCCTCTCCCGAGTTGCTTGAAAAGCACCCCGAACACAAAGATCTTTTCCACAAGCCCGACTTTTTGCTTATCCGGTCACGGAAATAACCATATACCACAAAATCGGCAGAGGCGCAAGGCCTCTGCCGATTTGTCATTTTTGATTATTCGATCCCTTCGGCCTCGGTGAACTCGGCCAGACGCATCATGGAGAAGGCAACGTGGATCTGGCAATTGATCCAATAATTACGCTTGCCCTCGGCACAATTCTCGCCGATCCAGAAGGTGGGGCTCTGTCCCGTTTCCATATCGAGTCTTCTCGTTACGGTGTCGGCCAGAGTCAGCGCCTTTTCGAGATAGAGGCGCTCGCCCGTCAGGCGGTACATATCCGTGAAGGCGGTCATGATCGTGGTTGTGCTGGAGTCGATCGGCACGTAGCAGGAATACTGCTCAAGGCCTGCGGGGGTGTGGTGGGGCTCCATTTTTGCGTTGGGATCCCACACGGGGTAATTGCCCCAGACCACGAACTGATCCTCAACGTAGCGCATAAGCTCGACGGCCTCGGCCACCATATCCTTATCGTCCGAAAGATTGTTCGTGATATAGCCGATCATCTTGTTGGCGGCGAAGTGGGTCAGGTTGCGGTAGTTGCCCGTAACGCCCACGTCCTCAAACTGACCCTCCCACTTGTAGGTCTCAAGGCAGGCCTTCTTTATATAATTGAAGTGCGCCGTCTCAAGCTCGCGCCAGCACTCGTCGCCCGTGATCTCGTAAAGTCTGCGGAAGAATTCGACGAATCTGAACTCGATGCAGATGTTATTGGTCAGGGGCTTGCCGGTCTTGCAGTCGAGGAGGAGGTACCAGCTTCCGCAAGGAAGGATATTTTTCTTATAATACTCGGCGATGCGCATAACGGCCTCGAAATACTTCTTGTCGCCCGTGGCCTCGTAAAGGTCGAGCAGACCGCCCGCGGCCGACACGGGATAAATGAGCATAGTGGTGCCGAGGCAGCCCTGTGCGGCAGGCGCGACCTTGCCCACAGACTCGGCGTTGAGTCCCTCAAAGGAATACGTGGGGGGCAGGAAAGCCAGCGGATCGCCCTCGCCGGGGGTGATGGAGAGCAGATAATCGGCGGCGCGGACAGCGAGCTTCATTGCGTTCTCGGCATCTGCGGGCTCGAGGGCGGCGTATGCGATCATGGCTCTGATAATGCTCTCGATGGTCTTCGACGGATATGCGTTGTGTGCGTAATCGGGCTCGGGAACACCGTGCTCAAGCCAATACTGAACGGCGGGCTCGCGGTAAACGTAGCGGAGCGCGAGTCTTGCGCACTCGCGGTAGGAGCAAGCCTTGGCGGGATATGCGCCGCGGCCGGGGAAGGGTGCGCACTTATAGAAGGTGCGGACGCCCGCAAGGCAAACGAAGCGATCCTCGCGGTCAAGTCCCTCAACCGTGAGGTGAACGAGACCCTCGGGGAGCTCACCCCAGATGGGAGCCAGCGAGGCCTCGGGTCGGTCGGCCATAAAGGTGTGCTCGACGCCGTTTTTGTCCTTAGCTATATAGCGGAACTTGCGCGACTTGGGGAGCTTGGGGAAATGAAACTTCGGCGCGAACATAAACTGCGAGGAGCTGATGTTCCAATAAGGTCTGCCGTCAACGCCGCCGGGACGGGGCGTACAGTTTTCGTTGCAATATTCAAGCAATGCCTGCTCTGCGTATTTATCCATTTTGATCTCCTTTGAAGAGTTTTTCTTTATCATAGCATAAAGCCGCCGATTTTTCAACACAAAGTGGAAAAATTGCATAATTTCATAGAAAAATTCCATAAATCGGCTATGTGCTGTCACTTTTGACTGCCGCGGCATATACTGCTTTTGACCAATAGTTTTGGGAGGTTTTTATGCAGCTTGACAGAAAGGCACTTGACACGCTGGCGGCCCTTGACGATGCCCAGCTTAAATTCGTGATCAACCGACTTGCCGTGAATATGGGCGTGGACATCGGTCAGTTCGACCTGAAGACCGACGACGCGCAAAAGATCCGCCGCATTCTTTCGTCCCTCACCGATGCCGACATTGCGCTGGCGCAGCGGCAGATCGACGAAAAGCGCAGGGGGCGAAAATGAGCGGCGAGGGGCTTGATCTTTCGGCTCTTCTCGGGAAGCTGGCCGAAAATCCCGATATGCTGAAGGGCATCCTTTCGTCCCTTGCGGGCGAGGGTGCGACAGAGGCGAAGGCAAGCGAGGACTCCCCTGCCCCGCCCGCCGTTGATCCCGAAATGATGGCAAAGCTGACCCCCGTTATGTCCATGCTCGGCGGCAATGCTTTGCAAAAAAGCAGCCCGCGCTGTGACCTTTTGCGGGCTCTTCGACCCTATCTTTCGCCCGCCCGTCGCGAGGCCGTGGACTATATGATAAGGCTGGACGGTCTTGGCGGCGTTCTCGGAAATATGAACTTCAAAAACGGAGACTGATATGTACAGATCAAACGTGCGCCGCCGTCCCCTGCCCGAAAATTACAACGGCACCGCCTTTTCTCGGGACGGCGAGGAGAAAATATTCGTGCCGCCCCCCACCGATTGCGAGTGCTGCGAGGTGGCACGTGAGGATACCCCTGCCTGCGGTGCCGCAGGATTCGGTGCCGCATTCTGCGGCGAAAAAAGAGAGCCCTCGCTGCCTGCAATAAAGCTCCCCTTTCTCGGTATGGCTGCCGACGACCTGCTCATCATCGGGCTTATTTTGCTGCTTGCGGGGAGCGACTCGGCGGGCGAGATCCTGCCCTTCCTCATCCTTTTGCTGTTTTTCTGAGGAAAACACTACGGCAACCCCGTAGGGGCGACCTGAGGTCGCCCGAGAAACGAACCCCACCCCACCGAACGGGCGCACAAAGTGCGCCCCTACGGTGTTAGGCTTGTGCGATACGTAATTTCAAGCGGTGAAGAGACCGATAAATCGGAGTTTATTTGAAAGAGTTTGAAATATTTAAGCCGCTAAACTATCGCCACGGGTCTCACTCAAAGCCTCCCCCATTGGGGGAGGTGGCGCGGCTTGCCGTGACGGAGAGGGCTTTTTT
>JAFTOB010000012.1 GCA_017451545.1 Clostridia bacterium | reverse complement strand
AGGTATGCAAACATTCCATTGGAGTTTTCTTCAGTGCATTGCCGCTTGCTATAAAAAGCTTGGTAATGTTGAGGAATGTGAAAAATATATTGCGGAAGCATATCACCTTATATCTGTTGTATGGAAGGACTTTGAGGAAAACAAAGAATATTACATGGAGTATTTCTATAAGTATCTGAACAAGTATGATCTCGCAGAATATATCAAGTAATCCTTGCCCCGCCTCGGCGGGGCTTTTCTGTGCTTAAATAAAAAGCCATTCCACGCGCTGTCTTTATGACAAAACGGTAGAATGGCTATTTTTTATTATTTGTTCTTTTGGAGCTTTTCTCCGAGCTTGTTGAACCACTTGAAGGTGGCGGGGAAGCCGCATCCGGCGAAGACCACCACGATGAAGTATCTTACGGCGCGGAGGATTAGAAGCTCGTCATCACCGCCGAAGAGCACCTTCAAAAGGGATTTGATGGCCACGACGAGTCCCATTCCAACGGCCAGCTTGAGTATTTGTATAAGGAGCGGTGCCTTGATCTCGGACTTTACAAATCTTCTTTCAACGGGGAAGGCTACGAGGACTCCCGCAACCGCGCCGAGAAGGTTGGCGCCTGTGTGCTGTGCCGAATGTATGTTGGCAAGCTCTGCCTCTGTAAGCGTAGCCGGCGTGGGCGTGAGCATGGTGAAGATGAAGAATGCCGCCGCAACAACGAAGAAGCCGCAGAAGATAAAATACGTAACCCAAGGCTTGTCGCTCGTGTATTTGAATACGGGATAGAGAGCAAAGGAGAGGGCAACGCCGAGAGCAAGGGAAACGCCCACGTCAAGTGGCGTGTGCACGCCGAGGTACATTCTCGAAAGGGCCACGAGAACTATTGCGGCAACCGAGAGAATGCGAAGCCATATGCGCTTTGTGGTTATGCCGATGCCTGTAAACACACCGGTCGCGTTCTGTGTATGTCCGCTGGGGAAGGAGTACCCCGTGGCGGCGGGAACTGCCGATTCAACTGGCTTGAAGCTCGGGTCCTTGATCCACGGGCGGTCGATTTTGAAGGTGAGCTTTAAGATCTGGTTCAATATCACGCCGACGAAGCTGACGCTGAGCAGGAAATATCCGCGGTGCTTGTCAACGCACCAGATAAAGGCAAGGCAGATGGCAAGGAAGGCCACCTCATCGCCGAGGTAGGTTATAGCTCCCATAAAAAAGTCGAGAACCGGGTTTCTGATACTCTCAAGAAAATATAAAAATTCCATAAAAAATCCAACTTTCTCTAAAATACACATATATAATAACATAAAATCAAAAAATAATCAATTCAAATATTGAAAAAAGTGTTATTATGTGTTAAAATAGTAAAGAATGATATTTTAATAACAAACTTTGGAGGAAACATGAGAGCCTACGAAAGATTTCTTGAATATATAAAGGTGCCCACGGCCAGCGATGAGACCAGCGGAGCCCATCCGTCCACCGATCGGCAGTTTGTCCTTGCTCGCCGTCTGACCGAGGAGCTGAAGGCAATGGGAATCGCCGCCGAGTGCGACGAAAAATGCTACGTCTACGCAAGCATTCCCGCCACCGAGGGTTGCGAGAACGCCCCTGCAATCGGCTTTATCGCCCATCTGGATACCTCGCCCGATTTTTGCGGCGACGGCGTTTGCCCGAGGCTTATCGAGAACTACGACGGACTTGACGTTGAGCTCGGAGAGGGAAGAAGCCTGAAGCTTTCGGACTTCCCCCACCTTGCAAAGCTCAAGGGCAGAACCCTTATCGTTACCAACGGCAAAACTCTGCTGGGTGCCGACGATAAGGCGGGTGTGGCCGAGATCATGACTTTGGCCGAGACTCTGATCGGCGAAAATATCCCCCACGGCAAGATCTGCATAGCCTTCACTCCCGACGAGGAGATCGGCGAGGGCGCGGATAACTTTGACGTGAAGCGCTTCGGCGCAGACTTTGCCTACACTGCCGACGGCGGAGAGGAGGGCGGCATCGAATACGAGAATTTCAACGCCGCAGGCGCGACCTTTGAGATCCGCGGCTTCAATATCCACCCGGGCTCGGCAAAGGACAAGATGATCAACGCGTCCCTTGTTGCAATGGAGATCAACTCGCTGTTACCCGAAAACGATATTCCCGCCAAGACCGAGGGCTACGAGGGCTTCTACCATCTGACCGATATGGAGGGAAGCGTTGAGCGCGCGACCCTCAAGTATATAATCCGCGACCACTCCTCCGAGATATTCGCAAAGCGTTGCGAGGCCGTCCGTGTCATTGAAAAGCAGATGAACGAAAAGTACGGCGAGGGCACCGTGACCCTCACTCTGCGCGAGCAGTACCGCAATATGGAGGAGAAGATCCGCCCCTGCTTCCACATCGTGGAAACAGCACAGCGCGCGCTCCTTGAGGCGGGCATTGAGCCCATTGTCGTACCCATCCGCGGCGGCACGGACGGCGCACGGCTCTCCTTTGAGGGCCTGCCTTGCCCCAATCTCGGCACGGGCGGCTACGCCTTCCACGGACCTTATGAGCACATCACAGTTGAGGGTATGGACAAAGCCGTCGAAATACTCCTCGGAATCGTGAGGCTTTTCAAATGACCGAGCGACTTTATTATCTTGACAGCCACATAAAGAGCTTTGAGGCCCGGGTCCTCGCCTGTGAGGAGAAAAAAGGGGCTTTTGAAGTCATTCTCGACAAGACCGCCTTCTTTCCCGAGGGCGGCGGACAGCTTGGCGACGTTGGCTTCATTGGCGGTGTCCGTGTTACCGACACCCGCGAGCGCAGCGAGGACGTGGTGCATTTCTGCGAGTCTCCACTGACCGTCGGTGAGACGGTAAAGTGCGAGCTTGATTGGGACATCCGTTTTTGCCGAATGCAGAACCACAGCGGCGAGCATATTATTTCGGGCATCGTGCACGCAATGTTCGGCTACGATAACGTGGGCTTTCATATGGGAAGCGAGGATATAACCGTGGATTATAACGGCTATATCGAGCCGCAGGATCTGCGAAAGATCGAAGCGCGGGCCAACCGTGCGGTATGCGAGAATCTTGATATCCGCGCGGATTTTCCGTCCGCGGAGGAGCTTGAAACCCTCTTTTACCGCAGCAAGCTGGAGCTTACCGAGAACGTTCGGATCGTAACGGTTGGCGACGGTCTTGACGTTTGCGCCTGCTGTGCGCCCCACGTTAAAAAGACGGGCGAGATCGGCATTATCAAGCTTCTTGACGCCATTCATTACAAGGGCGGCATCCGCATCCATTTGCTTTGCGGCTTCGATGCCCTTCGGGATTATCACAAAAGATACGAGCAGGTCAAGACCCTCGCAAACTCGCTGTCTGTCAAGCAGGACGAGGCCTGCGAGGCCGTGGAGCGGAGGCTTGACGAATTCGCACAGCTCAGATTTAAATACACGAAGCTGAAAAACGAGCTGCTTGACTCAAAGATCGCCGCCATCGCGCCCACCGAGGGCAACGTGTGCATCTTTGAGGACGAGGGCGACTACGAGCTTTTGCGCAAGCTGGCCGATGCCGTAGCCGATAGGTGCGGCGGTATTTGCGCCGTATTCGGAGACAACGGCCACGGTTACAATTACGTTATGGTCAGCCGCCACGTTGACCTTCGCGCCGCCTCAAAGCAGATCAACTCGGCTCTTTCGGGTCGCGGCGGCGGCTCTCCCGCAATGATACAGGGTATGGCATCCTGCGACCGCGAAACGGCCGAGAAATATTTTTCAGAGGTATAAAAATGGCAGAGCTTAAGGATTATATCGAATGGCGAGGAGACCTGCGCTTTCGCCAGTCGCGCCTGAACGAAATAGATAACGTTTTATTGGTGTTTTTTACTTATCTTGACCTGAACGATATCGTTTCCGATGGGTTTTCGGACAGTATAACTTTCCGCGATGCGGCCAACGCATATTTCGAGCAGGGCAAAAAGACGTCGCTCGGCGTTATCGCGCCCACAAAGCTGATAAACGAAACGGTACGGCAGATGGCCGAGACCGAACGCTTCGGCAAGATCGAGCTTTCGGGCTATATAGACAAATACGATATAGACGGTGAGGAGCAGTTCGCCGCTTACACCGCGCGCCTTGATGACGGAAGCATCTTCATATCCTTCCGCGGCACCGACGAAACTCTCGTCGGCTGGAAGGAGGATCTGAACCTGACCTTCGTAAACGAGACCAGAGCACAGCGAAGCGCGGTGGAATACGTCGCCTCCGTGGCCGCGGCCTTTGATGGCAAGATCCGCATCGGCGGTCACAGCAAGGGCGGAAATCTTGCCGTATACGCGGCCGCTATGAGCGACCCTGCGGTGCGTGAGAGGATCGTGCGCGTTTACAGTATTGATGGCCCGGGCTTTTCCCGAGAGTTCCTTGATTCGGAGGGATATCTCGATATAAAAGAAAGGATCGTTAAGCTCGTGCCGCGCGATACCGTGGTCGGTATGATCTTCTGCAACGACGAAAATTACAGCGTTATAAAAAGCCGAAAAATGGGTCTTGAACAGCACATCGCACTTTATTGGGAGGTCAAGGGCAAGCATTTTGTCAGACTTCACGCATTACCCCAGAGAACAGTAGCTATGAACAACGCCCTGAACACCTGGCTTGAGCAGACCGATACAGAGACCAAGCGTGAGCTTTCGGAAGCCATATACCATCTGCTGACGGCGGGCAACGCCACCACCTTGACCGATTTCACAAAGGACAAGCTGCTTTTGCTCAAATCGTTGGCCAAGGTCGAGCCCCAAAAGCGGGATATGGTATTCCGCCAGTTGACAAAGCTCATAGGAGAGCTCATAAAATCGCAAACTATATTTTCAAATAAGCCGAAGAAAAACGAAAAAGAGGACGAAGAATTATGAGAAAGATTGGAATCAGCACCGATTGTATCGGAAAAGAAACGGGTATGGCAGAGGGCTACCGCTTGGTAAAGGAAGCGGGCTTTGATAACGTGTTCTTCCTTTACGACGGCGACGAGGATCGCGCCCGTTCGCATATTATGGAGGCTCGCATTGCGGGCCTTGAGATCGAGACTTTGCACGCACCCTGGGACGGTATCAACAATATCTGGCTCCCCGGAAAGGCGGGCGACAAGGTCATCGATACCTTTATCAAATGCGTGGAGTTCTGCGCGGATCAAGGTGTTCCGATTGCCGTTATCCACCTGAGCAGCGGCGTAAAGGCGCCTTGCATCTCGGACATCGGACACGAAAGACTTGACAGACTCATCGGCCGTGCAGGTGAGCTCGGCATTAAGCTGGCTTTTGAAAATCAGAGAAAGCTTGCAAACCTTGCCTTCGTTTTTGAGCTTTACGGACATATGCCCCACGTGGGCTTTTGTTGGGATTGCGGTCATGAGGCCTGCTTCACTCTCGGACGGCGCGATTACATGGCACTTTTTGGTGAGATGGTGTGCTGCCTTCATATTCACGATAACAGCGGAATTTTCGACGAGGATCTGCATATGATCCCGTTTGACGTTTTCATTGACTTCAACGTTGTTGCGGATAAGATCAGAAGATCGGGCTATACGGGAAGCATTATGCTTGAGCTTAAGCGATCTGCATATCCGGAGCTGAGCCTCAAGGAATTTCTTGAGCGCGCCGCCAACGCCGCCCGCCGCCTCAGAACAATGGTGGACGGGGAATAACATAATCAACACACGCCGAGAGCTACAAGCTGTAACTCTCGGCGATTTTGCTTTCAACCGACCCAACCAACAGTTGAAAAAACTCAATAAAGGGCTGTTTGACTATGTGTGTCGAGTATGGTATAATATGATCACGGAAGGCGCCTCCGAAATGTAATAAAAGGAGTAAACAATATGAATCTCGGTAATAAAATACGTGAACTGCGCAGGGCAAGAAATTTGACACAAGAGCAGTTGGCGGCTACACTGAATATTTCCGCACAGGCTGTATCAAAGTGGGAAATGGGGGCTTCTTACCCTGATATGACGATGATTCCAACTCTCGCAGTATTTTTCAAAGTTTCGCTTGATGAGCTTTTCGATTTTGATGTAAGGAATATCGACAAAGAAATCGAAGATATCCGCCTGGAATACAACAAATATTTTTGGAACAATTTTGAAAAAGCTGAACAAATATTACTTGACGGATTGAAGCTTTATCCTGCCTCAATTCAATTAAAAACTGAATTGTTTGAGCTTTACGCCTATAATGTTGATAGAGGTGATGAAGTTATCAATAAAGCATTTGAACTTGGAAGTCATATAATCAGTATATCACAAGATGTTTTCTGCACCTGCCGTACAAAAGCGAATATGATCCATATTTACAGATGCTTAGAAATCGAAAAAGGTGAAGATCATTATGAGGATATTAAAAAAATCATTGAAACACTACCATATATGTATCCCTATATGATACAGGACAGAATGCGCCTTTCAGCAAGCTATATTAAGGGTGAGGAAGGTATGAAGGAAGCCAAAGCTCTTAAAGATATAGAATGGCAGGAGTTTTTCATAGCTTGTGCCCAAGTAGGACACCGCTATTTTGACATGGGTGACTACGAAAACGCGATGATTCATTTCAGGGAAAGTGTGGACGTTATTGAACGATTTATGTATCCCGACAAGCAGGGATATGACGCATATCCCATCGGCGGTACACATGCAAATCACGCCATGACTATTTTGGATATAGCGACCTGTATGTTCAGGCTTGGCCGGATTGAAGGCATAGACGAACTGATCGAACGATCAAAGCATATTTACTTTGATACTTATAATCATATCGAGCTGCGGGATTACGGTAAAACGATGACCGAAATGCTTAAATATTATAAGGAGCAATATGATAAGAAGAAGTTAAACGAATATAAACCGCTGGATCTCAGCGCGTTTGAAAAAAGAATAATAAAATAAAAACTAACGGTCCGAACCTTTCGTTCGGACCGTTATACTTACATTATAAAGAACGAGAACACAAGCAGGATCGCAAGGAATCCGAAATTGAACGCCGAGAACATACCGATGTAAGAAAGAGTTTTGCCGGGATTGTTCTTTGTGTACTCGCGGAAGGTGATAAGGCTTGCAAGGGAAGCAATGAGCGTTCCCGCGCCGCCGATGTTGACGCCAACAAGCAGCTCTCTGTAATTGTCGGTAAACTGCGACAGGAGAATTGCAGAGGGAACGTTGCTGATGAACTGGCAGGACACGGTGCTGAAAATCAAAGTGCTCTGATCAAGGAGATATGAGAAAAGCTCGCGAACTGCGGGGATCCTTGCCATGTTGCCGGCGAAAATAAAGAAGGCAACGAAGGTGAAGAGCAGGGCATAGTCCACCTTTTTCAGCGCGCTTCGGTCAAGCAGAAGGAGCGCGAGAGGGATAAGCGCCAGACCCAAAACGTAGGGGATCACGCGGAAAACGATGAGAATGGAGAATGCGAAAAGCGCAAGGTAGATAAGCGTTCTGCCCACGGGGAGCTTGCTGTCGTCGCGGCTCTCAAGGGACAGCTTTTCGGGCTTGACGAAGAGACAGCACACGGTGATCAGCGTAATGGCAAGAGCGAAGGGCGGGAACATTATGGAGATAAATTCGCCGTCCGGAATGTTGAATTTGCTGTAAAGATAAAGATTCTGAGGATTGCCGAAGGGCGTGAGCATACCGCCGAGGTTTGCGGCGATATTCTGCATAATAAAGGTAAAGGCCATATGGCTGCGCTTGCCCGTTGAGCTCAGGACGAAGAAGCCGAGGGGCAAAAAGGTGAGCAGAGCCATGTCGTTTGCAATGAGCATTGAGCCTATAAAGGTTATGTAGACCAGCGCAAGGATCGCCATACGCAGGTTGCCCGTGCAGTACACGATCTTTTGTGCCACGATTGTGAAGAAGCGGATGTTTTTCAGCGCGCAGATGACGGCCAAAGTGCAGAAAAGGCAGGTCAGCGTGCGGAAATCAAAGTAGCCGAGATACTCGGCGTCGGGCGGAACGATGACCGACGTGACCGCTGCTGCCAGAACGGCGATGCAAAGCACCGTATTCTTGCGCACGAATGTGCCGACGGCATCGAGAATATTATGTATGTAATGGTGATGATGGATATGAATTTTTCTTGTTGCGGAATGATTCATTTCTAAAGAAAAGCAGGCCTTTCTATCAAATTTTGACACCGATTAATTTTATCACAAGGAGGCCCGCAAGTCAATAAAATTCGCATTGTCTGCACCGTAGAAATTACACAATAGATATATTGATTTTATGTTGAAAGTGCACAAATACAATTGGCTTTATTCGACAAATACCGCAAAAAAATTTTTTAAAGTTTATTTTGAGTTTAGTAAGACGGAGTAATTTATTAATAGCATATATTGGGAATTTTTTGCTTTGCGATAAAAAAACACAGAAAAAACACAAATTTTTAATATTTTTAAGCTATAATTGAAAATGTGACCGCAGGTGCGGCACAAAGGAGGATCCCCGATTTGAAGGAATATCGTGCAGGAATAGACATTGGCTCTACAACCGTTAAGCTTGTCATAATAGACGAAGAGGACAACATAATATACGGCAAGTACCGCCGTCACTGCGCCCACACGCAGGAGACCCTGGCCGAGCTTTTGCTTGAGGCAAAGGAACAGCTCGGTGAGTGCGGACTCAAGGTGAAGATCACGGGCTCGGGCTCGATCAATCTCGGAAAGGCTCTGAATATAGAGTTCGTTCAGGAGGTCGTGGCCGTGGCATCTGCTCTGCAAAAGGTAGCACCGCAGACCGACGTTGCCATTGAGCTTGGAGGCGAGGATGCCAAGATAATCTACTTTGGCAACGGTATTGAGGAGAGAATGAACGGCGTTTGCGCCGGCGGGACGGGATCGTTCATCGACCAGATGGCCGCCCTGCTGCAGACCGACGCCCTCGGACTTAACCGCGCGGCAGAGGATTACCGTGTCATTTATCCCATTGCCGCCCGATGCGGAGTCTTTGCCAAGACCGATATTCAGCCTCTCATCAACGAGGGCGCGGCTATATCCGACCTTGCGGCCTCGATCTTCCAGGCCGTTGTAAATCAAACGGTTTCGGGTCTTGCCTGCGGAAAGCCCATTCGCGGATGCATCGCCTTCCTCGGCGGTCCGCTTCACTTCCTGCCCGAGCTGAAGAAGGCCTTCATAAGAACCTTGAAGCTCACACCCGAAAACATAGTTGATCCTGATAACTCCCACCTTTTCGCCGCTATGGGCGCGGCCTTTGCCGCAGATGACAGCAAGCCCGTGGATATCGACGAGCTTCAGAGCCGACTTCAAAAGGGAGTCAAGATAACCTTCGAGATGCCGAGACTTGCCCCTCTTTTTGCGGATCAAGCCGAGTTCGATGCCTTCCGCGAGCGCCACGATAGGGCAATCGTCAAGCGCGCCGACATAAAAACTTACAGCGGCAACTGCTTCCTCGGAATTGACGCGGGCTCTACCACCACAAAGCTCACGCTTATCGGCGACGAGGGTCAGCTGCTTTTCTCTTACTATGCAAACAACCGCGGCAATCCCATCGGGACTGCCATAAACGCCATAAAGGAGATGAGCGCACAGCTTTCTCCCGACGCCGTCATCGCCCGAGCCTGCTCGACGGGATACGGCGAGGCACTTCTGAAATCCGCATTTTCGCTTGATGAGGGCGAGGTCGAGACCGTCGCCCACTGTACCGCCGCAAAATTCTTCGATCCGCGCGTGGATTGCGTGCTGGATATCGGCGGTCAGGATATGAAGTGCATCAAGCTCAAGGATGGAATGGTCGATACCGTTCTGCTTAACGAGGCTTGCTCCTCGGGTTGCGGCTCGTTCATTGAAAACTTTGCAAATTCTTTGGGCTATACTGCCGAAAAGTTCGCTAAAGAGGCTCTCTTTGCCGAGCATCCCGTGGATCTCGGAACACGGTGCACCGTGTTTATGAACTCCAATGTCAAGCAGGCGCAAAAGGAGGGCGCAACGGTCAGCGAGATCTCTGCGGGCCTTGCTTACTCGGTCATTAAGAACGCGCTTTTCAAGGTCATTAAGCTTGCGGATGCCAAGGATCTCGGCTCTCACGTCGTGGTTCAGGGCGGTACCTTCCACAATCTCGCCGTTCTTCGCGCCTTTGAAAAGATCGCGGGCGTTGAGGCCACCTGTCCCGATATTTCGGGTCTTATGGGCGCTTTCGGCGCGGCGCTGATCGCGAGAGATCACTATGACGGCAGTCCCAGCACCATTCTGCCCCTTGACGAGATAATTTCTCTTACATACACGTCCACAAGCCGCCGCTGCAAGGGCTGCTCCAACAGCTGCATGCTGACGGTCAATAAATTCTCGGGTAATCGTGTCCACATCACGGGCAACCGTTGCGAAAAGGGAATCGGAGAGTCTGCCTCGGGCAAGAAAGCGCCTAATATCTTTGAATACAAGCGCCACCGTATGTTCGATTACGAGCCGCTTGAGGAAGAGAACGCGCCTCGCGGTGTTATCGGAATCCCGCGCGTGCTCAATATTTACGAAAATTATCCCTTCTGGGCGACATTCTTCAAAAAGCTGGGCTTCAGAGTTGAGCTTTCGCCGTTCTCCGACCGTAAGATATACGAGCTCGGTATGGAGTCCATTCCGTCGGAGTCCGAGTGCTATCCCGCAAAGCTTGCCCACGGTCACGTCGAATGGCTTATCGCTCACGGCATAAAGCGCATCTTCCATCCTTGCGTATACTATGAAAAGAAGGAAACGCCCGACGCGCAGAATAACTATAACTGCCCCATCGTTGTTTCCTATCCCGAAAACCTCAAAAATAACGTGGAGTCGGTCACCGACGGAGACGTCGAATACATAAGACCCTTCCTTGCCTTCACAAGCGAGGAGATCACGTCGAACAGACTTGTCCGCCTCTGCCGAGACACTTGGAATATTCCCGAAAACGAGGTCCGCGCCGCCGCTCATGCCGCTTGGAGAGAGCAGGAAAGAGCAAAGGCCGACATCCGTGCCGAGGGCGCAAGACTTCTCGCCGAAATGGAAAAGGCGGGCGGTCACGGTATCGTTCTGGCGGGACGACCCTACCACATCGACCCCGAAATAAATCACGGTATCCCCGAGCTTGTGGCATCCTACGGCTTTACTGTGTTTACCGAGGACAGCCTGCCCATTGATTTCAAGCCCGGCCGCCCTCTGCGTGTGGTCGACCAGTGGGTCTACCATTCCAGACTTTATTCGGCCGCAGAATTCGTCGGCCGCCGCGATGATATGGATATGATCCAGCTCAATTCCTTCGGTTGCGGACTTGATGCCGTTACCACCGATCAGGTCAACGAGATCCTTGAAAAGTGCAATAAGCTCTATACGGTGCTCAAGATCGACGAGGTCAACAACCTCGGCGCCGTGCGCATAAGGATCAGAAGCCTTATCGCCGCCATCGCTATGCGAAAGCATAATAACATTAAGGCAAAGCCGTCAAAGGTGGCATACAAGCGCACCGAATATACGCAGAAGATGCAGGATGCGAAATACACCATCCTCGCACCGCAGATGAGCCCCATCCACTTCAATCTGATAGAGCCCGCCTTCGCAAAGCACGGATATTGCGTAAAGATCCTCGACAACGATAACAGAAAGGCCATCGATACGGGTCTCAGATTCGTGAATAACGATGCTTGCTATCCGTCCATCGTTATGGTCGGTCAGTTTATGGAGGCCGTGCTGTCGGGCAGATACGATACCGATAGGCTGGCGCTGCTGACCACACAGACGGGCGGCTGCTGTCGCGCCAGCAACTACGTAGGCTTTATCCGTCGCGCCCTTGAAAAGTGCGGACTTTCCCATATTCCCGTTATTTCGCTTAATATGACGGGACTTGAGAAAAACGAAGGCTTCAAGCTCACGGTGCCGATAATTCTTGATGCCATAAAGGTTATCGTTATCGGTGACCTTCTGATGAAGTGCCTCTACCGCGTCCGTCCCTATGAAAAGGTGAAGGGCTCGGCAAATAAGCTCTGCGCCAAGTGGACGAGGATCGCAACTCACTCCATCGTCAGCAAGGAGTGCAAGTACAGCTATGCCGACGTTTGCCGCGGCATCGTCAAGGATTTCGACAATCTGCCCATACACGAGGATATGAAAAAGCCCCGCGTCGGCGTGGTCGGCGAGATACTTGTCAAATATATGCCCCTGGCCAATAACCACGTTGTGGATCTGCTGGAGCGCGAGGGTGCAGAGGCCGTGGTCCCCGATCTTATGGACTTCCTCAATTACAGCTTTTTCAACAACAGATATAAGCACGAATTTCTCGGCAAGTCCGCCAAGAGTGCAATCCTCGGCGACCTTGGACTCAAGGCAATAAAGATGTTCCGCGGAACTGCCATTCGCGCCCTTGAGAAGAGCAAGAGATTTTCGCCTCCCGTGCCGATACAGAAGGTGGCACAGATGACAAAGCCCATACTTTCCCTCGGCAACCAGTACGGCGAGGGATGGTTCCTGACGGGCGAGATGCTGGAGCTGATCCATTCGGGAACGCCCAACATCGTTTGCATCCAGCCCTTTGCCTGCTTGCCCAACCACGTTGTGGGTAAGGGAGTGATAAAGGCAATTCGCGCCAAATATCCCCGGGCCAATATCGCGGCGGTGGATTACGATCCGGGTGCCAGCGAGGTCAACCAGCTCAACCGCATAAAGCTCATGCTTTCCACAGCAAAGCAGAGGCTTGAAAAATAAAATGTAAAAGCGACAGCGCAATGTCAAAAGACAAAGCGCTGTCGCTTGATTTTATTTTTTCACCCACCGGTTAAGCATTTCCAAGTATTTGGGGTCGCCCCTGAGTTTTTCATATTTGGTGCCTGCGAATTTTATAAGGCGATTTACTTGAAACGACACAAGATCAGTTTCTTTGTAAGTTCTCGTGATCATCATCCTAAGCTCGTTATCATCTTCGCTTTTTGCAAGCTCGGTGATCTTTTTAAGCATAGCAAAATCCTTTTCCTGTACTCGGATGATCTCCTCAACGGGGGCATCCTTTGCTATAAGCATACACGCCCATAGATTATATATGATCTCTGCTCCGATACAAAAGCCCTCAAGGCCTTCGCCTTGGCTCATTTTGTAAAATGCTTCTGCTGCCGATTCCATTCGTTTTGCTTTTTCTAAATCTGAAATTGCAGGATCGTATCTGATTAGATTTGTGAGCTTTAAAGACGTAAAATGTATAAGTCCGTAATAATTTATTTTGCTCCAGTGAAGAAATTCCGGAGTGTCTTTTGGGAAAAGTTCTTCTATTACAAACGGAGCCTGATAGGTTGGCAGCGTGGACAGAAGCTTGATCGCTTCGTCCGTGTCACCCGTAGCATACAGGAGCTTGGCTTTCACGTTTATAGCATCGGCGCGGATACTGTCCACCTTGCAACCATCTAAAATGCAATCGCAGATCTCTTTTAACTCGCCCTTATTTTCAAGCAAAAGCTTGGGATCGGTTCCTGCGCGTTGTCCGTCTATAATGTCCCACATATAGAATCTCAAAATTTGGTAATTGTGAGGATATTTTTTGCGTGCATCCACGATGATCTTTCTTGCTTCGGAAAACCTTCCTTCGATAGTGTGCAACTGCATATATTCTCCGAGTATTCTGTCCACATCGGTATTTGCCTTCGCTTCATCGTGGCCGAGAAGCTCGTCAATACTAATGTCGAATATCTCGGCAAGAGGAAAGAGCATAGTTATGTCCGGATATGTGCTCTCGGATTCCCATTTGCTCACCGCCGCAGCTGAAACGTTAAGCCGCTCTGCAAGCTGTTCCTGTGTTAAGCCCTTTGAAAGGCGCAAACGCTTTATATTCGTTCCTATATTAAGTTTCATATTTTACCCTCCTGATAATGTGAACGGGCCCGTTTCTGATTATATTATATCATAAATTTTCACTTTTGCAAGCGAAGCATGGGAAACATAGATTTAACCTGCGGTTAAATATTTTGAAAGGAAAACAATTCAGCCTCGGCGAAAATCGCCGAGGCTTGATTTTATGTTCTGTAAAAGCTGTTGCCGCCGATGAACTCGCGCACAAGGCTGGTGGGCGGGATCTCATCGTCAACGTCGGCCGTGTGGATGAAGTTGAGCACCTTGACCATGGCGCGAACCTCATCGTAGCACTCGTCGGAGGGCTCGACGGCGGTCAGAAGTGGGAAGATATGCTTTTTGAGGACGGCAAGCTCGTAAAGAGTGGAGCTGTTGAATATGACGTCGGCTTGCTCCTGGAAGGGAAATATCCAGCGTTCCTCGCCTCGGCGAACCGAATTCCACATGGCAAGTGTCTTTTGAACCGAGGAATTTCTCGTTTCGTAATCGCGCACCGTGCGGCGAAGCAGACGCAGATAGCTGCTGGAGATTCTGTTATGATCGTCAAGATTCAGCGGAAGCAGCGGGCTTACGTAGATCTTGAATACCAGCTTCGGATCGAGCTCCGCGGGTATCATAACGGGATTGAGCGCGTGGAGCCCCTCGATTATGATGACAGAATTCTCATCAAGCTTCATTTTGTGCCCGTGCCACTCGCGCATTCCCGTTTTGAAGTTGAAGGTAGGCAGTTCAACCTCAGAGTCGGCGAGAAGCGCGGCCAGATGCCGGCCGAAAAGCTCGGTGTCAATAGTGTTTATATGCTCAAGATCCACCTTTCCGTCGGGGCCGGGAGCGATCTTGTCGCGGTCGATGTAATAATCGTCAAGGCTCATAAGTATGGGATCCTTGCCGTGGACGCGAAGCTGCGTGGCGAGGCGGTTTGCCGAGGTGGTCTTACCCGAGGAGCTGGGGCCCGCAAGCATAACGGCGCGCGCGCCGCGCTCACAGATCATGTCGGCAACCTGTGAAAAGCGCTTTTCGTGAAGGGCCTCGTTGACGCGGATAAGCTCGCGGATTTTGCCCGAATCGGTCAGCTCGTTAAGATCGGCCACCGTTTCGCACTTCATCAGCTCGCCCCATTTTTTGCCCTCGATGAATACGCTTGAAAAGTTGGGGCTCTCGCGGTATTCCGCCACCTTGTCGGGATCCTTGCGGTCGGGATAGATGAACATAAAGCCTTCTGGGGCGGGGAGAATATCCCAAACGCGCAAAAATGCGGTGGATGGCGCCAGCTCACCGTAAAAATAATCCGAGAAGTCGCCGTTTTCGTAAATATCAAGAGTAGGATATTCGCGATAGGAGAGCAGACGGGTCTTGTCGGTCTGTCCTTGGGCGGCGTAATGGCGGAGGGCCTCAACGGTGGAAATTCTGCGCCGCGTGAGCACGATATCCTCCTTGACGATATTTTGAATCTCGGTCTTGAGAGCCTCGGCGGAAAAATCATCCGCACCGCTGACCTTGACGTAGAGCCCGCTTCCGACGGTGTAGCTCATCTTCGCCCTTGCACTCGGCCAGAGGCGGCGCAGGGCAAGGAATATTGCAAATTGGGCGGTGCGCGTGTAAGCCTCGCGCCCCGCAGGGTCGCTGTAGCGAATGAGACGAACCTTGCCTCCCGAGGCCGCCATAGCCTTGCGGATGGATTCGCGGTCGGGCTGAACGTCCTTCATACGGACGGGTATGTAATTGAGAGTGAAGATCTCGCCTGCTATTTTTGCGACGATGGGATCTGTGGACAGCTTGCCTTCGATAAGCCCGAGACCGCGAACAATGTCAAGCAGAGACTGATCGGGCAGGGCGGTTACGTTTATATTATTTATTGTAAGTTTCATAAATTCCTCCGAAAAAAATAATGGTTGCCTACCTTTTTGCAGAATATGCAGGTAGTCAACCATTTATTCGGTGGTTTGTAGAAACACTTGCCCTTATTGCAAGCATATACCTTGTTTGGCCAATTTGCACAATTATTCTACCATAAATGTCGCAAAATGTCAACACTTTTGCGAAAATATTTCAAAAATCGTCATTTTGATCGTAAAATGCTGAAATTATGGCGTCCGTGTTGTCCTCGGAATATTCGATCTCCTCGGACAGAATACGCGCAAGCTCAATGACGTCACCCTCGTTTTCGGCGTTTTCCGATACGATCAAAGAGGCAAGAAGCTTTTCGCAGAACAAACAAAAGCCGAGGGCGGCGCGATACTCGTCTGCGTCAAAGACCTCCGAGCAATGGCGGAAAATAAAGTATGCCAGCGCACGTTCAAGAGCCTTTTCGTGATTCTTGGGTGTTGAAGCATTCGACGAATACGAAAGAAAAAGCTCGCGGTGATTTTCATCGAGATATTCAAGTGAGGATATCAATTCTTTTGCCGAGGTGTCATCAAGCTCGGCCACACCGAAAAGGCGCGATATTTCATTTCGTCGAACAGTGTAGGGAAGTGAAGAATCGGAAAGTATAACGTATATTTTCTCTCGCAGAGCAACGGTATCAAGCTCGCAGGCTTCGGGCTCTCCCGCAAGCTCTCCGACGGGGATAAATTTGTCATATCCGTCTGAGGACAGAATGATCCTGCAGGCCTCCTCGCAGGACATTCCAAGCCCCACCTCCTTGCCGAGTCGGGTATCGTTGTAAAATCTCGGGTGTTCACGGCAGATCTCACAAAGATAGTCCTCTCCGAGCTCAAGTATTATGCGGCAAAGCCCGCAGTCGTTTAGATGGGGACAGCGGTCATTTGCCGCAAGCCGAAAATGCGGCACGCCCTCGGTGTCCATACTTTCTCTGATATTTTTACCGTAGCCGTCCTCAAATGTAGAATAAAGCTCTGCCGTGTCGCTGTCAATGTCGATCTCCCAGCCCACGCAACAGCTGTGTCGGCAATGGTCGGCTATGCATTTAAAATTCTTATAATATTCAGGTGCATATATCTTCATAAAAGCTCCGAAATTACTGTGTTTTTCTCATTATACCACATTTTAAGCACCATATCAACATAAATTTGAAGCGGCCTGCTTGACAGCACGAAAAAGATTTGATATACTTGATATGCAGTTTTGTTTCGGTTTATATTGATCCTGTATAATTCTGCCGTAATCTTCGGTAGCTTTGAGGTATTAAATGTTTCATATTCTTGTTGTTGATGACGATAAAAACACTCGCCTGTTTCTGAAAGCGGTTCTTGAGCGGGCAAGCTATACCGTCTCCACCGCCGAAAACGGTGAGGACGCACTTGATATAATGGACAAAGAGCACGTCGACCTTGTTGTGCTCGATATAATGATGCCCAAAATGGACGGCTACGAGTTTACGAGGACTCTTCGCGAGGCCCAGAACTATCTGCCCATACTTATGGTCTCGGCCAAGCAGCTTCCTGCGGATAAGCACAAGGGATTTCTCGTTGGAACCGACGATTACATAACCAAGCCCATAGACGACGAGGAGATGCTCTATCGCATAAAGGCCCTGCTTCGCCGCGCCAAAATAGCCAGCGAGCACAAGATCGTTGTGGGCAACGTGGTGCTTGATTACGATTCCTTGACTGTTACCCGAGGTGATGAGGTTCAGGAGCTTCCGCAAAAGGAGTTTTTGTTGCTTTATAAGCTGCTGTCCTATCCCGGCAAGATCTTCACGCGGATCCAGCTTATGGATGAGATCTGGGGTGCTGACAGTAACACGGGTTGGGAAACGGTTACGGTTCATATAGGTCGCCTGCGCAAGAGGTTTGAGGGCTGGAATGAGTTCCAGATCGAGTCTGTCCGCGGCCTCGGCTATAAGGCGGTGAAAAAGGTATGAAAAAGGGTAAGATCAGACTTGTACGAAAGCAACGCTTTTCGCTTACTCTCCTGTTTTCGGTCTTTGTTTTTGCGGTTATTCTTGCTGCTATTGCCATTGCGGCGTCGGCTGTCTATATTTTCGCGGCCACGGGAATTTTAAGCCCTGACGGGCAGTCAATAGATCTCGGAACAACGATCCTTTTGATGATAGGCATCAGCCTTGTTATCGGTTGGGTCATATCCATACTGCTGGGAGGAAGGATACCGCTCAAGCCCATAAACGATATTATAAACACAGTGAACCGCCTGGCGGCAGGCGACTTCAAGACCCGATTGAAGTTCGGCAAAGCTCTTTCGAACCACAAATCCTTCAACGAGCTTTCCGTCAGCTTCAATAAGCTCGCCGAGGAGCTTGAAAACACCGAGATGCTTCGCGAGGATTTCATTAACAATTTTTCACACGAATTCAAGACACCCATCGTGTCCATCGCAGGCCTTGCAAAGCTTGTCAATAAGGGAGATCTGACCGACGAGGAAAAGCAACAGTATCTTACTGCCATTGAGGAGGAATCCCTTCGCCTTGCCAATATGGCAACCAACGTGCTCAACCTGACCAAAATAGAAAATCAGACTATTCTGACCGACGTGTCGAGGTTTAATCTTTCGGAGCAGATACGCTCCTGCGTTCTTCTGCTCGAAAACAAATGGTCGAGTAAAGAGATAGATCTTCAGCTTGACTTCGACGAGTATATGATCGAGGCAAACGAGGAGCTTCTCAAGCAGGTCTGGATCAATCTGACCGACAACGCCATCAAGTTCGCCCCCACGGGTGGCTCGGTCATGATAGAGATAACCGACAAAAAGGATCATTTCTCGATTTCTGTCGGCAATACCGGTAGCGAGATCCCCGAGGAGGAAAGGGAAAGGATCTTCAATAAGTTCTACCAGGCAGACAGATCCCACGCCACAGAGGGCAACGGCGTAGGCTTGGCTATCGTGAAAAGGATCGTTGACCTTCACGGCGGCGAGATCGAAGTCGATAGCGCAGACGGCGTTACAACCTTTACGGTGGAGCTGCAGAAGAAAAAATAATGTCGAAAAAAGCGGATGTTTGAAGGAACTTCCGCTTTTGTTTTGTTTCAGTTTAGATTTATCTGTTAATATTTTGCTCATAAGGGGAAGTTTGCCCAAAATAAAAAATGGAGAAAGTTATGAAAAAAGTTAAGATCATTGCCGACTCTTGCTCGGATATTCCTGCCGAGCTTCTTGAAAAATACGATATTGATTATGCACAGATGAAGACCGTATATCAGGGAAAGGAATCGCCCGCGCTGCTCACTTGGAGCGCAGAGGAGGCCCACGCCCTGTATGAAATAATGAGAGGTGGGGACAGAATAACCACAGCTCAGGTTCCCGTGGACGAGTTCAACAGAATTTTTACCAAGTATACAGATGAAGGCTACGACATTGTGTATATCGGCTGCTCGTCAAAGCAGTCGGGCTCGGTAAACACCGGTACGCTTGTGGCACGAAAGATGATGGAGGAGAATCCCGACATCAAGATCGTTTGCATTGACTCTCTCAACGCATCCCTTGGTATTGCGTTGCTTGTCATTGAGGCGGCAAAGCTGGCTCAGGAGGGAAAGAGTGCCGACGAGATCGAAAAGGAGATCGTGGGCCTTCGCAAGCGCGTAAATCAGTACGTTACCGTTCACTCGCTGACCTTTTTGCACAGAGCAGGTCGCGTTAAGGGCTCGGCCGCGTTCTTTGGAAATCTTATGGGTGTTAAGCCCATCCTTATTTCGGACGCCAACGGAGATCAGGCAGCATATAAGAAGGTCAAGGGACGTCAGAAGTCCTTTGAGGAGATCGTTTCGATGCTTAAAGCTTCCATTGTCGACCCCGAGAATCAGACAATTTATATTGCACACGCCGATTGCGCGGAGGATGAGATCAAGACTCTTGTCAACCTTGTCAAGAAGGAGATCCCCTGCCGTGACGTTTGCGTGGGTTGCATAGGACCCATCATCGGCGCATCCATAGGTCCCGATGCCGTCGGCGTTTGGGGAATCGGAAATGAGGTTACTTACACAGTCGGAGAAGCAAAATGAGTGAAAAAGCAACGATAGACGGAAAATGCTATGCGAAAATGCTTGAGGGCGGTGCCGCCGTTCTTGAAGCACACGCGCAGGAAATAAACGATCTGAACGTTTTCCCCATCCCCGACGGCGACACCGGTGAAAATATGCTCCTTACCATTCAGGGCGGCACCGATATCGGCGAGGCCGACCGTGATCTTGCACAGTCTGCAAAGAAGATCTCGGATGCTATGCTTCTGTCGGCGCGAGGAAACTCGGGCGTTATCCTTTCGCAGTTTTTTGAAGGAATCACCAGCGGGTTCGGAAACGCCGTGGAGGCCGATGTCGGTGCTCTCGGCAAAGCCTTCCGCGCGGGAGTTGAGCACGCTTACAGTGCGGTCATCAAGCCCACCGAGGGCACGATACTGACCGTTGTGCGTGAGGCTACCGATTATGCTTGCTCGGTGGGCGCAAAGACCCCTCAGGAATTTCTTGATGCATTTATTGAGGAGGCAAAGGCATCTCTTGACCGTACCCCGGAGCTTCTGCCCGTGCTAAAAAAGGCGGGCGTCGTTGACTCGGGCGGAGCGGGCCTTATCTATATCGTCGACGGTATGAAGCGTGCGCTGTCGGGCGAAAGGTTCGATCTCGGAGAAAAGCGCGGCGAAAAGGCCGCAGAGCTTGATCTTGATGCCTTCGGCGTCGACAGTGTCTTTGAATTCGGATACTGCACCGAGCTTCTTATCAGACTTCAGAACGCAAAAGTTGACGTTGAGTCTTTTGACATCAACGTTATCATAGAATATCTTGAGAGCATGGGAGGAGACTCCATCGTTGCCATCAAGAACGGCAGCATCGTTAAGCTGCACGTGCATACAATGACGCCCGATAAGGTTCTTTGCTTCTGCCAGCAGTTCGGAGAATTTTTGAAGGTCAAGATCGAGAATATGTCGCTTCAGCACAACAATCTCAACGAGGAAGCTCCCGCGGCGCCCCAAAAGCCACGCGAGCGTAAGCCCGTAGGCGTTGTTGCCGTAGCGAACGGGCAGGGAATTAAGCAGGCTTTCCTCGATATGGGTGCCGATGTTATCGTGGAGGGTGGACAGAGCATGAACCCGTCGGCTGAGGATTTCCTCCGTGCCTTTGACGAGGCCTGCGCCGATACCGTTCTCGTCTTCCCCAACAATTCTAATATCTTGCTTGCCGCAAAGCAGGCCGCCGCTCTTTATACCGACTCCGACGTAAGAGTCCTTGAGAGCCGCACCATAGGCGACGGCTACGCCGCACTTTCGATGCTCGATACCGATCTCGGTGACGTTGAGGCAATGATCGACGATTGCGAAATGGCAATGGACGGCGTTGTTACCGCAGAGATATCACAGTGCGTGCGTCACGCCGAATTCGGCGACGTTTGCGTTGACAGCGGCGACTACATCGGCTTTGTCGGCAAAGAGATCCTTGCCGCCGAAGGCGACAGATACACCTCGGCCATAAGAACCGTTGATAAGATGGCGATAGCCGATCACGAGGTATGCATTCTTATTTGCGGTGAGGATTCCACCGACGAGGAGGCAATGAAGATCGACGAATACATCCGAAATAAATATCCGAGAACCGAGCTTTACACCATAAACGGCGGACAAAGTGTATACAGCTACATTATAGTAGCGGAATAACGGAGATTTTATGGAATACGCTATATTTTTCATCGCGGCGGCTTGCGCTTATCTCGTTTGCGCAATTAACCCGTCCATATTGCTTTCCACGGCGGTATATCATAAGGACGTGCGTACAGGAGGCAGCGGCAACGCGGGATTTACAAACTTCAAGCGTTGCTTCGGCTGGAAGCTTGCGTGGGTCGTGCTTCTTTTCGATCTCGCCAAGGCGGCGGTCATTATTGCCGTCTTTGCACCGATGATCGCGTATTATCACCACGATTACGCAATGGGAGCGGCCTTCACGGGACTTTTCTGCATCCTCGGCCACTCATATCCCGTATATTACGGCTTCAAGGGAGGCAAGAGCGTGCTGACCTTCCTGTCGGCCATCTGGTTCATCGATTGGAGATCGGGACTCATAACCCTCGGGGTTATGGTGCTTATCCTGCTGACCTTGAAATATATGTCGGTGGCAACGGTGACTGCAATGTCAACTTGCCCCGTATCGCTCTTCTTCTTCCACGCCTCGGTATGGACGGTGGTGCTTTGCGCCATCTCTGTCCTCTTCATCGCATGGCGACACAAGGAGAATTTCAAGCGCCTCGCCAAGGGAACCGAATCCAAGTTTTCATTATTTAAAAAGAAGTAGCATCAAAAAACGCCATCATTTTGATGGCGTTTTTATGTGTTTGACAGGTTGTTGTCTTCCTCAAAATATTGTGTTTCGTCGGTTTGTGAGGCGCGAAGAGTGTTTTTGTATTCCGTTGGAGTACATCCCGTGTGCTTTTTGAAGGCCGTGCAGAATTGTGCTCTGTCGGGAAATCCCACTTCATTTGCGATAGATCCTACGGAAAGGTCGGTTTCCTTGAGCAAACGTTTGGCGATCTGCATTTTTTCTGATATAACGGCTTGATGGATGGTTATCCCGGTGCTCTTCTTGAATCTTCTGTTGAGATAATAAGAGTGATATCCCATTGCGCCCGATATTTGAGAATTGCTTATCTCCTTATCATAGTTTTGTTGTATATAAACCGTGATACGTTGAACAAGCTCGGGAATCCGAGGCGTTTTTGCAGCTGAATTTTCAACCATATAGCAAAGCAGCTCCTTGATTATCGCCGATGTGGCGGCATCGGAATGCGGTGTAGGAAAACAAAAATACGTTAAGCATTTTTGAAGCTTGCTTTCTATATCGAATGCATTTTCCGTTATAATAAGCTCATTTAATTCCGACGGGGGGTCATTTTCAAAAATAAGAGCCGGATCAAAGAAGGTCAAGCTGTCCAAGGGGCTTAATGCCTGCTTTTTGTGAGCTTGACGGCGTGTCATATCAAAGTTAAGTACGATGGTTTTGATCTTTCCGTCAAAGTAATACGGGACACCGGGGCGGAAGTATATAAGCGTTCCGGCGCCGATCCGGATAGTTTTGTCGTTATATATGAAATTTGCCTTCCCCTCTAATACGTAAAAAATGCGATAGTCATAGGATCGGCAAAATGGGACGTTTGATAAAACAGATGGCTGAAGACCTGCATAGCGTAGGAAGGGGTTGATGTCGCACAGCTGCATAGATTACCTCATAAGTTTGTTTTTCAAACTTTTTAGTTTGTTTTATATATTGATTATAACACAAAAAAAATATATAATCAATATGGAAATTATAAAAAATTCAATTTTTATAAAACAGTTTGTTAAAGAAAGGCAGGTAAGCCTTATGAAATTTATCGTCGGATACCCGATCAAATGGAATAAAGATTTTTTGGATATGATTATTCATCGAAAGGATCAGATATCGGAGGTATATTTTTCGTGGGGGGATATCCCCAACGGCAGAAGCGCGTTGTCGGTAGACGAGGAGATAACGCCGTTTGAGGCGCAGGAAAGACAGGTTCGTGATCTGAAACTCCTTTTGGAGGAGGGAATCGGCTTCAATTTGCTTTTTAACGGAAATTGCTACGGGAAGGACAGTCAATCCAGAGCATTTTTCAATAAAATCGGCAATCTTATTGACTACATCGAAAGGGAATTCGGTCTTGCCTCCGTTACTACATCCTCCCCTTTGATTGCAAAGTTCATAAGAGATAACTTTGAATCGATCGATGTTCGGGCATCGGTAAATATGGAGATAGGCTCCATTGAGGGTATATCTTACGTATCGAATCTTTTTGACAGCTTTTATGTGAGAAGAGAGCAGAACAGAAATCTTTCAGAGCTGCTGAGGCTACGCAAATGGTGCGATGATAACGGTAAGCAAATGTACCTGCTTGCTAACAGCGGGTGCTTGAATAATTGCTCTGCGCATATTTTTCACGATAATCTTGTAGCTCACGAGACAGAGATATCCGCCATGGACAATGGATATCAGTTTAAAGGCGTTTGTTGGGACTTTTTATCTGACAAAAACAATTTTGAAAAGTGGCTCTCCCGAACAAATTTCATACGCCCCGAGGATATTGAGCTTTATGAAAACATAGTCCCTGCGGTAAAGCTTGCGACCCGTGTAAATTCAGCGCCCACACGCGTGCTGGATGCCTATATCGGCAAAAAATACCGCGGAAGCGTAATGGAGTTGCTTGAGCCGAACCACAGCGGAGTTTTTTATCCGAATTACATTGAAAACGCGAATTTTGATAAAAATTTTGCATCACGGGTCATGAACTGTGACAAGCAGTGTGAGAACTGTAATTTTTGTGCCGAGGTCATGAAAAGGGCTTGTATAAAGCTTGATCGGGATCAATCGGCAAAGGTATAATAAAAGGAGTAGAGATATGCTGACAAGTGAAATGATCAAAAAAGTCGCCATAGAGGCCGGAGCCGATGCCTGCGGTATTGCGCCCATATCGCGCCTCGCGGGTGCACCCGACGACATGAACCCGAAATTCCTGTTTCCTGAAGCCAAGAGTGTGATCGGATTTGTTTTCCGAATACCTCGAGGTGTTCAAAGAGGCATTGAAGAGGGAACACAGTTCTATCAGTATCCATCCATGGCTTACGGCGGAATTAATGAGATATTCGCCCCCGCGGTGCTTTACCACGTTGGTAAGCTTATTGAGGACGAGGGCTATGAGGCCTTCGTTTACCGCAATACCGGTGCCCGCGGAAGCGTTTCCGATATGGACGGAAGCCCCGGAAATACCCTGTCTCCCGAGGAACAGATCGAGGTAAATGAAAATGCCAAGACCTCTACCGCTCACCACAGAAGCGTTCAGTTTACCAGACCGACACGAGACGATAACGTAGCGCCCGATCTGCAGTTCCAGTTCCGTCTTGTTGCGGTTGCCTGCGGCCTTGGCGAGATAGGCTGGAGCAAAATGCTCTTGACTCCCCAGTTCGGTCCTCTGCAGAGAGTAGCATTTCTCTTTACCGATGCCGAGCTTGAATATGACGAGATGTATAACGGCGAGCCCCTTTGCCGTAAGTGCGGCGCTTGCGTTCGTGAGTGCCCCGGCGGCTGTATACCAGCAATAAATTCGGGTAAAAAGGTTACAGTCAACCTTGACGGCAAGATTTGCGAGTGGGGCGACATCGATATGTGGCGCTGCTACGCGTTTTACACCCACGCGGGCAGATATTATAACCCCTTCGTTCCCAAGGAGGTATTCGATGCCAATGAGAACGGAGACCTTGATCTTCTTGAAGGAAAGACCGACGTTGCCGATGAAAAAGAGATAATGAAGGTTTACAGCGCACTCCAGAAATATTTCCCCAGCTGGGTAGGCTATAATATGGCAAAGTGCGGCGGCTGTATTCGCGGCTGTGTATCGATGCTTGAAAAGAAGGGCGGCTGTATGGAAGGTAGATTCAAGGAGCCGCTCAGAAAGGGCAAGCCGTGGAAGCTGGACAGATGATAAAGGTTGGATTTCACAAGGATGCGGGCTTTAAAGTAATGGCAGAAAGCGGCGAGTGGAAGGTTGGAATGCTTCGATATAGCGAGCGCTTTTCAAGATTTGCCGAGATGGAGAGACACCTGCTTAGCGACGAGGTGTTCGTGCTCGTATCAGGAAGGGCTACTCTTTATGCCGAGAAAGAAAGCATTGAGATGAGCGTCGGTGCTGTTTATACCGTGCCTGCGTCGGTTTGGCATCATATTGTAGTCAGCGAGGATGCAAACGTAATAGTGGTGGAAAACAGAAACACCTCTATTGAAAATACCGAGAAAAAATATTTTGAACAGGAGGAAAGATAAATGCTTACAAGTGAAATGATAAAGCAGAAGGCACGGGAGCTTGGCGCAAGTGTCTGCGGTATTGGCAGAGTTTACGATGAGCCGGACGCGCAAAGAGATCCCAAGCAGATACTTCCGAATGCCAGATGTATTATAGGCTTTGGCTTTGTAGTGCCCAAAATGCTTTTCAAGACCATGCACAGAGACGTTCAATATTATACATATACAACTTTGGGCGTAAAGTATCCCGATGAGGAGTTAGCGGAGATATTTTTGCTTAAAATAGGCGGAATGATAGAAAACGAAGGCTATGATGCTTGCTTGCAGAAAGCTGTTCCGAATCTTCGCATAAAGGGTGACAAGACAACCAACCCCGAGGTTAAGGACACATATGAGCTTGTACACGCAACAGCTGTTGCTCCGGGCAAGCCTTCACCGGACGTTATAATCGATTTCGGAAAGGCCGCAAAGGCTTGCGGTATCGGTGAAAGAGGGCTTAGCGGAAAGATACTCAGCCCCAAGTACGGACCGTATATTCGGTATTGCTTTATTATTACCGATGCGCCTCTTGAGGTTGATAAGGCTATGGATACTCCCGTTTGTGATAATTGCGGTGAATGTATCAAGGCTTGTCCCGGAAAGGCCATAGATGAAAACGGGCTTGATACCTGGCAATGCTCAGTCTATTATAAGGGCGCGCACAAATCAAATCCCTTTATGACCGATGACTTTTTGAAGGGTGATCCTAACCGAGAGGCAATTATCAACGGAGAGTTCCGCTTTGATGCTGTCAGCGCAAGAGATATCTATCCCAAGATGAACTTTCTCCCCGACACGCAATGGGGATATTCGGCGTGTCTTTGCGGTAGAGCTTGTGACTATGCCTGCTATAATCATTTGATTGGGGGTAAGAAAAAATGAAGGACAGAATAGTTGAGCTTTGCAAAAAATGGGGCGCCGATCTTGTCGGATTTGCCCCCGTCTCCCGCTTTCCCGAAGAATCCGCAGTGCACAAGCTTATGCCCGAAGCGAAAACGGTGATCGGTATCGCATTCCGAGTTTTGCGCGGTGCTTACCGAGGAATAGAGGAGGGAAGCACTTATTACCAGTATACCACAATGGGTGTTGAAAATATGGAGGAGACGGTTATGCCCATGGTAACTGTCCGCCTTTCCATGATGCTTGAGGAAGAAGGCTGTTCCGCGCTTCCTCAGCGCCGTCATCAGCAGATAATGGCAGAGGAAAATTCCACAAACCCCGAGGTCGCTTTTGATGCAGTATACAGAAATCGCACGCAGGAGACACAGATGGATTTCAGCGAAGCGGCGGTCCTTTGCGGACTCGGTGAGATCGGCTTCCACGGAGCTCTGCTTACCGACGAGTTCGGTCCCTTAGTGAGAGTATGCTTTGTTCTTACCGATGCAGAAATAGAAGCAACTCCCGTCAAAGAGCCTCATTTATGCGATAAGTGCGGGGAGTGTGTTAAGGGTTGCCCCGGTAAGGCCATCGCCGAGGATGGAACGGTTGATCCTTGGCAATGTGCGGTTTATTATAATGGCGCAAACGGACTCAAAAATCCTTTTATGCCGCCAGATGCCTTCAGGAATTTTGAAGACAGAGTTGCCATCATCAGCGGAGAAGCAAAGGTAACTCCCGAGACCGCAAGAAAGATACTTCGCAATATTTATTTCTATCCCCCCGCACAACACGCTTATCAGTGCTCCATATGCGGCAGATCATGCGATATAAGCTGTTATATGCATCTTGAAAAGAAGGGCGTTCTTTCAAAGAGCTTTAAAACGCCTTTCCGCAAACGCGATGAATGGTCTTTTGACATTGAAGATTTCAAATGATAGGGTATTTTGAAGATCTTGCCGGGCAATTCACCAATCCTGTTACCGCAATAGCGCAAATTCTCGGATTTGTTCCGCTTGGTTTAAGTTGGTTTATTTTCAGGGCGAGATCGCGAAGAGGAAGCATCGCGCTCAAATCCGTGTCGGATGGATTTTCGGCAGTTCACTTTTTTATGCTCAATCAATGGACGGGATGCGTTATCAACTGCATAAACACGGTGCGCGGCGTGCTCTTTTCTCAAAAAGGGCGCCGCAAATGGGCATCGGGAATATATCTTCCTATCGGATTTTGCCTTGTCACGGCCGTCTTTTCGGCGCTGAGTTGGACAGGATATGAAAGCCTTTTACCTATGATAGGTTCATGCCTTGCGGTTATCGGATATTGGCAAACAAGTCCCAAAAGCCTTCGCCGCTTTAATTTTGCCGGTATTTTCCTTTGGTTGATATATGGATTTATCACCTTGTCGGTGCCAACTGTTGTCGGCAATATAATTTCGCTTTCGTCGATCACTGTCAGCGAGATACGCGACGCGAAAGCAGCAAAAAAGGAGCAAAAAAATGCTTGATATCATTTTTGAAAATGGCATAAACGAGATCGCTTTAAACGGAAGAGCATATGCAAAGGTAGTTCCTGTTGAGGGCGCGGCAGATACGTTTGAGAAAATTGAGGAGGGCGTATGGCGTTGGCACCGTCACACGGAAAAGCCCGTGGATCACATGAGAATGGAGCTTGTGTTCTACGGGACACCGAGCTTCACCATGGTTCCCGCAGTCAGCTATAACGGTAACGGCTGGGGCAATGTTCCCGAATACGTCGGAGATTTTGCCGAGGACGGAACGCCTTGGTCGTGGGCTTGGCACCGCGTAACCATACCCGCCTGCACTTACAGCGAAAACGCTGAGATAAGCGTTGCT
>JAFTOB010000125.1 GCA_017451545.1 Clostridia bacterium | reverse complement strand
GCCACGACGGTGATGTTACAATCAATTTCTGATCGTAATATTTAGAAAGGGCGCGCCAGGAGGAGTTTTCACCGGACTGCGCGCCTGCGGTAGCGCGAACAAGTTAGCCGATATAATCACTCAAAATTCGCGACCGAGCGACTTTTGAAGGATAAACATCCCACTTAAATTAACCAATGCATTAAAGTTTCTTGGAGAGCTCGAGAACCTTCTTGCAAGAAGGTTCTCGAAAAAAATCTTTCAAATAAACTTCGATTTATCGGCAACCCGCATTTTCCGCGATTTTTCGTTTAGCCCTTGACTTGAAGGGGATTTTGCGGTATACTTATAATGGAAAATAATGATTTCTCAACGGAGGTTTTTTATGATAAAGGACATACTTCGCGAGGTTGAGTCCCGATACCGTCCCGTGCCCTTCTGGTCGTGGAACGAGAAGCTCGACCCCGATGAAACACAGCGACAGATCGAGGAAATGCACAAGGTCGGCATCGGCGGCTATTTTATGCACGCCCGCGGCGGCCTTCAGACCAAATATATGGGCGACGAGTGGCATGAGAATATCCGCCGCTCCATTGACACGGGCAAAAAGCTGGGTATGAAATCCTGGGTCTACGACGAGGACGGCTGGCCTTCGGGCTTCGGTGGTGGCATCGTCAACGGTATGGGACCCGAATATCAGCTCAAATACCTCCACATCGAGCCCGAGTACGGTACGTCCGAGAACACCGTCTGCCGCGCGCAGGGCTACCACTGCTACTACGAGGTCAACCCCTTCTACGTCGATACGATGGACGAAAAGGTCGTCAAGCTCTTCATCGACAGCATCTATCAGCCCTACGTGGACAAATACGGACAGGAGATCGAGGGATTTTTCACCGACGAGCCCCAGGTCTCGCGCTACCAGATGCCCTGGAGCTTCATCCTCCCCGCAAAATACGAGGAGAGATACGGAGATGACCTTCTCCCCCACCTGCCCGAGCTTTTCTATCCGCTGGGCGACTATAAAAAGACCCGCTTCCGCTTCTGGAAGCTGGTGACCGACCTTTTTGCCGCCTCTTATATGAAGCAGGTTCAGGATTTCTGCCACAAAAACGGGCTGAAGCTGACAGGACACCTGCTTTGCGAGGAGACCCTCTTCTCACAGACTCTCTGCCACGGCGCAATTATGGCGGGCTACGAATATTTCGATATGCCGGGTATGGACTGGCTGGGCAAGGCCATCAAGGATTGCCTCACGCCCCTGCAGGTCAGCTCGGTGGCGCATCAGCTTGGCATACGGCAGATCCTTTCGGAGGCCTTCGCAGGCTGCGGACACAACGTGGGTCACGATGAGCTCAAGGGACTTTACGAATGGCAGATGGTGCGCGGCATCACTCTCCTTTGCCAGCACCTTGAGGGTCATTCCCTGCGCGGCCTGCGCAAGCGCGACTATCCGCCGGCACTGAACTATCAGCAGCCCTGGTGGGACGAGTACCGCGAATTTAACGATATGGTCTCGCGCACGGGCAAGCTGCTCTCCGAGGGCGAGGTCAGGTACGAAACCTTGCTCATTCACCCGCAGTCCAGCGCGTGGCTGGTCTTTGACGGCAAGGAAAACGACGATATCAAGGCGCTCAACGACGATTTCGTCTCCCTCATCGGAGGCCTTGAGAGAAAGCATATCCTCTTCCATCTGGGCGACGAGACGGTGATGGAGCGCCACGCACACGTTGAGGGCGCAGAGCTCGTCATCGGCACACAGAGATATAAAACCGTCATTCTGCCCCGTCACGAGATCCTTTTCGAGAACACCGAAAAGCTCCTCGCCGAGTTCCGTGCCAACGGCGGCAAGATCCTCGAGGGAATCGGTGAGATCGAGGCAAACGATATTATCGACGCGCCTCAGATCACCTACACCGAGCGCGTGTTCGAGGACGGCAAGCTCTATTATTTCGTCAATTCCCACAATTCGGCGGTCAAGGCGAGGATCGCACGCGGCTCTGTCCGCATCAACGCCGTAACCGGCGAAACCGAGCCCTTCGACGGTTATTACGAGTTCGCTCCCTTTGAGAGCCTGCTGATCTTTGACGACGGCTCGGCGCAGAAGGCAAGGGAAGAGAAGCCCGAAGCCACCGTTCTGCCCGTGTCGGGCGAGTGGAAGGTCGCCGCCGCCACCGAGAACGCAATGACACTTGACAAGTGCGATCTCCACTTCGACGGCGAGCTCGTCGAGCGCGACTGCTACGTGCTCAGCGCAATGCACAAGGCGCTGGCACTCGAGCGGGCCGTCCATGTCAAGATGGTCTTCCGCGTCAATGCCGAGTACGCCCCCGAGCGGCTCTGGCTCGTCACCGAGACACCCAAATATTACACAATAAAGTGCAACGGAGTGGAGATCGACAAGACCGATGAGGGCTACTTCTGCGACCGCTCCTTCCGCAAGCTGCGCCTCGACGGCTTCCGCGCAGGCGAGAATATTATCGAGGCCGACATCGACTTCGTTCAGGACCCCGTGGTCTACGAAAAGATGCGCAAGGCCTACCTTTTCGAGGTGGAGAAGAACCGCTTCACCTGCGATATCGAGCTTGAAAACTTCTACCTGCTCGGTGATTTCGGCGTGAGACTTGACGCCGAGGTCGCCGATGCCACCGCAAACGCGGTTCTTCGCCGTGAGGAGGGCATCCCCATGGGTGCCATCCTTACCGAGGGCCGCTTTACCGTGGTCGAGCCCCCGCAAACCGTGGATATTTCGCGCATCGAGCGTTGCGGCTTCCCCTTCTTCTGCGGAGCTATCACTCTGGAGCGCGAGTTCGACGCCAAGGCATCCGACCGCCTCAAGCTGGCCTTCGCAAAGCAGGATGTGAACGTCATCCGCGCTTCGCTTAACGGCGAGGAGCTGGGCAAGGTCATGTGGGCACCCTTTGAGTTCGATCTGACGGGTAAGATCCGCGACGGTAGAAACGTCCTGCGCCTGACCCTTACCAACAACCTGCGCAATCTCCTCGGCCCCCACCATTGCGGCGAGGATCCTATGTACACAAAGCCCGGCACCTTCCAGAAGGATCGAAGCTTCTGGAATCTTGAGCCTATTTACGATGACAGATATTGCTTCGTAAAATTCGGCCTTTCTGATAAATAATGTCGCTATTTTAGTGCCGCGCGTCACTTTTTGAGTACGCACGACACGGCGATTTGTGATACAATATATCCATACCCATAGGGCAAATATCTACTTATAGAGAGGCAAAAAATGAAGTACACAGGTAATGCGTTAAATGAAATATCCTTCCCCCTCGGCGGCATCGGAACGGGAAGCATCGGTCTCGCCGGCAACGGCCGACTTATGGACTGGGAAATATATAATCGCCCCGACAAGCAGAGCATAAACGGCTACACTCACATCGCTGTCCGCGTCCGCGACGGCGAAAAGAGCTATTGCCGCGTGCTTCAGGGCGACCTGACGAAGGATCTGATGGGCGTTTACAACAAAACGGGGCTTTCGGGCTTCACGGGCTACGGAATCGGCCCAAACAACAGAATGATGTGCGGCTTCCCCCATTTCCGATCCTGCGAGTTTGACGGAGAGTTCCCGATCGCGAAATTGACTTTTTCCGATCCCGAGTTCCCCGGCAGGGTCACTTTGACCGCCTTTAATCCGCTGATCCCGCTTTGCGCCGACGATTCGAGTATTCCCGCCGCGTTTTTTGAGGTGGAATACGAGAACACGGGCGATCGCGAGGTCGAGTTCGGCTCGATCTTCTCGCTTGAAAACTCCTTCGGCGGCAAAAATATGCTTTCGACAGATGGAGATATAAGCACGGTCACGCTCGCTTCCCCCGAAAGCGATAAGGATGCTCCCGAATACGGCGAGCTTGCCATTTCCTGCGAGGGAGCCGATGAGATACAGCCTTATTGGTATCGCGGTGAATGGCAGGACCCGGTCGTAACCTTCTGGAATGAGTTCACCTCGGGTGAGCCGCTCCGCCGCCGCGAATACGAAGAAAAAACCGGCCGTCACGACCGCTGCTCGCTGGGCAAAAACGTCAAGGTCGCCCCGGGCGAGAAAAAGACCGTCCGCTTCGTGCTTTCGTGGTATGTTCCTAACTGTGTCAACTATTGGGATAAGCGCGAGGAGCGCAGCGGCAAGACCTGGAAAAATTACTACGCAAAGCTCTATTCGGGCGCGGCCGAGGCAGGCATCCGCTCGCTGCGCGACTTCGATGATCTCTACACCCGCACCCTTGAATACAAAAATACCATCTTCGGCTCCACCCTCGATCCCGACGTCATAGACGCGGCGGCATCCACCCTGTCGGTCATCAAGACGGCAACCGTCTTCCGCCTTGAGAACGGCGAGTTCTACGGCTGGGAGGGTCAGCTTCAGAATCACGGCTCCTGCGAGGGAACCTGCCAGCACGTTTACAACTACGCATACGCCCTCTGCTTCCTCTTCCCCGAGCTCGAACGCTCGATCCGCAACCTCGAATTCGACCATTGCACCTTTGAGTCGGGCGAGACCACATTCCGCATCAAGCTCCCGATAAATATTCCGCAGGAGCCGAGGCTCCCCTGCCTTGACGGTCAGATGGGCTGTGTCATCAAGACCTACCGCGAGTGGAAGATCTCGGGCGACGACGAATGGCTGCGCCGCAATTGGGCAAAAGTAAAATCGGTGCTTGAGTTTGCGTGGAGCGACAAAAACGCCTGCGAGTGGGATAAGGACAAGTCGGGCGTGCTCACAGGCCGCCAGCATCACACCCTCGATATGGAGCTTTTCGGCCCGTCGTCCTGGCTTCAGGGCTTCTATCTCGCCGCCTTGAAGGCCGCCTCGGAAATGGCGGAGCACCTCGGCGAGAGCGACAAGGCCAAGGAATATTCCGACCTTTACGAAAAGGGCAGGGAATGGACGAAGGAAAATCTCTTCAACGGCAAGTATTTCTGCCAGAAGGTCGACCTTTCGGATAAAGCCACCCTCGAGCACTTCGGAGTGTCCGACAGATATTGGAACGACGAAACGCGCGAGATCAAGTATCAGATAGGAGAGGGAAGCGCCATAGATCAGCTTCTCGGTCAGTGGCACGCGGACATCTGCGGCATCGGCGATATCTTCGACCGCGAGCAGGTGAAGATCGCCCTCGAAAATATGTTCAAAAACAATTTCAAGCCCTCGTTGCGTAATTTCGCAAACCCGTGGCGTGTTTTCGGACTTAATGACGATGCGGGAAGCGTTATCTGCGACTACCCCGAGGGCGCGAAAAAGCCGAGCATTCCCGTCCCCTATTGCGAGGAGACCATGCACGGCTTTGAGTACGCCTTTGCGGGCCTGCTCATCAGCCGCGGATTTGTAGATGAAGGCTTGACCGTCGTCCGCTCCGTCCGCGAGCGTTACCGCGGCCACAACAGAAACCCTTGGAACGAAATGGAGTGCGGCAGTAACTACGCACGCAGTATGGCGTCCTTCGCCCTGCTGCCCATTCTCTCGGGTATGAGCTTCGACCTGCCTCGCGGCAAGCTGGGCTTTGACCCCGTGGTCAAGACCGATGATTTCCGCTGCCTCTTCAGCCTCGGAACGGGCTGGGGCAACGTGGAGATAAAGAAGGATCTCACCGCAATAAACGTCAAGGGCGGCAGACTTGAGCTGTCCTGCCTTGAGCTTCCCTATCTGACCGAGGCGCGCGAGCTCCGCGTGGATGGCAAAAAGACCGATTTCACATTCGACGGCGGCAAGCTGACCTTCGGTAAGGTCACGGCGGCTTCGAGGATCGAGGTCATTTCATAATAAATTAAAGAGGAAAATAATTATGGCAAAACACAGAAGAGGTCGTATTAACGACGAGGTGGTAAAGGAGATATCGGCGATCCTGCGCGAGGTCAAGGATCCCCGCGTGTCGTCGGCATTTATCAGCGTTACCGCCGCAGAGGTCACACCCGACCTGAAATACGCAAAAATATACTATTCGCTCCTGACGGGCGACGAAAAAGAGGTCTCCAAGGGCTTGGCATCCAGCTCGGGCTATATCCGCCGCTGTCTGGCGCAAAGCCTCAACCTCCGCATCACTCCCGAGCTGACCTTCGTCCGCGACGGCTCCATCGCCCACGGCGCGCATATCTCCGAGCTCCTTCATAAGATCGAGCAGGATAAGCCTAAGACCGAGGACGAGGGGGCAGAGGAGAACGAGGATGCTTGATAGAAAGCCGAACGAGATCTCCTCGGCCGCTCTGGCATACCTCGGCGATTGCGTCATAGAGCTGCGGGTGCGGGAATTTCTCGTTTCCTGCGGGCTCTCCCACGCATCGGCGCTGAATAAGGCCGCTCTCGATTTCGTCCGCGCCGCCGCGCAGTCGGAAGCTGTGGAGAGAATATCGGATATGCTTGACGAGGGCGAGCAGGCCGCCTTCCGACGCGGGCGCAACATCGGTCATACCAACACGCCCAAAAGCGCAACCGCCCTGCAGTACCGCCGCGCCACGGGAATGGAGGCCCTTTTCGGCTACCTTCACCTGTGCGGCAAGAGCGAGCGCATAGACGAGCTTTTTGCCGTCGCCTACGCCGAAACCATTGAAAAATATAAAAAAATATAAGAGGAAAGACAAATGAGCAATCAGAAAATCAGAATCGAAATTGAAAATTACGGCACCATCGAGGCCGAGCTCTACCCCGAAAAGGCACCGGGAACCGTCAAGAACTTCGTCGGACTCATCGAGAAGGGCTTCTTCAGCGGCAAGATCTTCCACCGTGTCATTGAGGGCTTTATGATTCAGGGCGGCGGATACGATATCGATTTCAACCACTGCGAGGCTCCCGTCATCCGCGGCGAGTTCAAGGCTAACGGCTTCCCGCAGAACGATATCAAGCACACTCGCGGCGTGCTCTCCATGGCAAGAACCATGGATCCCAACTCCGCATCCTCCCAGTTCTTCATTATGCATCAGAATGCACCTCACCTCGACGGTCAGTACGCCGCCTTCGGCGCCGTCACCTCGGGCATTGAGGTGGTGGATAAGATCGCATCGGTGCGCACGGGCTTCCAGGATTGCCCCGTCGCCCCCGTGGTCATCACCAAAATGGAGCTCATCTGAGCGCAGGGCAAAAAGAAAAGAACCAACCGACGGTTGGTTCTTTTTTGTTCGCTGATAAATCGCCGGCAATGGCCGAAGCGATAAATCGGAGTTTGACGGTTTAGGCTGAACCCCTTCTTGAAAGTTTTGATAAAACTTTTTCAAAAGTTTTTTGCGATCCAACGGCAACCCGTTGGTCGCGCTCCGCAGAGCGCGAAATCCTCCCTACGCGGCCCTTGCTTCAGTGAAAAAGAAGCGAAATTTTGGGTATGAAATACCTAAAATTTGGCTTCTTTTTCAGGCCGCGCTAACGAACGGTTTAACCGAATATTGCCACTGTAAGATATTAAAGGCTACAGCGGCTTTGCATCGCCCATCCTATTTGCTTTTTTTGCTGAAAAAACAAGCCAAAAATTAGGTATTGCGCTTCGCTCCATACCCAATTTTTCGCTTCTTTTTTCCGAGACGCAAAAAG
>JAFTOB010000124.1 GCA_017451545.1 Clostridia bacterium | reverse complement strand
GGGATCTGCCCGCCACGACCATTCTTCGTCACAGCTTTTACTTATTGAATTGATGATATTTTATCACATTAAAGCGGAAGTGTCAAGAACTTTTCCGAAAATAATCAAAAAAATTTTCAAAAAGCTATTGCAAAATAAAGTAAAGTGTGATATAATGCCTATAGTATCTGAGAGTGGGCGCCTGTCCACTCTCAAACTGTTATTATGAGGCTTCGAAAAAAAGCCGAAAGGAGCAGTATGGCACAGAACATCAAAAACGTCGCTCAGGCGGCAAGGGAGGCCATCGCGGTCACCGTCGCAGAGCTCGGCTACGAGATCTGGGACGTCGAGTTCGTCAAGGAGGGCGCTTCCTATTACCTGAGGATATATATCGACCACGAAAACGGCATCTACATCGATGATTGCGAAAAGGTACACCGCGCCATCGACCCCGTTCTCGACGAGGCCGATCCCATCGACCGCGCGTATTACCTTGAGGTCAGCTCCCCCGGCCTCGGCAGAGAGCTCAAATGCGCCGAGCACGCCGAGAAGTTTATGGGTGAGAAGGTGGAGGCCCGCTTCTTTGCCCCCGACGCGAAGGGCAGAAAGACCGTCGTCGGCACTCTCGAGGCCTACGGCGATAAGACCGTGACAATAAATATCGGAGAAGAAACCGCAGTGCTTGAGCACAAGGCTGTCGCCAAGCTCTGTCTGTACGATTACGAATAAGATTGAAAGGAAATCCTTAAAATGAACAAGGAATTTTTTGAGGCTCTTGAGCTTATCGAAAAGGAAAAGGGCATCCCGAAGGAGTATATGCTCGAAAAGATCGAGGCGGCTCTCGTCTCGGCTTACAAGAAGGAATACGGCAACAATATAAACGTCAGAGTCGCCATCGACCCCGAAAAGCAGGACGTTAAGGTCTTCCAGCAGAAGACAGTTGTCGAGACCGTAGAAAACCCCGTCGCCGAGATCTCCCTTGAGGAGGCGCGCACCATCAGAAAGCGCTACAACGTGGGCGATATCTACGAGATCAAGGTGGACACCAAGAACTTCCGCCGTCTCAGCGCCGCCGCCGCAAAGTCGGTCATCATTCAGGGCATCCGTGAGGGCGAGCGCAAGCTGGCTCAGGAGGCTTACGAGAGCAAGCGCGAGGAGATCATCACCGCCACCGTCAGCAAGATCGACCCCGAGAGCGGCAACGTGCTGCTTGAGACGGGAACGGGATACGCCACCCTCATCAAGGCCGAGCAGATCCCCGGCGAGAGATTTACCGTCGGTCAGCGCATCAAGGTCTACGTACTTGAGGTCAACCGCGAGACCCGCGGCCCGCTGGTCACTCTGTCGAGATCTCACGCAGGTCTCGTCCGCCGTATGTTCGAGCTTGAGATCCCCGAGATCACGGACGGCATCGTAATGATCAAGAACATCGCCCGTGAGCCCGGCTCGAGAACCAAGATCTCGGTCTACTCCCGCGATGAGGACGTCGATCCCATCGGCGCCTGCATCGGTAATCACGGTATGAGAATTGCCGGCATAGTTGACGAGTTGGGCGGCGAGAAGATCGATATCGTCAAGTACAGCGAGTCTGCCGACGAGTACGTCGCCGCCGCACTTTCCCCCGCACAGGTCATCTCGGTGGAGATGCTGGAGGAGCGCGTCTGCCGCGTTATCGTGGACGAGGATCAGCTCTCTCTTGCCATCGGTAAAGAGGGTCAGAACGCACGCCTTGCCGCCAAGCTTACAGGCTGCAAGATCGATATCAAGTCCGAGTAATGGCAACGCCCGCACCGCAAAAAAAGATCCCCATGCGCCAGTGCATGGGCTGCTCCGAGCATAAGCCGAAGCGCGAGCTCATTCGCGTGGTGCTTTCACCCGATGGCGAGATATCCCTCGACCCCGTGGGCAAAAAGCCGGGTCGCGGAGCATATATCTGTAAGGATAAAAAGTGCCTGCAAAAGGCGAGAAAAAGCCGCAGGATAGACAGAAGCCTCGACCGTGAGATCCCCGATGAGATCTACGACAGACTTGAGGCCGAGCTTGCGGAAAATGAATGAAGCGGAGAAGAGGTCGCTCCTCTCCATGATCGGCATCTGCAAAAAGGCGGGTGCGGCGGTCAGCGGAACCGATATGATCTGCGAGGCCCTGCGCCGTGGTGCCGAGGCTCCCGCGGTCGTTATCATTTCCGAGGACGCGTCGAAGAACACGGAGAAGAGGCTGACCGATAAATGCAAATTTTACGGCACCGAGGCAATAAAGGTGCCGGTCAGCTCCTCGGAGCTGGGTGACGCTCTGGGTAAGAGCGGCACCGTGGCCGCCGTCGGCATTACCGACGCGGGGCTGGCCGAGGCGGTAAAGAAAAAAATAAATCTTTGAGATTTTCCGCCCATGCGCGGAATAATAAGGAGAATTAACAGTATGGCATTGAGCACTCAGTACAAGGTGAATCAGCTTGCAAAGGATCTGGAGATCAAAACGAAGGACATAGTTGAGCTTATGGCGGGCGCGGGAGTAGAGGTCAAGACTCAGAAGACCCTCCAGCCCGAGGAGTTCGACATCTTTTTGAACCTTGTCACCAAGGCAAATCAAATCGATAATATAGACGAATACCTTGACGGTGTGACGTATATTCCATCAAAGGTAAAAAAGGTCGAGCCCAAGGCCGAGCCCGAGGTCAAGGAGGAGGCTCCCAAGACCGAGGAGAAGCCCGAGGTCAAGGAAGAAGCTCCCAAGGCCGAGCAGAAGCCCGAGGTGAAGGTCGAGGCTCCCAAGACCGAGCAAAAGCCCGAGGTCAAGGTCGAGGCCCCCAAGGCAGAGCAGAGGCCTGCCGCAAAGGTCGAAGCCCCCAAGGCAGAGGCAAAGCCCGCTCCCGCACCCCGCGCCGAGCAGAAGCCCGCGCCCCGCGCAGAGCAGAGACCCGAGCAGAAGCCCGCTTACGGCAAGCAGGATCAGCGTCCCGCAAGACCCGACCAGCGCCCCGATCAGCGCTTTGATCGCCGTCCCGAGCAGGGTAACTTTAACCGTCCCCAGAACGGCGGCTACAATAATAATTATAACAATAATCAGAGACCCCAGCAGGGCGCACAGGGCGGTCAGCAGCAGAGACCCTTCCGCGATAAGGACGAGATGGGCTCCCAGCGCGCACCCCGTGAGAAGTTCCAGCCCAAGGCCATCGTAAGAGAGCAGACCCCCAAGGGCACCGTCGTCACCAAAAAGCACGGCGAGACCCGCGTGGTCGATACCCGCGGCACCACCGTCGATCTCTCCAAGTACGATGAGCGTCTTGACAACTTTGTTCCCGACTCGGTCCGCGACGACAGAGGCGGCAACCAGAGAGTCAAGAAGCAGCAGGGCGGAAGCAACCGTGCTCCCGTTCAGAAGGACGTGGGCGGCAACCGCGCTCCCGGCTCGGTCAAGAACAACAAGAATAACAAAAAGGCGGCTCCCATGCCCGTCAAGAAGCAGCAGCTCCACATTCAGGTCCCCGATGAGATCACCGTGGGTGAGCTTGCCTCGAGACTCCAGGCCAAGGCCGGCGATATAGTCAAGAAGCTGATGATGATGGGCGTTATGGCCTCGGTCAACCAGTCCATCGACTACGATACCGCTTACCTCATCGCCGATGAGATGGGCGCGATCTGCGAGCGCGAGGTCATCGTCACCATCGAGGATAAGCTCTTCGAGGAGAAGGAGGACAGCGCAGACGAGCTCATCGAGCGCGCACCCGTTGTCTGTGTTATGGGTCACGTTGACCACGGTAAGACCTCTCTGCTCGACGCCATCAGAAACACCCACGTCACATCCGGCGAGGCAGGCGGAATCACCCAGCACATCGGTGCTTACCGCGTAAGCCTCGGCGATAAGGAGATCACCTTCCTTGATACCCCCGGCCACGAGGCCTTCACCGCAATGCGCGCCCGCGGAGCTATGGCAACCGATATTGCCATCCTCGTTGTGGCGGCAGACGACGGTATCATGCCTCAGACCGTTGAGGCTATCAACCACGCAAAGCAGGCGGGCGTTCAGATCATCGTTGCCATCAACAAAATGGATAAGCCCACCGCCAACCCCGATGCCATCAAGCAGGAGCTGACCAAGTACGACCTCGTCCCCGAGGAGTGGGGCGGCGACGTAATGTGCGTTCCCGTTTCGGCACTTACTCACTACGGTATCGACGACCTTCTCGAGCGCGTTCTGCTCATCGCGGAGGTCGAGGAATACAAGGCTAACCCCAACCGCCGCGCCAAGGGTATCGTTATAGAATCCAAGCTGGATCGCGGCCGCGGACCCGTTGCTACCGTCCTCGTTCAGAACGGTACGCTCCATAACGGCGATATAGTTATAGCAGGCACGGCAGTCGGACGCGTCCGCTCTATGGCAGACCATACGGGCAGACTCAAGAACGCCGCAGGTCCCTCTGTTCCCGTTGAGATCACCGGCCTTGCCGACGTTCCCGAGGCAGGCGACGAGATCATCGCCGTCGAGAACGAGAGAATGGCAAGAGAGCTGGCAGATCAGCGTAAGGCCAAGGCCAAGGAGGCCGAGTTCAAGGCCAACAGCCGCGCAAACCTCAACGATCTCTTTGCACAGATCGCAGAGGGCGTCAAGGATCTGAACGTTATCGTCAAGGCAGACGTTGCGGGCTCGGTGGAAGCCGTCAAGCAGTCCCTTGAGAAGATCTCCAACGAGGAGGTTAAGGTCAAGGTCATCCACGCCGCCGCAGGTGCTATCAATGAGGGCGACGTAACCTTCGCAGCCGCATCCAACGCCATTATCGTCGGCTTTAACGTCCGTCCCGATAAGACGGCCATCGACAGCGCAGAGCGTCAGAACGTCGAGATCCGCACCTACCGCGTCATCTATGAGTGCATCGAGGAGATCACCGCAGCTATGAAGGGTATGCTGGCTCCCAAGTTCCGCGAGGCTATCAACGGCCACGCCGAGGTTCGCCAGACCATCCACGTTCCTAACGTGGGAACCATCGCGGGCTCTTACGTTCAGGACGGTAAGATCGGAAGAAACAACCAGATCCGTGTCCTGCGTGACGGTGTCGTTATCTTTGAGGATAAGATCTCGTCGCTGCGCCGCTTCAAGGACGACGTCAAGGAGGTCGCCCAGGGCTACGAGTGCGGTATCGGACTTGAAAAGTTCAACGATATCAAGATTGGAGACATCCTCGAGGCCTACTTTATGGAAGAGATCGAGCAGTAAAATAATAAAAGATAAACCCCCAAGCCGTTCGGCTTGGGGGTTCTTGTTTGTGAGGAATCTAAAATTTTGATACCATTTTCGGGTGGGTGCAAATTTTAGAGCTACGGGTGCATTTTTCTATAAGGGTTTGCACCTGTTTTCGTTCGATAAATTGGAATTTATCTATCGATTTAATTCACATTTATAACGGAGAACCGTTTCATCACCATAGGTTTCATAGAACTCTGTAACGCTAAAATTATTCTTTAGATAAAAACCAACAGCATCATTATCTGTTTCTGCATATACGGATATTAAACCATAATACTTTACTATTTGATTTATCATATAAGAACCAATGCCCTTGCCGCGAGCAGACAAACCAACCGCAATACCCATTATTTCAATTTTACTTTGTTCCACAAAACAAACAACAATAACGCCTTCTATCTCGCCTTCGTTAAGACAGGCAAAGATTTTTATAGAATTGTCATTAAGAAATTGGTCTATTTTCTTGTTGAACTTTTCTTCAGTTGGCAGAAACATACAGTGTTTGTATATCTCGTATGTTTTGCAAACATCATTTTTATGTGTTAATTCTATCAGTTTGAGTTCCATTGCACACCTACAAATTCAAGTTTTTCTAACTGTTCGACCTGTTGGAATTTGGCGAACTCATAATTCTTTTTTTACCAAAACATACTCACCGGTTCTTAACACTTCCACAAACCCGCATTTGAGGAATAATTCAACAGCAGAATTGTCGATAGCAATGTCATCATGGAGTTCCTTTATGCCATTCGATTTTGCATTTTCGCATAAAAGCAACAATCCGGTGCGACCATATCCTTTCCCACGATGCGGAGCATAAATAATCACATCAGCAATATAAATCTGTCTTTCTCCGTCGAAATGATATGCTACTTCACCAACAAAAGCATCATTATCCTTGATGTATCTGTAAAAGC